>JAZKSB010000013.1:0-20893 GCA_036626315.1 Halobacteriales archaeon
GCCGGGGTCCCAGCCGGCATCGGCGGCCAGGTCGGCGCCGGTCGTGCTCGTCAGGACGGCGTAGTCGGCGTCCGCCCGCGGCGCAGCCCCGGTCGGCTCGACGGCGAGCATCGGGTCCGGGACCGGGATCGCGCCCAGCGACTCCAGGAGTTCGACGGCCTCGGCCAGCCGGTGGTCGTCGGGCCGGAACACCGCGGCCACGACGTCGCGCTCGGCGGCGCCGCGGGCGGCCGATACGGCGTCTGCCGCCGCGTCCGGGGGTTCGCTCACGGTCAGTCACCCCGCTTCGGGTCGTCGGCGTCGTCCCGCTTTGCACGCGCTATCAGTTCCGTCGCGCCGCGGTCGGCCAGGTCCGCCGCGAACTCCCGGGCGGCGGCGACGTGGCGCTCGGCCGGCAGGTCGCGGGTGGCCTCGACCGCCTCGCTGCCGTCCCGCGAGAGCACCTGGACTGCGGTGGTGACGTACTCCCCTTGGAGCACCGCGTGGATTCCGACGGGTGCGACACAGCCGGCACCGAGTTCCGACAGCACCGCCCGCTCGGTCATCGCGGCGACGCGGGTCGGGGGGTGGTCCACGCGGCTCCGGATCGTCTCCGCGAGGTCGCCGTCGGTCGTCGTCACTGCGATTGCCCCCTGGCCGGCGGAGGGGACGAACGCGTCGGTCGGCAGTTCGTGGGTCCCGACCTGACGGCGCAGGCCCATTCGCTCCAGGCCGGCAGCCGCGAGGACGATCGCGTCATACTCCACCCCGACGTCGCGTTCGAGCGCGCGGCGCTCGATCTCCGCGAGGTCGTCGAACCACTCCTGGAGGGAGCGGTCGAACTCGGAGAGTTCGTCGCCGTCGTCTCCGTTCGGGTCCTGGCTTTCGTCTCCGTCCTCGTTCTCGCCGTCGGTCGTCTCCTCCGGTTCGCCAGCCAAGTCCTCTCCCGGGTCGGGATCCTCGGCGTCGAGGCGGCGCCGGTGCTCGCGCTGGAGGCCGGGCGCCAGGAGTTTCTCGACGCGGGTGTCGACGTTCCCCCGCAGGCCCTCGATCTCCAGGTCCGGTCGCTCCCGGCGGATCTGGGCGCCCCGCCGGAGGCTGGCCGTGCCGACGGTCGCACCGTCGGGCAGATCAGCCAGCGACCGGCCCTCGGGGGTCACCAGCAGGTCGTTCGCCGTCGCCCGCTCGGGGACCGCCGCGACGACCAGGTCCTCGGGAATCTCGGTGGGCACGTCCTTCATCGAGTGGACGGCGCCGTCGACGTCGCCCGCCAGCACCCGCTCGTCGAGGCTGCGGACGAACGCCCCGGTCGTGCCCAGCCGGTGGATGAGTTCGTCGCGCACCTGGTCGCCGCGGGTGTCGACCTCGACGAGTTCGAGGTCGAACCGCCGGCTCGACAGCGCCTCCCGGACCGACGCCGCCTGCCGGAGCGCCAGGTCCGACGACCGCGTCGCCAGCCGGACCGTCCCGCCGTTGGTGGTCATGGTCCCGGGTCGGCGGCGCAGGTTGAAACCACCTCCGGATGCGGTGCGTGGGGTCGTCGTAGCTCGCCGTTCAGTCCCCGTCGACGGCGTGGAGCCACTCGTACCATTCGTCGAGTTCGACGAGTTCGTTTTCGAGGCTCGCTGCGTCGTACTGGGCAAACACCTCGTCGACGGTGCGTGCAAGCCCTTCCGGGTCCGCGTCCGGGAGCGACTGGTCGTGGTACAGAAACACGCCGGCGTGTTCGACGTCGCGGTGCAGCGGCTCGAAGTCCTTCGCGTTGTTCGTCAGGAGGACGACCGACCGTTCGCCACACCACTCCAGAAGGGTCGCATCGTCGGTCCGTTCGCCGAAGTGGTCTTTCGCCTGCGTCACTTCGTGCCCGCGTTCCCGAAGCAGTCGCTCGAAGAGTCGACCGACGTGTTCGTCGAGAAGGATCCGAACCACCGTCAGCGAACCGGCTCTTTCGGCCGTAGCGACGACTCGCGGACGCGCTCGAAAGCCACCTCGTTTTCCCGTTCGAGGTCCCGCATCTCTTCGACGTTGGCGTAGTAGTGAGACAGCGCCTCGTAGACGGCGGACAGAGAGATGCCGAGCTGGTCGGCGACGTACGCTGGCTCCTGACCCGCTTCCAGAACCCGCGCGGCGACGTGACGAACCCCGACCCTGCTCCCCTCGATGCGCGGTTCGCCGCCGAGAACGTCGTCGTCGCGGGTGATCGTCATGCTGGCTACTTGGCGACGTTCTCGTTTATAGTTTTTCAGCGGAACGCAGTGTGTCCTCGCCGGGCCACGAGCAAAACGGAGCCGCCGCCCCGCTCACAGCGCGTCCTTGTACGCCTCCAGGGTCTCCTCGATGTCGTCCTCGGTGTGGGCCGCCGAGATGAACTGGGGCTCGAACTGGTTGGTCGTCAGCATCACGCCGCGGTCGCGCATCTCCTGGTAGAAGATGCGCTCCCAGCGCTCGGTGTTGGCCACCCCGACGTCGCCGCCGTTTTTCGGGCAGACACCGTGGCGCGGGCAGGACTCGCGCTGGCGACAGCCGGCCGCGCAGTGGTTCTCGAAGGTGTCGGGCGCCTCGCGGGTGAAAAGCAGCTTGAACATCGAGTCCCGGCCGACGACGGTGTACTCGGGCGCCTGGTCCTCGACGATGTCCTGCAGGCCCGACCGGAGCATCTCGCCCAGTTCGCGCAGGCGGTCGTAGACGTCGTTTTCGGCGGCGTACCGCAGCGTCTCCAGTCCGGCGGTCATCGTGACCGGGTGGCCGGAGAAGGTTCCCGCCTGGAACACGTCGCCGACGGGCGCGAACGACTCCATTATCTCGGCGCCCGCGCCGACGGCGCCGACCGGGAAGCCGCCGCCGATGACCTTCCCGAAGGTCGTCACGTCGGGCTCGACGGCGAAGGCGCCCTGCGCACAGCCCAGACCGCCGATGCGGAAGCCGGTCATCACCTCGTCGAAGATCAAGAGCGCGCCGTGCTCGCGGGTGATCTCCCGGAGTTCCGCCAGGTATCCCTCCTCGGGGTGGACGATGCCGGTGTTGCCCAGCATGGGCTCGACCATGACCGCCGCGACGTCGGGGGCGGTCCCGAACGGCCCCTCGGCCTCCCGCTCGAACACCTCGCGGACCGCCTCGGCGTCGTTGAACGGAACGGGGATGGTGTGCTCGGCGAACTCGTCGGGCACGCCCGCCGAGGACGGCGAACCGGGCCGACCGGACTCGCCCTCGACAAGCGTCGACTCCTGGGCGCCGTGGTAGGAGCCCTGCATGACGACGATGTGGTCGCTGCCGGTGTAGCCCCGCGCCAGCCGAACCGCGGAGGTGGTCGCCTCGGTCCCGCTGTTGACGAACCGCACCTGGTCGACGGCCGGGACGTGGCGCGCGATGAACTCCGCGAGTTCGACCTCGACCTCCGTCGGCGCGCCGTACATCGGTCCCGCTGACAGTTGCGACTGGACGGCGCTCATCACCTCGTCGGGCAGGGTGTGGCCCAGAAGCAGCGGGCCGTACCCCATCACGTAGTCGACGTACCGGTTGCCGTCCGCGTCGACGACGTGGGCGTCCTCGCCGCGCTCGATGAAACTCGGGTACGGATAGTTCGCCCGGACCGGCGAGTTGACCCCGCCGGGGGTGGCCGACAGCGCGCGGTCGTACAGGTCGCGGCTCCGGTCGTACATGCCTCCCGGTTCTCGACGCGGCCCCAAAGGCGTTGCAGGTTCGCCGACGCGTGTGGGGCGTCCGGCGGGGCGCCAACGCTCCGGAATCCATTTGAAGCCGGGGGCCCCACCGTCGGACCGAATGAAGATATTCGGGTCCAGCGGCGCCAGGGGCGTCGCCAACGAGGACCTCACGCCGGCGTTCGTCACCCGCGTGGCAAAGGCCGCCGGGTCGTTCTGGGGCGTCGACCGCGCGGCAGTGGCACGCGACACCCGCGCCACCGGCGACATGCTCGCCGCGGCAGCGGCGGCGGGTCTCGCTTCCGTGGGGGCCGACGTCGAGCGTCTGGGCGTCGTCCCGACGCCAGGCGTGCAGTCCCACTGCGAGCGAGCGGGCGTCCCGGCGCTGGTCATCACGGCCTCCCACAATCCGCCGGAGTACAACGGCGTCAAACTCGTCGGGCCGGACGGCATCGAGTTGATTCGCGACGACCTGGAGCGCATCGAACAGCGGCTGCTCGCCGACGACTACGAGACGGCCCGCTGGGACGGGACCGGCCACCTGCGGACGGTCGAGGGCGCCCGCGAGCGCTACGTCGAGGAGGTGCTCGCCGCAGTCGACCGGGAGGCGATCGCCGACGCCGACCTCACCGTCGCCGTCGATCCGGGCCACGGCGCGGGGTCGCTCAGCAGCCCCCGCTTTTTCAGGGAACTCGGCGTCGACGTCGTGACCGTCCACGCCCAGCCCGACGGTCGGTTCCCCGGCCGCTACCCCGAGCCGGTGCCCGAGCACCTCGGCGACCTCGGCGAACTGGTCAAAGCCGCCGACGCCGACGTCGGGATCGCACACGACGGCGACGCCGACCGGGCGATCTTCTTCGACGAGCGCGGCGAGTACGTCGAGGGCGACGCCACCCTCGCGGCGTTGGCCGCGGCGGACCTGTCGGCGGGCGACACCGCCGTCTCGGCGGTCAACGTCTCCCAGCGGCTCGTCGACGTCTGCGAGGAGGTCGGCGCCGACCTGGCGTTGACGCCGATCGGCTCGACCAACATCATCACCAGGGTCCGCGAACTCCGGATGGCAGGCAACCACGTTCCGGTCGCCGGCGAGGGCAACGGCGGCATCTTCTTCCCGGACTACCGGCTGGCGCGGGACGGCATCTACACCGCCGCGCGCTTTCTGGAACTGGTGGCCGACCAGCCCGCGAGCGAGGTGGTCGCCCCCTACGCCGGCTACCACAACGTGCGGGTGAACATCGAGTACGACGACAGCAGCCAGCGCGAGGCGATGCTGGAGGCGGCAGCCGAGCACGCCCACGACGCCGGGGCCGACCTGGACACCACCGACGGCTACCGCCTGGACTACGGCGACGCCTGGGTGCTGGCCCGGCCCTCCGGGACCGAACCCGTGGTGCGCATCTACGCCGAGGCCCGCGACGAGACGCGAGCCGAATCGCTGGCCGGGGGCGTCGAGACGGCGCTTCGGGACGCGAAAGCCGAGGTCTGACCCGGCTCGCGGTCACCCTGGCTCAGCAACGCCGGGGCTGTTCCCACGGTTGCCGCCGAGTCGCGGTCGCCTGCGGGCCGACCCAGGTTCTATGACAGACCGGGCCGAACGCCCGGCCATGAGCGAGGATTGCATCTTCTGTGGCATCGTCGACGGCGAGGTGCCCAGCCACGACGTCTACGAGGACGACCAGGTGCTCGCGTTCCTGGACGTCAACCCCGTCGCGGAGGGCCACGCGCTCGTGATCCCCAAGACCCACCACGAGCGGCTGACCGACATGGACGCGGAGACGACCGCCGCCGTGTTCAACGCCGCCCGCGAGGTCGCGGAGGCGATGGAGGACGCCCTCGACCCGGACGGCTACAACCTGTTTCAGACCAACGGTGCCGCCGCCGGGCAGGAGGTGTTCCACAGCCACGTCCACGTGGTCCCGCGCGCGGAGGGCGACGACGTCGGCTTCGAGTTCGAGCCGGGCGACCTGGACGACGAGCGGGCCGAACAGATCCGGACGGAGATCGGGGACGCGCTGTAGCCAGCGGTCTGTCGGACGACGGTCCCGGACGCACTGTAGCCAGCGGACTACGGGACGCCACGACTGCGAATCAGTCGTCGGCGCCGTCGCCGGCGTCCCCGGAGCGCATCCGGCCGACCGTCCGCTCCCCGAGTCCGACCAGCGCCTCCAGGGCGAGTTCGACGCCCGCTTCCAGCAGTTCGCCGACGATCATCGCTCCGGGTGCTCCTCGAGCGCGGCGGCGAGTTCGTCCCGGCGCTCGCGCAGGTCCGCCAGCCGGGCTTCGAGTTCGCCGCGCTCGACCAGCCGTTTCTCGTCGTCGTCGAGTTCCGCCGCCGCGACGGCGGCCTCCCGGAGCCGCTCGTAGTCGGTCTCGACGGGGAGCCGCCGCACGGTCCGGAGTGCCGCAGTCACGTCCTCGCCGGCGAATCGGTGGACGACCGACTCGTACTCGCGGGTCCGGGCGCGCAACGTCGGCGCGTCCGGCGGCGGCCACCCGACGGTCAGCGGCTCGGCGTCCAGCCGCCGGAGGTACGTCTGCTGTGTCGCGACCGCCCGCTTGAGCGCGTCGGGGTCCTCGACGTAGTGGCTCAACTTCGACCGGGAGTAGTCGGCGTACTCCAGCAGGTCCGGGATGGTCTCGGCGCCCGCCGGGTGGTCGCGGACGAACGCCAGCAGGTCCTCGGGCGGCTGGCGGTACGTCACGAGCGGGTACTCCCGCGTGCGCTCGACCAGGGCGAGCACCTCGCGGGCGCTCGCTTCTCGCTTGAACTGGTCGAAGGCGTCGGCGACGGCGTCGTCGTAGGTCTCGATCGGCTCCCGGAGCCGCCCGGTCGGGGCCGACAGGTCGGCCTCGCCGAGCCGCCGGACACGTTCGAGGTCCTCGATCTCGGCGTCCAGCCGCCGCCTGCGCTCCGTGGCGGCTCTGCGGGCCTCCCGGTAGGCGTCGCGGGCGTCCCGACGTTCGTCCAGCCGCGCGGCGAGGTCCCGGGCCGGCGCCAGGGCCTCGCGGGCCCGCTCGAAGTGGGCGTCCTTCAGGCGGCGCTGGTCGAGGTGGTCGCCGGCGTCTTCGAAGGCCTCCCGCTCGGGCAGGTCTCCGGGCAGGCCCTCGACAAGGTTCGCGACCTTCTCCTCGAACTCGACGAACGCCTGGAAGTCGCCGGTGCCGGTCGCGCGCTCCTCGTAGCGGGCCAGCAGCGTCTCCACGTCCTCGACAACCTTGGCGACCGTCCGGAGGTCGTCCTCGCCTGCAGTCTCGACCCGCCGCTCGGCCTCCTCGAGGCGGTCCGCCGCGCCGCGCAGACGCTCGATCGACCGCTCGACGGCGGCGGCGTCAGTCGTAGACGACATCGGGGTCGAACACCTCCTCGCCGACGATGTCGGCCTGCGCGACGAGGCCGTCGTCGCGCTGCTCGACCGACTCGACGGCCCGGTGGAAACAGGAGAAGTAGCCCGTGTGGCAGGCGCCGCCCGTCTGGCGGACCCGATAGAGGAGGGCGTCGCCGTCGCAGTCGACCCGCACCTCCTCGACCGCCTGGACGTGGCCGCTGGTGGCCCCTTTCTCCCACAGTTCGTCCCGGCTCCGGGAGCGGTAGTGGGCCCGGCCGGAGTCGAGGGTCCGTTCGACGGCCTCCCGGTCGGCGAAGGCCATCATCAACACCTCGTCGGTGTCGACGTCCTGGGCGACGACGGGGACCAGGCCGTCCTCGCCGAACTCGATGTCGACGCCGGTGTCGCTCATGGTTGCAGGGTGGCCACTCCCGGTCATAGGTCTTTTGTGTCGGGCCATCGCGGGACCGTCAGTCGGGGCTCGCCGGATCCGGCGGCCGATCAGACCAACCCGACCGCCAGCATCGCCGACACGAGCAGGTCGCCGTAGACCAGCGCGGTGACCAGTCCCAGGAACATGGGGACGACAAAGGGGATGCCAGGCGAGTACCACACCGCGTCGCGGGTGGTCAGCACCTCCAGGCCGTCCCGGAGGTCGTCCGGGGTCGTCCCCCAGGCGTGGGGAACGTCCGCGAGGAACGCCTCGGCACCCCAGGCGTCGTCGGGTGCCGTGGCCGAGGCGTCGTCCACCTGCCCGGACGCCCCCTCCGGGACGCCGCCGTCGGCGATGGCACCGTCTCCAGGTTGCGCGGGGTCGTCGGGCAGCGACGCCGGGTCCCGGAAGCGTGCGGGGTCGGCGCGCAACTCCGCGAGGCTCGTCTCCCGCCACCGGAGGTACATCCGGAGGGCGTCGACGTCCAGTCCCCGGCGGGTCCAACCGTCGGGGGTCTCCAGCAGGCTGCCGTGGCGGTCGGGAATCGAGTCGGTGGGGACGCGGGTGCCGACGATCATCAGCGGCGAGACGTTCCCGGCCAGCAGGTTCCGGCCGACGAGCGCGAGCGGATAGCCCATCGCGACGACCACGGTGTTCGTCAGCACCGTCAGCGAGAACGCCCCCAGCGTGGCCGCAGTCAGGGGGAACACGACGTCCGGGCCTCCGCCCAGCGGCGGAACGGCGTAAGTCGGGACCGTCGGGAACAGCACCGCCAGCGCCATCAGCGCCTTCGCGTCCGCGCCGCCGAAGCCGCCGACCCGCCAGACGAGATACGAGAGCGGCACGACCACGCCAAGACTGACGGCCACCTGGACCAGAAACAGCCGGCGGCGGTAGCCCGTCGGGTCCGGGGCGGCGAGGACCGACCAGCCTTCCCAGACTAGCAGGACCGCCCCCAGGGCGGCCAGCGGATACCACAGCCGGTTCGGCACCCGCCGGACCTGCAGGTCGCGCCAGGCCGCCCAGCCCAGCGCCGGGACGGCGACCAGCCGCAGCAGGTCGGGCAGCGATGCGATCACACCGTAGCGGCGTCGGCGGGCGAAAATAGGCGTTGTGGTGTCCCGGCGTGGGGGGACGGTGGCGTTTTCGCTGGGGACGGACGTAACCCGTCGAGGCGTAGCCCTTAACCCCCTGCCTCGGATAAGGACGGTACATGACCGACGAGCGCGACCACGAGGACCACGAGTTCTCCTCGGGCGGGGGGTTCGACGACCCCTACGAGGGGTTCGACCTGGACCCGCCGGAGATAGACGTCGGCCCCGACGAGGTCGACCCCGTCGACTCGCGGGTGGTGACCGACCTGCTCGACGACCGGCAGGTCGGGCCCGACGACGTCGACGCCGACCAGCTGGTCGACGTCGGCATCGAGTACATCAGCATCAACCGGTTCGAGGAGGCCACCGACGCCATGGAGCGGGCGGCCAGCTATGCCGACGACCCCCTCGTCGAGCAGGAGGCCTGGGTGAACAAGGGCGCCGCTCACGCCGAACTGGAGGAGTTCGACGCCGCCGTCGGCGCCTACCGGGAGGCCATCGCCATCGACGAGGACAGCCCCCACGCCGCGACCGCCCGCACGAACCTCGCGTATGCCCTCTGGGAGTCCGGGCGGACCGAGCAGGCCCTCGAACACGCCGAGCGCGCCGTCGAGATCGACGAGCGCTCGCCGCAGGCGTGGTACAACCGCGGCTTTTTACTGCTGGAGCGCGGCCTCGCGGAGGACGCCGTCGAGGCCTTCGACAACGCCGTCCGCCTGGGAATGCGCACGCCGGGCATCCTGGAGGAGAAGGCCCGGGCGCTGGAGGAACTCGGCGAGTACGAGCGCGCCGAGGAACTGGCCGACGAGGCCGAACAGCTCCGCCAGGAGGCCGAACAGGAGATCGTCAGGGAATGATTCTCAACGAGCGACGGACTGAGGAGGGACTGCTGGTCGCGGTCTGTGACCGCGACGTCCTCGGCGAGACCTTCGAGAACGGCGAGGTGTCGCTGACGGTCACCGAGGAGTTTTACGGCGGCGAGGCCGTCGAGGAGCAACGGGTGGTCGAGAGTCTCGCCGACGCCGACGTCGCCAACCTCGTCGGCACCGACGTCGTCGACCTGGCCGTCGAGGAGGGGTTCGTCGACGAGGCGCAGGTGCTGGACCTGGACGGGACGCAGCACGCGCAGTTCTTGCGGCTGTGATGAGACGAGGGGCGTTACTTGACGAATCGGCGGCCGGTTCCCAGCGCCAGGGACGACGGTAAATTTGACGTCAGTGCCAGGGAATCAAGAAAGACTTATGCCCGTTCAACCCCCTCATTCTAAACGCAAATTAACGAAGCAGGGATGGACGAACGTCCGGCCAAAACGATGGCCGGGGGCGACCACTGGCATTCACCTGCTCGATTCAACCTCGAGGAAGGTTCACCACCCGAGAGGGTGTGGCGGTGGCGCTCCTATCCCTGCAAAATTACCCCTCAAATTCGATCGCGGAGGCGATGCTGTCGAGTTCAACGTATTCATCGGCTAATTTCCGCATTTCCGAGCTCGTCGTTTCTTCAAACGACGCGACGACAACGCGTTTTCCCTGGTCTTGAACGTACCGGACTGCTCTTGCGTAGTCCGCATCGCCACTCACCAGAATGGCAACATCGTACGCTCCGTTGTATGCCTGCGCTATCAGTTCCGTGGCAAGTTGTATGTCAACGCCCTTCTCCACGTGCCCGTCGCCTCTTCGTCGAAGCGGGACTGTCGTCACTCGATATCCGCTCATTCGTAACTGGTCGAAGAATCCCTGTTTGCTCGACTTGTCCTTGTACGAGTCGAACCAGTACGACCGAACTGTGTAGTATCCATCCATCAATTCGTCGCGCAGGGCTTCGAAGTCATATTGAAACGAATCATCGTATGATTTGGCGCCGTGAAACAGGTTTTGCGCGTCGACGAACATCATAGCGGTTCGTTGAGTCATGATAAATTCTCAACTTGGGACAACATATAATTCTATTTAACAAGTTGTAATGTCGAGTTACATTCTTCCTGATAGTTGCCGGAGGAAGCCACCTCAAAGCGGTACAGCAGTCTCCTGTGCCCGCTGACTCCGGATATCCATGATAGAGACACGTGACCTGTTCCTATCTCGCCGGGGACAACGACGACAGCACACCGCAGGTCAACCGGACCGAAGGAGTGTTTGTGCTCCAACGACTAGCCACGTCACGATGAGCATCCAGGATGCAGAACAGCTCGACGTCGAGCGGATACGCGAGGACTTCCCGATCCTCGACCGCGAGTTCGAGGGCAGCCGGTTGGTGTATCTGGACAACGCCGCCACCAGCCAGACGCCGGACCCCGTCGTCGACGCCATCGCGGACTTCTACCGCGAGACCAACAGCAACGTCCACCGGGGGCTGCACCACCTCAGCCAGGAGGCCTCCCTTGCCTACGAGGACGCCCACGACCGCGTCGCCGAGTTCGTCGGCGCCGACGGCCGCGAGGAGATGGTGTTCACGAAGAACACCACCGAGTCGCTGAATCTGGTCGCCTACGCCTGGGGGCTGAACGAGTTGGAGCCGGGCGACGAGGTCGCCCTGACGGAGATGGAGCACCACTCCTCGCTGGTCACCTGGCAGCAGATCGCCAAAAAAACCGGCGCCGAGGTGCGGTACATCCCCGTCACGGGGGCGGGACGGCTCGACATGGAGGCCGCAAAGGAGATCGTGGGCCCGGCCACCGAGATGGTCTCTGCGGTCCACGTCTCGAACACGCTGGGCACCGTCATCCCGGCGGCCGAACTGGTCGAGATGGCCCACGAGCACGACGCGCTGGCGTTTCTGGACGGCGCCCAGGCGGTGCCGACCCGCCCGGTCGACGTGAAGGCGCTGAATGCGGATTTCTATGCGTTCTCCGGGCACAAGATGCTCGGCCCGACCGGCATCGGCGGCCTCTACGGCAAGCGACACCTCCTGGAGGAGATGGAGCCGTTCCTCTACGGCGGCGAGATGATCCGCCGGGTCGACTGGGAGGACGCGACCTGGAACGACCTGCCCTGGAAGTTCGAGGCCGGCACGCCGGTCATCGCACAGGGCGTCGGCCTGGCGGCGGCGGTCGACTACCTGGAGGACCTGGGGATGGAGCGGGTCCTGGCTCACGAGGAGCACCTCGCCGAGTACGCCCACGACCGGCTGAGCGAGGTCGAGGGCATCACCGTCTACGGCCCGCCCGGCGACGAGCGGACCGGACTCGTCTCGTTTACGGTGGACGGCGTCCACGCCCACGACCTGGCGTCGATCCTCAACGACGACGCGGTCGCCATCCGGGCCGGCCACCACTGCACCCAGCCGCTGCACGACAAACTCGGCGTCGCCGCGACGGCACGGGCGTCGATATACGTCTACAACACCCGCGAGGAGGTCGACGCGCTGCTGGATGCCGTCGGGCGGGCGCGGGACGTCTTCGCCTAGGTGGACCTCGCCTAAGTGGACCCCCGCGGGCGGCAACGGCGGCCGGGGCGCCGGGAGAACCCTTTTGGTCCGCTCACGCCTACGGCCGGGCACGATGAGCATGGGCTCGGACATGTATCGACAGCAGATCCTCGAGCACTACCGCAACCCCCGCAACTACGGGGAACTCGAGGATCCGACATTCTCCCACGTCGGCGAGAACCCGATGTGCGGCGACGAGATCACCGTCGACGTCGACCTCGCCGACGACGGCGAGACCATCGAGCGGGTGGCGTTCCGGGGCGACGGCTGTGCGATCAGCCAGGCGTCCGCGAGCATGCTGACCGAGAAACTCCCCGGGATGACCCTCGACGATGTCGCGGACCTGGATCGGGACGACGCCATCGACATGCTGGGCGTCGACATCAGCCCGATGCGGGTGAAATGCGCCGTCCTCGGCGAGAAGGTCGTCCAGGACGGCGTCGACATCTACCGGGGCGAGATCGATCTGGACCGGACGACGACCGAGGACTAGGGCGGGCGATGCCGGCGACCGGCCTTGTCGGTGCCCGTCGCCGAGGCGCTCGTCGCCCGGCGCTACAGTTCGTCGCCGAGGCGCTCGCCGCTGAGCACCTCCGGGATGATCACCTCGTCGGCGCCCGCCCGCCGGGCCAGCGTTTCGTACATCTCGTCGCCGACCCGGACCACGACCCGCAGGTCCGGCGCGAGCTGGCTGGCGACGACGGATATCTGGACGTTGGCGTTCGAGTCGTCGATCGCGGCCACGAGCGTGCCGGCGCGCTCGACGCCGGCCTCCCGCAGCACCTCCTCGCGGCGGGCGTCGCCCTCGAGCACGTAGTGGCCCTCCTCGCGGGCGCGGTCGGCCTCGGTCACGTCGGTCTCGACGACGACGACGTCCCGGCCGCGCCGGTCCATCGTCGACGCGACCGTCCGGCCGAACATCCCGTAGCCGCAGATCACGACGTGGTTTCTCAGGTCGTCGATGGCTGCGTCGGTTTGCACGCGTCTGAGTTCCTCCTGTATCTGGCCCCCGAAGGCGGCCGCCAAGACGGTCTCGCCGAACCAGAGGCCGACGAGCACGATGCCGACCCGCACCAGCACCGCGAAGGCCTTCGTCGCCTCGCCCGCGCCGGCGTGGCTCTCGAAGTGCAACGCCACGCTGGTCAGATCGACCAGCCAGAACGTCGCCTCGACGACGGAGATGTCGGCCAGACCGACGAACCCCGCGACGCCGACGCCGACGACGGCGACGAACGCGACGACGGGACGGAGGACCCGGCGCAACAGCGGACGGTCGGCGAGCCGCGACAGGGGTGTCGAGGGCACGGCTGGTGGTACCGCCGGGAGCACCAAAACGGTTCACATTGCGCAGTCGCGGGTGGCCCGGGAGCGGTCCGAGACGAATCGGCAGCCGCTGGTCGCCACGCCGCATCGGCGCCAGCGGCGACCGCGCCGTCGCAGACCGTCAGCGAGGGCCGCCGGCGCAGTTGGCGAGTACAGACTGGCAGACGCAGTGCTTGCGGTGGTCGGGCGCGTGGCCGTCGTCACGCGGGAGGACGGGCCGGCTGAGAGTTACCCTTGCCGCATCTCCGAGCGGCGATTCAGGTCGCTGCCGAGGCTGCGGGCGAGCGCGATGACGAAGCCGAGTCCGGTCTGGACCTCGGGGTCGCGCAGCGCGCGCATCAGGCCGATCATGCCGACCTTCTCGGGGGGTTCGTCGAGGTCGCCCGCCGCGTCGCCGACGGCGTGCAGCACCGACTCGATGCCGCGGACGGTCTCGGGTTCGGTCGCCTTGTCGGCGAGCGTCCCCACGGAGTTGGCCATGCCGGCCAGCAGGACGACCATCTCGTCGTCCATCGCGCTGCTGCCGAGGTCGACCATGTCCAGCATGTCGTTGAAGTCGTCCATGCGCTCGACCATCTCGACGAGGTCCTCCTCGTTGCCGTCGATGGCCGCCATGAGTTCGTTCAGCGATTCGACGTCCTCGGCGTCGAGGTCTTCGAGTTCGGATTCACCCATCCTCGATCACCTCAGACGTTCCCCCTGGCGGTCAGCCAGTAGGACTCGTTGTACGCCAGTTTGGCCCAGTGCATGTACTTGTTCTCGTCGCGGGTCTCCGGCGTGCGCTCGTAGTCGAACTCGATGAAGATGGCCTCTTCGAGTCCCGCCTCAAGGAAGCAGATAGTCTTCCCGTCGAACCGGGCGGTCGGGACCTGCCCCCGGACGCGGCTCACGATGCGGTCCGCGATGGGGCCGCTCTCGTAGTGGGCGACGCTGCCGGCCTTGCTCGTCGGGATGTCGGCGGCGTCCCCGACGGCGTAGACGTCCTCGGCGTTCTCGGCCTCCATCGTGTGGCGGTCGACCTCGACCCAGCCGTCCTCGCCCAGACCGGACTCCTTGACGATGGGATCGCCCTTGTGTGGCGGGATCCCGACGAGCAGGTCGTAGTCGACCTCCTTTTGCTCCATCGTGTACATCGTCTGCTCGTCGGGGTCGATCTCCTCGACGTTGAACAGCGTCTCGACGTTGATGTCCCGCTCGTCGAACCGCTCCTGGGCCCACTCCGCGACGGGCTCAAGCCCGTGGGCCCGCATGATCGGGTAGGTGTATGTGATCTCGATGTCCTCGCGACGGCCCTGCTCGCGGAACCACTCGTCGGCCATGAGGACGAACTCGACGGGCGCGGCGGGACACATGTGGGGGACGCCGATGACCGAGAGGACGAGGTGGCCCTCCTCGAACTCCGCGAGCGCGTCCCGGAGTTCGGTGGCGCCCTGGGGCCCGTAGAAGTGGTGGCCGCCCTCCTTCAGCCCCGGGGTCTCCTCCGGGGCCAGTTCCGCACCGGTGGCGACCACGAGGTGGTCGTAGTCCATCGGTCGCCCTTCCTGCAGCGACACCCGTTCGTCGTCGGTGTCGATGCCTGTGACCCGGTCGACGACCAGGTTGACCTTCCTATCGAGCAGGTCGGCCAGCGGCTCCTTGGCGTCGTGGACCTCGCGGAGCCCGAACGGGATATACAGGTAGGTCGGTTTGTAGTAGTGGTCCGGCCCGTCGTTGATGACCACCACCTCGACCTCGTCGCGGCTCAACTCCGGGGCGAGTTTGTCGGAGAGGCGGTTGGCGATGACGGTGCCAGCCGTCCCTCCACCGATGATGACGATGCGCTCCATGTTACCCCGTCTTTTCGACGTAGATGCTCCAGAAGTCGCCCTGGTCGACGATCTCAAGCATCTCGTGGCCGCTCTCGTCGATCCACTCGGGGACGTCGGACTTGCTGGAGCTGTCGGTCGTCTGCAGTTCGAAGACGGTGCCCACGTCGGCGGACTTGACCTTGCCGATGAGGTCCATCAGCGGACCGGGGCAGCCGGCTCCTTTCGAGTCGATCGTGACGTCGGCGTCGATAGTTTCACTCATGTTGATCACCTTAGACGAAGATTATCTGCTTGTCCTCTGCCATCGACAGGAATCCCGAGACGCCCAGCACGTCGTCGATCATCTCGTGGTAGTCCTCCAGGGACTTGTCGAGGATGTCCATCGACAGCTCGCAAGCGTACATCGAGACCGGACCGATCTCTTTGGCCTGCCCCATCGATTCGTAGAACATCGGGACGTCGGTGTCCTCGGAGGTCATCATGGCCTCCGCGACGACGCCGGACTCCCAGCTCTCGTTCTCGATGACCTCCTCGTCGAACGCCTCCAGACCGTCCATGGTCAGGAAGACGTCGACGGGGACGTCTGACGCGCCTGCGATCGACGCGACGTTCGCTACTGCAAACAGCCGCTCTAGCTTGCCCGACGCAAGCACGATTGCGTAACCTGCCATCTGTGTCACCTTACACGTGGCCCTATGGAGACGGAGGGGTAATAATGCACGCCAATTCCAATATTGTGAGAACAACCGGTATTCGACCGATCCGGACGACCGTGGGGACGGTTGTCGTGCAAGACGGCGACGAGTTGCGGGTACTCCGTCGCCGTCTGCGCCGGGTAGAAGTGCAAATTTTGTGCAATATTGCCGGAACCGGCGGACCAGTCCAGTGACTCCGCGGGCGGCCCGGACGGCGGGACCCGGGACTGGAGGCCGTCGTCGACGGGCGTCGAAGAGTAAGGCGCGTCGAGGAGGCCGACGGGGCGGCGGACCCTCAGCGAGAGACCGCCAGCCCGTTCGACTCGAAGTGGTAGACGGTGCCCCAGTAGAGGACCGTCGCCCCCGACAGCACCAGGACGATGGCCGCCGCCTCCACGGGCGGTTTCGCCAGCAGTGCGATGCCGATCGGGACGACGACCGACAGCGGAACCACGAACAGGATCGCGACGAGCAGGAGCCCGATCCCCGCCTGTGCGATCCGGTGCCCGGCGCCGTGGTGGGTTGCAGTGCTCATGTGAGAACCTGGCATCGCCGGCCTCGTATCGGTTACTTCGGATTATTGCACGAATAAAGAGGGCGTGGCGCCGAACGCGGCCGAATCCTGACGCCGGAGCGCCCGGACGGCAGTCACTCCGCGGGGCCGTAGCCAGGCAGGTCCGCGAGCAGTTCCGGCACCGCCTCCGCCAGCACCTCGGCGAGCCGCTCCGTCCCCGGCTTGGGGAGTCTGTCGGCCGCCGCGACCACCTGAACCGGCTGTTCGGCGACCGGGACGAAGTCCACGTCCAGGGACTCGGCGGTGAACCGGAGGCCGAGTCCCGCCGCGGCGTCGCCGCTTTCGACCCGCTTTGCGGGGGTCATGTAGCCGTTGACCGGGCGCTCGTAGCCGTCGACCGTGCCGGCCGGGTCCGCGCGCGAGCGGTCGGCGACGGCGTCGAGGCGGTCGTCCAGCGAACCCCGCAGGCCGGACGACTGTGCCAGGTTGACGAACCGCCCGGACAGCGCCGGCAGGTCCGCGAGCCCCTCGACATCGTCGGGGTTGCCCGGCGGAACGACCAGCCCCCACTCGCGGCGGAACCGCGCGAGTTCCTCGCCATTTGCGTCGAAATCCCCCGCAAGCACTGCGAAGTCGGAGACGCCGTCCCGGAGCCGGCGTCTGCCCTCGCGGGTCCCGTGGCCGAGATACCGCGGCCCGTCGAGGCGGTCGAGTACCCGGGCGACCAGGGGGTCGCTCTCGCCGATCCCCAGCACGCTCGGCGGGCGGTCGGCGGCGTCGAACAGTTTGACCGTCACCGACTGCCCGACCGAGAGTCGCTCGGTCTCGGGAGCCATCTCGACGACGCCGTCGGCCTCCGTGAGGCTCGTGATGGCGCCGCTGCCCTTGTCGACGGGGTAGACGAGCACGTCGCCGCCGCCGTCCTCGACAGCGGCGACCGGGAGCAGGTAGGTGCGGCCCTCGCTGTACCGCAGCGGGGCCGCCATCGTCCCCGCAAGCGTCGCCGTCGGCGGCTCCGGACGCCCGGCGGCGTCGCGGACCTTCGAGGCGACGAAGGACCGGAAGATGCTCAGCGCCGAGACCGGGTTTCCCGGGAGGCCGACGTAGGGGGTGCCGCCGAACAGGCCGACGATGGTGGGCCGGCCGGGCTTGACCGCCACGCCGTGAAGGTGCAACTCGCCGTGGTCCTCGACGACCTGATAGAGGACGTCCTCGTCGCTGGCGCTGGTCGACCCCGACGAGAGCACGAGGTCACACCGCGCGGCCACCCCGTCCATGGTCGCTTTCATCCGGTCGTAGTCGTCGCCGACGTGGGGGACGACCTCCGGGTCACCGCCGGCGTCCCGGACGGCGGCGGCGACGGCGTAGGTGTTGAGGTCGTAGATCTGGCCCCGGTCGAGATCGGTGTCTTCCCCCGGGCGAACGAGTTCGTCGCCGGTCGAGACGATGCCGACCGTCGGCGCCTCGACGACGGGCACCGAATCGACGCCCAGCGCCGCCAGGAGGCCGACGTCCCTGGTGGTCAGTACGGTCCCCGGCCCCAGCGCCCGCTCGCCGGCGGCGACGTCGGCGCCGCTCTCCATGACGTTGTCCCCCGGCGCGACGGCGGTCCGGATCGAGACCCGGCCGCCGTCGACGGGGCTGGTCCGCTCGACCGGCACCACCGCGTCGGCGCCCGGCGGCAGCGGCGCCCCCGTGGAGATCTCGGCGGCCTCGCCGGCGGCGACCTCGGTCTCGGCGACCCCGCCGGCGGGGATCGCCGCGACGACCGGCGCGACGAGCGGGTCGCCCTCGGAGGCGTCGAAGGTGTCCTCGGCCCGCACCGCGTAGCCGTCCATCGTCGAGCGGTCGAACCCCGGCACGTCGATCCCCGCGTCGATCCGCTCGGCCAGCACGCGGCCGTCGGCTTCGAGCAGCGGGACGGTCTCGGTGCCGGCGGCGACGTCGAGGTCGTCGATGGCCGCCTGCAGATCCGCCGGCGGCGACAGCGAGCGGAACTGCTTGCGGTCGCTCATCGGCGACCCCCCGAAAGCCCGGTCGGAGCGCTCATGGGTGGGCCTCCCAGAACTCGACGGTGACCGTCTCGCCGGCGTCGCGGCCCTCGACGGGTTCGGGGACCTGCACCCACCCGTCGCTCAGCGCGACGCTGGAGAGGATGCTCGCGCCGCTCTCGTGGACCGGTTCCGCGACGACCTCGCCGTCCTCGCGCTCGACGTTCACCCGGACGCAACTCCGGACGCCGGGTTCGCTGCGGATCTTCCGGCCGAGGCGGGCCCGGACGGACGCGGGTTCGTCGGGCGCCGTGCCGGCGGCCCGGTGGACGACCGGCCGCAGGAACTGCCAGGCGTTGACGATGCAGGCCACTGGATAGCCCGGCAGCATCAACACCGGCGTCTCCCCGAGCGCCCCGAGCGCGACCGGGTGGCCGGGCTTCAGTGCCACCCCGTGGACGAGCAGTTCCCCGTCGTCTTCGACGACGCTCGGCAGGTAGTCGCGCTCGCCGATGGAGGACCCGCCGGTCGTGACCACCACGTCCGCCGACCTGGCGTCGTCGAGCGCCGCCGACAGCGTCTCGGGGTCGTCGGTGACGACGTCGTGGCGAGTGGTCGTCGCGCCCCACCGCTCGGCCAGCGACCCGACCATGATCCCGTTGGTCTCGATGGCCTCGCCCGGGTCAGGGTCCGACGCCACGAGTTCCTCGCCGGTCGGGACGACGGCGACCTCCGGGGGTTCGTACACCTCGACGGACTCGACCTCGACGGACCGCAGCAGCGCGAGGTCCGACGGCCGGAGCCGGTGGCCGGGGTCGTACAGTTTCTGGCCCGCGGACAGGTCCTCGCCGACCTCGCTGACGTTCTCGCCCGCCGCCACCGCGTCGGTGACCTCGATCTCCCCGTCGAGTTCCCTGGCGTACTCGACTTTGACCACGGCGTCGGCGGCCTCCGCCACCGGGCTGCCGGTGTGGACCCACGTCGCCTGGCCGGGGGCGGGGTCGTCCTCGACGGTCTCCAGCACGACCGGCGACCGCTCGGCGGCGCCGAACGTGTCCTCGGCCCGCACCGCGTAGCCGTCCATCGCGGCCCGCGGGAAGTCGGGGACGTTCCGCGAGGCGGTCACCGACTCCGCGATCACCCGACCGTCCGCATCCGCCAGCGGCACCGTGTCGACTGCCGGCGAGACGGTCGTCGCCTCCAGAAGCCGATCGAGGGCATCCTCGACGAGCGTTCGCTCGGCAAAGCCGGTGCCGCGAACTGACGATGCATCTCCCATGTGGATAACGGTCCGTGTCTGCGACCAAAAGGGCTCCGTCCGGCCGGCGTCTCCCGCTCCCGCTCCCGGGTGGGGCCACGGAAGCCAAGACCCAGCGTCAACGCGGAGGCCGACGGGAGTTGAGGAACACTCATTATCCTGTGGCAGATAGGACTAGCCGGGATGTCCGAGAATCCGGCGTTCAGGCCTGCCGAAGAGGCGGGTCTGGCCGAGACGTCGCGCCCCGAGACGCGGGATCTGTGGGCCGTGCTCCGGGTGGAAATCGGAGACGCCTGTCCGCTGACGGACATCGACTCCGACATCCAGAACGTCGACCTCCAGCAGATAGACGGGAAGTGTCAGGCAAGCGTCGTGACCGACGAGGCGGACGTGCAGGTGCTACACACGAGCAAGGCGATGGGGGCCGACTGCATCTCCTGGGTGTTCAACGACTTCGGGTGTGTCCCCCACGTCATGGACGCCGGGGACGGGCACCTCACCCTGTCGGTGTACCCCGAGGACCGCAAGGTGCTGCCCGAACTGATCGACGAACTCCGGGAACTCGGGTACGTCGTCGACGTCGAGCGCCTGTCCGGGGTGAGCCAGGACGTGATCCAGGAGTCGACGGTGCTGTGTGACCTCTCGGTCCTGACCGAGAAACAGAAGGAGGCGGTCGAACTGGCGGTCGAGCGGGGGTACTACGACCGGTGTACTGACAGTTGCATGGACTCGATCGCCGACGAAATCGGGATCTCGAAGTCCGCGCTGTCGCGCCGACTGAAGTCCGCCGAGGCGAAACTCGTGCTGGAACTCATGTCGGGGTCCGACGAGGACTGTCGGTGACCGGCCGTCGGCATCCAGCAGGCCCGGTTCTCCCGGCTTGCGTCTTAAAAGTTGAAACTATTGCAAGTGAGAGCCAACGGGCCGGAACCGGTACATATAGGTGGGTGAACGCCAGACGCGGCTGACCGCCGCCGGGGGGTTCGAACTACCCCCCGGGGCCGTGCCGGGACGTGTCCGGGCCCTGCAGACGGTCCCGGACGCCCGTCGGCTAGATCACGGATCCATGAGCCACGATCAAAACAGGGAGGGCGGAACGAGCGCAATGAGCCACGACCAACGGACGGAGACCGGAACCGGCACGATGGGCCAGGACCGGCAGACAGAGAGCGACGCGTCGAGCGGGTCGGGGTCCGTCGAGACCGTGGACGGGATGAAGTCGGACCGCCGGCCGCTGTGGGTGGTGATCGAGATAGACGTCGGGACCGACTGTCCGATCGTCGGGATCGACCAGCCGATCCACGACATCGACCTGCAGCAGATGGGCGGCGTCTGTCGGTCGGAGGTCGTCACCGAGAGCGAGGACGTCGAGGTCCTGCACATGGAA
>JAZKSB010000014.1:0-19495 GCA_036626315.1 Halobacteriales archaeon
GCCCGCTGGGCGAGCGAGCGGACCGAATCCTCGACGACCGGGTCGAGTTCCTCGACGACCAGCACCCGGTCGTGGGCCCGGAGGAACGAGCCGACCCGGTTCTCCGGGAGCGGGTACGGCGTCGCCAGCTTGAACACGTCGGCGTCGGCGTCGAGCCAGTCGAGGCTTTCCCTGACGTAGTTGTACGCGATGCCGGAGGCGAGCACGCCGACGCCGTCGGGGTCGCCGATCGTCTCGACCTGGTTGAATCGCGAATCCTCCAGCACGTCCCGGACCTCCTCGATGCGCTGTAGGAGCTTCGGCTTGAGCTGGCGCCCGTGAGCGGGCACCTGGACGTGGCGCTGGGGATCCGGGTCGTAGCCATCGCCCCGCGCGACCTCCGGAATTTCGTCAAGGGAGACGGGTGCACGGGTGTGAGAAATGCGCGTGGTGGGCCGGACGATGACGGGGTGACCGACCGCCTCGCTCAACTCGAAGGCCGCTGCCGTCATCTCCTTTGCCTCCTGGGGGTCGGTCGGTTCGAGCACGGGCACCCGCGCGAACCGCGCGTACCAGCGGGTGTCCTGCTCGTTCTGGGAACTCCACATGTTCGGGTCGTCGGCGACGACCATCACCAGCCCCGTGTCGAC
Organism: Halobacteriales archaeon; assembly: GCA_036626315.1. Taxonomy (GTDB): domain Archaea; phylum Halobacteriota; class Halobacteria; order Halobacteriales; family PXRE01; genus PXRE01. The sequence goes on from JAZKSB010000014.1 coordinate 630, forward strand.
GCCGGCGTGAGCCAGCGACATGAACGTGTCCGCAGCCACGTTGAGGCCGACGTGTTTCATCACCACCAGCGAGCGGAGCCCCGAATAAGCGGCGGCGATGCCCGTCTCCAGCGCCGCCTTCTCGTTGACCGAGTACTCCATATAGAAACCGTAGTCGTCGGAGAGCCCCCGCAGCGTGTCCCCGATCTCCGTCGAGGGGGTCCCCGGGTACGCCGACACGGAGCCGACGCCCCCTTCAAGCGCCCCGCGCGCGATGGCCTCGTTGCCGAGCAGCAACTCGGTGGGCGGTTCTCCGTCCGGGCCCGCGTCGTCGCCCCCCGCCGGGGTCGTCTCCTGGGTGCCTTCTGACATCGTGTTCACCAGTCAGTAACCGATAATTGTTCGACCAGTTTTAAATAGGTTACTCAAGATCTCGAATCTATAGACCGGATTTCGACTTTGTTTCGTGAGTACACAGCCAACTTGGTGAAGATTTCTAATATGGGGGTCGAACGAGGACCAACGTTTTAATGGCAGGTCGTGTATCTCGCTATTATGAAGTTCGTCATCGTGGGCTACGGACGAGTGGGCACCCGGACCGCGCGGGTGCTCCGCGAGGAGGGCCACGAGGTCGTCGTCGTCGACCGCAGCGAGACCAGCGTCGAGCGGGCACGCGAGGAGGGGTTCGAGGCGTACCGAGGCGACGCGAGCGAGGAAGGCACGTTCGCCGCGATCGACTTCTCGACGGTCGACGCGGTCGGGGGGCTGACCTCGGACGCCAACGCCAACTTCGCCGTCTGCATGATCGGCGAACACCACGGCTGTCGCACCGTGCTGCGGATCGACGAGGACTACCGCAAGGACATCTACGAGGAGTACGCCGACGACGTCGACGAGATCGTCTACCCCGCCCGTCTCGGCGCCGCGGGCGCGAAGACGGCCCTGCTGGGCGGGGACTTCAACGTGATCGAGGACCTCGCGGAGAACCTCCAGTTGACCACGCTGCAGATCCCCGCGGGGTCCCCTGCCGTCGGGCGACGGCTCTCCGCGGTCGAGTTGCCCGATGGGGCTCGCATCTACGCCCACGGTCGACGGGGCGATCCGCTCGAAATCCCGCTGCCCGGGACGGAACTCCAGGCCGACGACAGGGTCGCGGTCGTCGCTGAGTCCGACACCGTCGCCGAGGTCCGGGAGCGGTTGCTGGGAGAGGCCTGACCCTGCAGGAACGCCTGTGGTTTCGGGGGCGACGAAAACGGGGGGGAAACGGTGGGAGCGGTCGCGGTTTCCGGGCGCGCGGGGTGGGAGGATGGGAACTGAGACCTGAGCGCGCCCGGGCGGCTGTTCCGACGGTTACCCCTTAAAGATGCGTCAGACGAGCGTATGACTGCGGCGGGGTGGCGAACGAGCGGGCCGTTCCAGAACGCGTGCGAACCCGCCCGTCAGGACCACGCCACGACTGCCCGCCAGGCGGTGATCCCCAGTCCCCCGAACCCGAGCACGACGGCGACGAACGTCGGGGGGGCGTTTCCGGGGAGCGGGGGCGTCGCCCGGATGGCGGCCCCGCCCAGCGCCGCCGGCACCCACGCGGCCACGCCCGTCGCGACCGTCAGGCGCGGCGAGTCCAGCGAGTCCCGGGCGTATGCTCCGGCGGGGGGCGCGGCCAGGGTCCACCCGACGAGAAAGGGCGCGATCACGAGCGCCGCATGGCCGGGCGCCGCGAGGGGGTCCACCTGGTGTCTGTACATCCCCGCCGTCAGCACGGCGACCACGACGACGGCGTCGCCGGCGGCGACCCCGAGCGTTCGCGCGTCCGGTTCGGTCCCGCGGAGCGCTGCCACGCCGACGTTCATGAACCGGGGTCAGGGTGCCCGGGATTTGACTCTGGCCATTCCGCGTGGGCCCTGGCCGTGCGGAGTGGGCCACCGACCGCCGGAGAGCGGGGCAGGCCCCGCGCTCGGTCATCAGTCGGTGGCGACCCCGGCCACCGTGTAGATCCATCCCCGGTCCGGCACGGTGGCTCGGAGTCCCGCCCGTTCCATCCGACTCGCCAGGTCCGAGGTGCCGTAGAACGTCGAGTCCATCCCGACGAGCGTTTCCCCGAGGTCGATCGCTCGGCCGGGCACGGTCCCGGGGTCGAAGTCCCTGACGATTAGCACGCCGCCCGGCCTGAGAACCCGGACGACCTCGGCGATGGCGGCGTCGACTGCCGGAATGTGGTGGAGGGCGTCGACGATCAGCACCGCGTCGACGCTGTCGTGCCGGAACGGCAACCGTCCCGCGTCCCCCGTCACGGCGGCGAGTCCGGCGTCGTGGGCCCGCCTGAGCATCGGCAGCGAGGCGTCGACCACCACCTCGTCGTCCGCCTGCAGGGCCGCCACCGCGCGCCCGGTGCCCCCGCCCAGATCCAGCACACGCTCGACCTCTCGGTCGGCCAGATCCAGGCCCGCCTGGAGGGGGCCGGCGTCGGCGGGCCACATCACGAAGTCGTAGAGACGTGCCACGCGGTCGAAGAACCAGCGGTCCCCGGCGGTGCTCATGGCCCGTCGTCGGGGCGGCGGCGGTAAAACGGTGTGGAACCCTCCGGGCCGGGGTGTGGGACTTTCCGGGCCGAGGTGTGGGACTTTCCGGGCCCACCGTACCGGGGCAGCCGTCCAGGTGTGACCGGCGCCCACTCGACCGCAGCCTGGATAGTCCTTCGGCCGCTATCGGCGGACATGGGATTCGAACTGCTCGGCTGGCCGCCGGACGGGCCGATGCTGGATCTGGACCACGAGCGGTTCGCCTACGCGGGGAAGTTCGTGATGAGCACGACCGGCAAGGCGGTCTGGCGGGACGGCGACGTGGTCGCCGCCGTCGCGTTCAGCGACGACCGGACCGACCCGCACCGGCTCTGGCTGCGGTACCTCACGGTCCGGTCCGACCGCCGGGGGGAGGGAATCGGCCCCCGTCTCGTCGAGGCGACGGTCGGGCGAGCCGGCGAGCAGGGCTACGACCTGGTCGCGATCGCGGTCAACAACCCCTACGCCTACGAGGCGCTGTACCGGGCCGGCTTTTCCTACACCGGCGAAACGACCGGCGTCGCCGAACTCGTCCTCGAACGCCCCGCTGCCGACCAGGCGACCGATCTCGATTCTGACCGCTACCGTGCGGGACTCGCCCGATTCGCCGAGCGGGATCTCACCGGGCACGAGCGGAACTTCCTCGAAGCGAAGCGAGCGCGCGGGCCGCCGTCACCCGACGTCGATCCGGATACTTGAGACGCGTCGAACGACGGTGGATGTCTCGCCACAGCCGATCGCGCCGGCGAATCGGGAGCCGATAGCCGACCGCCCTGCGGCGACCGAAGCTGTCGCTCGTGGGGGCGTCCCTCCTGCCGTCCGGCAGCCTCAGAGGCGTTCGAGATTTTTCGCCCGGGGGCCCTTTTCGGCGTCCTCGATCTCGAACTCGACCTCCTGTCCCTCCTCCAGGTCCGACCCGCCGACGTCCTCCATGTGGAAGAAGACGTCGTCGTCGAGTTCGTCGGTTTCGATGAATCCGTAGCCCTTCCTGTCGTGGAAGAACTCGACCGTGCCTTTCGCCATTCTGAACTCCGACCGTACCTTGTGAACCGATACCTATATACTCACTGCTCGTTTCGCCCGGCCCGCGCGGTCGCGGTCCGAACGAGCGATCCGTTCGCCACCCGGACGGCGGGGCCGCTTGCCGCCTCGACGGCACGTCGCGTCGGGACACCGGGTCGGTGGCTTTGAAACCCCTGCCGCCCCTACCGGCCGGTGATGGGAAACGCCGACTTGCGCTCGCTGGCGGCCATCGAGGAGGTGCCGTTCGACGGCCTCGACGGCCGGGTGGTCGCCGTCGACGCCCACAACTGGCTGTACCGGTATCTCACGACGACGGTGAAGTTCAGCGCGGACGAGGTGTACACCACCGACGACGGCGAGGCGGTGCCGAACCTCCTCGGCGTCGTCCAGGGACTGCCGAAACTGCTCGAACACGACCTGCTGCCGGTGTTCGTCTTCGACGGCGGCGTCTCCTCGCTGAAGGACGAGGAGGTACAGCGCCGCCGCGAGCAGAAGGAACGCGCCGAAAAGCGCCTCGAAGCGGCCCGCGAGCGCGGCGACGAACTCGAGGTCGCCCGCCTGCAGTCCCGGACCCAGCGGATCACCGACCTCGTCGACGCGACGACCCGGGAACTGCTGGACCGCCTGGACGTCCCGGTCGTCCAGGCGCCCGCCGAGGGCGAGGCCCAGGCCGCCCACATGGCGCGGGCCGGCGACGCCGACTACGTGGGGTCGGAGGACTACGACGCGTTGCTTCTGGGCGCGCCGCTGACGCTGCGGCAGTTGACGAGCAAGGGCGACCCCGAGTTGATGGACTTCGAGGCGACGCTTTCGGATCTGGACCTCTCCTGGGAGCAGCTGGTCGAAGCGGCCATCCTGATGGGCACCGACTACAACGACGGCATCGCCGGCGTCGGCCCGAAGACCGCCGTCGCGGCGGTCCGGGAGCACGGGGACCTCTGGGGGGTACTGGAGGCGCGAGGCGAACACGTCGAGCACGCCGACCGCATCCGCGGGATGTTTCTCGACCCCGCGGTCACCGACGACTACGCGTTCGACGAGACGATCCGCCCCGACGTCGAGGCCGCCCGCGAGTACCTGCGTGCGTGGGAGATTCCCGACGAGGAGGTCGAACGCGGCTTCGAGCGCATCGTCGGGGCCACCCAGCAGACGGGACTCGACGACTGGACGTGACTCGACGCGAGTGCCGATAGCAGTCGGGCGGCCCGCTACCTGTATGAGGAGCGGCCATCCGAGTCCCGTCCGGCAAGAACGTTCCGATGGCTTTTACGCGGAATCGGTCGAAGTGACGGACATGTCCGACGACCACCGCACCGAGCGCGACAGCCTCGGCGAGATCGAGGTCCCGGCAGACGCCTACTGGGGCGCACAGACCCAGCGGGCGGTCCAGAACTTCCCGATCAGCGACATCACGTTCGGCCGCCGGTTCATCCGGGCGCTGGGCGTGGTCAAGAAGGCCGCCGCCCAGGCGAACCGCGAACTCGGCCTCGTCGAGGAGGAGAAGGCCGACTGCATCGTCGAGGCCGCCGACGAGGTCATCGCCGGCGAGCACGACGACCAGTTCCCGGTCGACGTGTTCCAGACCGGGTCGGGCACCTCGACGAACATGAACGCCAACGAGGTGATCGCCAACCGCGCCACCGAAATCTACGGCGGCGAGATCGGCACCCGCGAGATCCACCCCAACGACCACGTCAACTTCGGCCAGTCCTCCAACGACGTGATCCCGACGGCGATGCACGTCTCGGCGCTGGAGGCCGTCGAGAAGGACGTGCTGCCGGCGCTCGACGACCTCGCGACGGCGCTCGACGAGAAGGCCGAGGAGTTCGACGACGTCGTCAAGACCGGCCGCACCCACCTGCAGGACGCAACGCCGATCCGACTGGGCCAGGAGTTCGACGGCTACCGCACCCAGATCGAGAAGGGGATGGTCCGGGTCGACAACGTCCGCGAGCACCTCTCGGAACTCGCGCTGGGCGGGACCGCGGTCGGGACCGGGCTCAACACCAACCCGGACTTCCCGGAACTGGCCGCCGAGTACATCAGCGAGGAGACCGGCGTCGAGTTCCGGGAGGCCGACTCGCACTTCGAGGCCCAGGCCGCCCACGACGCCATGGGCGAGGCCCACGCCGCCCTGCGGACGGTCGCCGGGTCGATGAACAAGATCGCAAACGACCTGCGACTGCTGGCGTCGGGCCCGCGCAACGGCCTCGGCGAGATCGACCAGCCCGAAAACCAGCCCGGCTCCTCGATCATGCCCGGCAAGATCAACCCGGTGGTCGCGGAGGCGGTCAATCAGGTCCACAAGCAGGTCGTCGGCAACGACGCCGCCGTCTCCTACGGCGCCGCCGAGGGCCAGATCGACCTGAACCTCTACAAGCCTGTCGCCGCCCACAACTTCCTGCAGTCGGCGGAGATGATCGCCAACGCGGCGTCGGTGTTCGGCGAGAAGTTCGTCCGGAAACTGGAGGCCGACCGCGAACACTGCGAGGAGCAGGTCTACCAGAGCATGGCGCTGGCGACCGCGCTGAACCCCGACATCGGCTACGACAAGGCCAGCGAGGCCGCAAAGACCGCGCTGAAGGAGGGCAAGACCGTCAAGGAGGTCGTCGTCGAGAAGGGGTATCTCAGCGAGGAGGAGGCCGACGAGGTCATCGATCCGCGCGCGATGACCGAGCGGGGCATCCTCGGAACCGACGAGTGATCGGCGCGAACCGGTCGGTGTTCGCGCTGCGGTCGCGGTTCCGCTGGAACCGACGAGTGATCGGCGCGAACCGGTCGGTGTTCGCGCTGCGGTCGCGGTTCCGTCGGAACCGACGAGTGATCGATGCGACCCCCCGCTAGTCCGCAAAGCCCTCGCGTTCGAGTTGTTCGGCGATGGACTCTGGGAGATACGCCTCGTCCGGATCGTACCTGGGTTCCAGCCAGCCGCCGTCGCAGTAGTGAGCCCCGCCGTCGCAGGCGTCGGGTGCGTCCACCTCGCCGACCACGTTGTGCAGCAGTTCGTGGACCAGCGCGAACTCCCGCTTCGTCTCGGTCGCCTCGCCGGTGACCACCGAGTAGTGGCCGCCGACGTCGCCGAACCCGAGGATCGTCCGGTCCGAAACCGAGAGAAAGAGCGCCGCGCGATACACCTCGTCGGTCCGGCCCATCCGGGGCTCCAGCAGGTCCTCGACGATGCCGACGTAGTCGCGGGTCGTGCCGTCGAAGGTGATGCGCTCGGGGAGGTCGGTCACGTTCACGACGTGGAGGTCGATGCCGGTCGTGCCGTCGTCGTTCTCGACCGGCATCGACGCGAAGTGCTCGCGGACCCTCTCGTAGTCGTCGAGGGCGTCGGCGCCCTCGCTCACGTACACCGCGACGTAGAGATCCATCGACAGCGGGTCCGCGTCCGGGAGCTCGATGCCGGACCGCGTCTCCCCGTCGACCTCCCAGCCGTCCAGCAGGTCGTCGCTGTCCGTGTCGGGGTCGGTCGGATCGGTCCCCACGGCCAGTTCCCGGCCGTCGTCCAGCCCGTCGTCGTCGGTGTCGGGGTCGGCGGGGTCGGTGCCGAGTGCGGCCTCCCGCTCGTCGTCGAGGCCGTCGCCGTCCGTGTCGACGCTTCCCCCGTCGGTCGGGGTCTGCGTCTCCGTGTCGGGGGTCGGCCACGTGCCCGGTTCGCCCCCTGCCGACTCGCCGTCGCCGCCGTCCGACTCCAGTCCGTCCGCCGTCGGCGAGTCGTCGGGCTCGGAGCTTTCGACCGGCGGGTCGTTGGCGGCCAGCGGGTCCGTGCCCTCGACGACCTCCTCGAAGACGGGACGGCCGTCGCCGTCGGGATCGACGACCGCAACCGCCCCGGTGGCGACTGCTGCGAGGACCACGAGACCGGCGATTGCGAGGGCCGTGCGGACCGTCGTCACGACTCCGACTCGGGAGTTCTCGGAGTTGAATCTTGTGGACAGTTTCCAAACGACGCTCGTGGACGGCCGGCGAGACGGTCGGGTGTGACGCGGTCCGGGTCGACAATGGCAGGCTCCGGGCCGGGTGTGACGCGGTCCGGGTCGACAATGGCAGGCTCCGGGCGGCAACTGGACGGTTTTTTACCCTTCCCCCGCACAGTGTGGCGTAATGACCGACTTCGACTATGAAAACCTGGGCCTCATCGCGGGCCTGGAGATCCACCAGCAACTGGACACGGCGACGAAGCTCTTCTGCAACTGCCCGACCGAACAGTCCGAACCCGAAGAGGCCGACCACGTCCTGACGCGGTACCTCCATCCCACCCGCAGCGAACTCGGCGAGATCGACGAGGCGGCCCTGGAGGAGAGCCAGGTCGACCGCCGATTCGAGTACCTGGCCTACGACTCGACGTGTCTCGTCGAGGAGGACGAGGAACCGCCCCGCCGGCTGGACGAGGAGGCCCTGGAGACGACCCTGGAGGTCGCCGAACTGCTGGACATGACGCCGGTCGACCAGGTGCAGGTGATGCGGAAGATCGTCATCGACGGGTCGAACACCTCCGGGTTCCAGCGGACCGCGAAGGTCGCCACCGGCGGCGAGATCGAGACCGACGCCGGCCCGGTCGGCATCGAGGACCTGATGCTGGAGGAGGAAAGCGCCCGGAAACTCGAAGCGACCGAGGAGGGGGTTCGGTACAGCCTCGATCGGCTGGGCATCCCGCTTGTCGAGATCGGAACTGCGCCGGACATCCGCTCGCCGGAGCAGGCGCGGGCCGCGGCCGAGCGCATCGGGATGCTGCTTCGCTCGACCGGGAAGGTAAAGCGGGGGCTGGGGACCATCCGCCAGGACGTCAACGTCTCGATAGCGGACGGCGCCCGGGTGGAACTGAAAGGCGTCCAGAGCCTGGACGACATCGACGACATCGTCCGCAACGAGGTAGCCCGGCAGGTCGAGCTGCTCTCGATCGCGGACGACCTGGCCGACCGGAACGCGTCCGTGGGCGATCCCCGGGAGGTCACGGCGGTCTTCGAGGACACCGACAGCGGCGTGATCGGCGGCGCGCTCGCCGACGGCGGCGAGGTCCACGCGGTCCCGCTGTACGGCTTCGACGGGCTTGTTGGCCGACAGCTCCAGCCAGACCGGCGGCTCGGAACCGAACTCTCCGACCACGCCAAGCGCCACGGCGCGGGCGGCATCTTCCACACCGACGAACTGCCCGCCTACGGCGTGACCGCCTCGGAGGTGGCCGACCTCCGGGCGGCGGTCGACGCCAGCGAGGACGACGCCGTCGCCATCGTCGCCGCCGACCCGGACGTCGCGGCGGGAGCCATCGAGGCCGTCGCCGAGCGCGCCGGGACGGCCCTCGACGGCGTCCCCGAGGAGACCAGGGGCGCAAACGAGGACGGGACGTCCCGGTACCTCCGGCCGCTTCCGGGCGCCGCGCGGATGTACCCCGAAACGGACGTTCCGCCGGTCGAACCCGACGCCCGCGACGTGGCGGCGCCCGAACTACTGACCGAGAAGGCCGACCGGTACGTCGAGGACTTCGGCCTCGACGAGGGGCTGGCCGATCAGGTCGCGTACGGCGAGCGGTGGCGGCTGTTCGAGCGGGCCGTCGAGATGGGCGTGGACCCGACGCTCGCCGCCGGCACCGTCGAGTCGACGGTGACCGAACTCCGGCGGGACGGCGTGTCCGTCGACAGGTTGGACGAGCCCCACTTCGTGGGGGCATTCGAACTGGTGGCCGCCGACGAACTAGCCAAGGAGGGGGTCGGCGACCTTCTCGCGGCGCTGGCCGGGGACCCGGACCTGAGCGCCGCCGAGGCCGCCGAGCGGGAGGGTCTCGGCGCCGCCGGCGAGAGCGAGGTCCGGGATGCGGTCCTCGAAGTGGTCGAGCGAAACGCCGAGCAGGTCGAGGAAGAGGGAATGGCGGCGTTCTCGGCGCTGATGGGCGAGTGCATGGGCGCGCTGCGCGGGCAGGCGGACGGCGACCTGGTCAGCGACGTGTTGCGCGAGGAGATCCGGAAACGAGCGAACTGACCGGCTGGCTCAGCCGGCAGCGTCGCCCGACCGGCGGGCCGCGACCGCGTCGGCGTACCCCTCCCGGAACGTCGGGTAGGTCAGTTCGTATCCGAGGCCCCTGAGCCGGTCGTTTGAGCAGCGCTTGTCCGCCAGCCGTCGGCGCGACCTCGGGCCCTCGCCGGACGCGGCACCTACCTCGGCTTTCGAGCGGGGTTCCGGCGGCTCCGCCCCGAGTTCCCGGGCCAGCCAGGCGGCGAAGTCGGGTTTCCGGACCGGCTCGTCGTCGACGACCTGGACCACGTCATCGCGGTCCCCGTCGCGCCCCAGCAGGAACGCGATTGCGCCGGCGGCGTCCTCGACGTGGACGAGGTTCCGGTAGCCCTCGGCCACCGGGCCGTCGAGATAGCGGTCGATTCCGTACCGCCCCGGACCGTAGATGCCCGCCAGCCGGGCGACCGTCGCCGGCAGCGGTCCCTGGAGTGCGGCCGATTCCGCGTCGACCAGCGCCCGCTCGCGGTCGGTCTCCGGGGACAGCGGCGTCGACTCGTCGACCCACGCGCCGTCCCGGTCGCCGTAGACCCCGGTGCTGGCGGTGTACACCAGCCGTACGGGCGGGGAGTCCCGGGCGGCAAACGCCTCTGCGACGGTGCGGAGTCCCTCGACGTACGTCCGGCGGCGGTCGCCGCCGCGGCCGGCGCTTGCGGCGTAGACCAGCCAATCGGCGTCGGGGACGGCTTCGAGGCTCGCCCCGTCGGTGGCGTCTGCACGAACCGGTTCCAGCCCCGCCCGCTCGACTGCCGCCAGGCCTTCCTCGGAGCGCCGGACGCCGACGACGTCGTGGCCTGCAGCCGTCAACTGCCTGCCGAGTTCGAGCCCGAGGTAGCCACAGCCAACGATGACCGTTCGCATGCCGCGCTCTCGGGGCTGCAGCGGGTTATGGGTAGCGCCGTCCCGGGCTCCCGGGGCGGCGGATTCACGTCGCCGTGGAGATCGGCGGGACGGCAGCAGCGTCGTCCGGGTCGTCGGTCCCGTTGAGCAGGTCCGTCGAGAACCGATCCCGGTTGCCGGAATCGGTCAGGTCGATCTCCATGCTACGGGTGCCGCTTTCCAGCGTCGCGGTCGCATCGAAGACGACGACCGTCTCCTCGCCGTTGCGGACGTGGCTGACCCACCACTCGTCCATCGTCGACGAATCGATCGCGAACGTGAACGCCAGCTGGCGGGTCTCGCCGGGCTGGACGGTGTAGGATTCCGGGGCGGTCCCGTCGCCGACCGTGACGTCGTTCATGTCGATGGCGTACTCGACGCCGGTGATCGTGATCGGTTCCCTGCCCGTGTTCTCGACTTCGATGGTCACGGTGAACGGCGCCCGGTCGGGCGTGGCCTCGCCCCACTCGGCGCTCTGGGAGTGGATCACGGCGACGGTCCGGCCCTGGGCCGTTAGCTCCCTGTCGGCGTCGGATTCGAGGCCGGCCAGCATGTCGGTCGTGACCTCGTTGCGGCGCTCCGGGAGGTCGACGCCGAACTTCGTGAACCCGAGGTCGGCGGTCGCCTGCGGGTCGATCACGACGGTCGACCGTTCGCCCCGGTTGACGTGGCGGGCCCACCACTCGGGGACTTTGCCGTTGTCGAGGGCCGCAACATGGACCAGTTCGTTGCGACCCGACTCGATCCCGTCGTAGGTCGTCGCGCCGTCGGCGACGACGACGTCGTTGATCGCGACGGTCTGGCCGACGCGGAGGTCGAGCAGGTCGTTGAACGTGCCCTCGTTGGGGTTGTCCAGCGCGAGCGTCGACCGGACGTTCGTCGTCGCGTCGGTGACCTCGCCCCAGCGGCGGTCGGTCCCCTCGACGCTCGGTGCCGAGAGGTCGGGATCCTGGCTGGCGGTCTCCAGCGAGCGGACGCTCGTCGACCCGTCGCCGAGGATGTCGGAGGTGAACGCCATCTCCCTGTCCATCACCGCCATCGGCACCCGCGTTCGCTCGCCATCCTTCTCGACGTAGCCGTAGACGGAGACGGAGATGTTCGTCTCCTCGCCGTTCCGGAGGTGGGTCACCCACCAGTCCGCGATCCGGGAACTGTTCAGCGCCGCGGTCACCGAGACCTGTTCGGTTTCGTTCGGCGCGACCGAGACGCCCTCCGTGGTGGTTCCGTTCCCGACGGTGACGCCGTTCATGGTGACCTCGTACTCCATGCCGTCGAGGGTGACGCCGTAGTCGTGGACGTTCGTCACCGTCGTCGAGAACGACAGCGGCGTCCGCTCTCCGGTCGCTTCGCCCCACCGGGCGGTCCGGTTCTCCATCACCAGGAACCGCTCGCCCCCTGCGCTGACGACCGTGGACCCGCCCCCGGTCAGCCCCGAGAGAATGTCAGTCTCGATGGTCCGGCTCTGGGAGACGTCCCGGGAGATTCCGAACGGGCCGGAAACCGTCCCCGAGATGGACAGTTCCGACCGCTCGTCGTCGTTGACGTGGGCGACCCACCACTCGGAGATGCGCTCGTTGGGGATCGCCGCCGACAGCGTGATCTCGTTGCGGCCCGTCGAGAGCCCGACTCCTCGTTTCTGCCCGCTGGTCAGTTGCACGTCGTTCAGCGAGGCCCGGTAGTCGACGTCGAGCACGCCGGGCACGCCGACCGGGTTCGGGTTGTCGACGACGACGGCGGTCCGGATCGTCGTCTCCGACTCGGTCACCGACCCCCACTCCGTCTCGACCGACTGGACGGCGGGTTGCTCGACCGTGACCGTGCCGGTCGCCAGGAGGCCGCCCACGGCCAGCGCGGACACCACCAGGACCGCGACCAGGACGACCGTCCCCTTCACGAGGATCGACTTCGCGTTCATGTCACTGCCGCCCGTTACGGGCCACCGCCGAAAAACCTTGGCGCCCCGGACCGCTCGGTGCCGTCAGGCGCCGGCGACGAAACTGGTGTTGAACGTCGTTTGCTGGCTCAGGCTGTCGATCCGGACGGTCTCGTAGCCGTACTCCGTGCCGACGTCGACCCGGACGTCGGTCGTGACCGTCGTCAGTTCCCGCGTGTCCCCGGACCCCTGGACGTGGGTCGGCCACCAGTCCTCGATGCGGTCGGTCTGCAGATTCATCGTCAACGTGACGGTCTCGGTCTCCCCCTGGCGGATCGGCAGGGTCGCGGACTGCTCTCCGCTCCCCATCACGTTGCCGTTGAACAGAACGGTGTATCTCGGGTCCCGCACAACGATGTCCGTGTCGGCGGTGTTCCGGACCGTCACGGTGACCTCAACCGGCGTCACCTCGCTGTCGGCTTCGCCCCACCGGACCTCTGTTTCCTCGATGACGGCGACCTGCTGGCCCTGGATCACGACCGCCTCCTGGCCGCCGCCTTCGAACGCGCCCAGGAGGTTCGTCTGGATGGTGTCGGACCGCACGTCGAGTTGTTGACTGTAGTACGGCGCCTTCACGGTGGCCGAGACGGAGACGTCCGTCCGTTCGCCGTTGTTGATGTGGGTCACCCACCACTCCGGTATGTCGCCGTTGTCGATGTCGGCCTCGAAGTCGAGGTCGTTGTCTCCCGCGTCGATGCCGACGCCCCGCTGTTCGCCCTCGGCGACCGTGATCCCGTTCATGTCGACGGCGTACTCCATGTCGAAGATGTCAGGAACGCCGATCGGGTTCGGATTCTCGACCGCCACGGTTGCCTCGAACTCCGTCCGCTCGTCGGTCACCGTCCCCCATTCCGTGCTGAAGTCGTGCACGACCGGGGGGCCGACCTCGACCATGCCGCCTGCGACCATTCCGTACCCGACGCCTGAGGCGACGACCAGCAGCGCGACGACCACGACGAGGCCCCTGCCGACCAGGCCGAGTACTCCCGTCAGGCTAACCATCGAGCAGCAGTTTGTCACCAACGAACAAAAGGTTTCCCGACTCGCCGGGGCGCTCACCCGACGGCGACGACCTCGACGTCGCCTGTTTCGGCGTCGACGACGGCGACGCTGCGGTGGTCGGCCGGAACGGTCGGAAAGTGCGCCCCCGGGTTGAGGATCGTCGTTCCGTCGATCTTCCCGCGCTCTGCGGCGTGGTGGTGGCCGTAGCAGACCACGTCGTACTTGCCCGACGCCGCGAGGCGGTCGACCTCGTCGCGGTCCTCGCCGTGCAGGACCGCAAAGCGGGTGTCGTCGAACGTCAGATCGGCAAACCGGCCGTGGAGGGTGCCCCCGACGCTCCGAAACGTCCGGTCGAGGGCGTCCACGTCGCCGTCGTTGTTCCCGAGCACGCCGTGGAGTTCGAACCCCTCGAAGTACGGGACCACGGGCGGCGCGACGTAGTCGCCACAGTGGATCAGCACGTCGATTCCCCGCTGCTCGAACGTCTCGACCGCCGCCTCGACGGCGGCGACGTTGTCGTGGGTGTCCGCGATGACGCCGACCTGCATGGCCGGCGGTTCGGACGGGTGCAGATAAAGTGCTCCGACGTGTCCGCTTTTAGTCGCCGGAGGTGACGTGTCCGCTTTTGGTCGCCGGAGGTGACGTGTCCGCTTTTGGTCGCCGGAGGTGACGTGTTCAGTCCCGACCGCCGCTCCTCAGACGTCGCCGACCCGGTGAAGTCGCCACCGCTCGTAGCGGAGGTCCACGTCGTCTCCCGACTCGTCGAACGCCACCGGCCGTCTCGTGCCGTCCGGCGCCAGCGTGTAAAAGCCGTCCCCGTCGGGGACGACTACCAGCGACTGGGGGAACGCGTCCTCGAACGCGAGTCGCAGCACCTCGCCGTCGCGCTCGACGGTCGCCTGCCGGATGCCCCGGTAGGACTCGTAGGTGCCCGTCAGCGAGTCGAGGCGCTCCCGCCGCTCGAAGAACGGGACGGCCTCGGGCCCGTCGCCGAGCAGGACCGCCAGCGCGCCCGCCGCGGGGTGGTACAGGGAGTGGTCGGGCGCGGCGTTGCAGGCCAGCGCCACGCCCAGGTCCTCGTCGGGGAGAAAGCCGACGTACGCGGTCGAGACGCCGATCGAGCCCGCGTGGCCGACCAGCGTCCGGTCGAGCAGGTCCCGCCGGCGCCACCCGTACCCGTAGGGGCCGGCCGGCGTGTCGACGTGGCCGGCGTGCATCCGGTCGAGCGACTCCGGATCGATCAAACGCTCTCCGTCGACCGAACCGTCGCCCATCTGGAGGCGGAGAAACTGCCCCAGGTCGGCCACGGACGCGAGCAGTCCGCCAGGGCCGTCGCTCAACTCCCGGACCGGCAGGTCGACCGGTTCGAGGCCCTCCTCGGCGTCGTACGGCGTCATCGCGTCGTCCGTCTCCGCGAACCGCTCGGGGTCGAACGTCGAGCGATCCATCCCGAGCGGCGCGAGCACCGCCTGCTCGACGTATCTCGAAAACGGGCGGCCGTCGGCGGCCTCGACGGCGTCGGCGAGCATCGTGTACCCCGAGTTGAAGTAGAAGAACTCCTCGCCCGGGTCGGCGACCCGCTCGTCGCCGGCGCCGTTGACGTGGGCGTAGAAGTCCCCGTCGTCGCCCAGCGGCACCCCGGCCTCCCCGAGTCCCGCCCGGCGAGCGATCAGCGCCTCGCTGACGGCGAGCGACGGCAGCCCCGACGAGTGGGTCAAGAGTTCGTGGAGGGTCACGTCCTCGCCCAGTTCGAACGGCACGTACTCGGCGATCGGGCCAGCGACGTCGAGGGCGCCGCGCTCGTGGAGTTGCAGCACGGCCAGCGCGGTGAACGCCTTCGTCACGGAGCCGACGCCGTACAGCGTCTCGCCGGTCGCGGGCGCGTTCGAGGCGAGGTCCCGGGAGCCGTAGCCGGTCGCGTAGACGAGTTCGGCCGGATCGACGACGGCGACGCTCAGCCCCGGCAGGCCCTCTTCGGCCAGCCAGTCCCGGAGAAACGAGTCGAGGCGGTCGGTGGGGAGGTCGGTGTCGCCCATGCCGGGGAAGGCGGGCGGCGCGGAATAAAGGCCAGGGCGCCGGCAGCCCCGGCGACCGTCGACGATCTCGATTTCCCGCCGTCGCCGTGGCGTGGCCCACGGTACCCCGTAACGCTTACCACCGCAAGCACCGAGGGTCGGTGCATGGACCTCGGACTTGACGGCCGGACCGCGCTCGTCACCGGCGGCGGCGGGCGCCTCGGTACCGCACACGGCAAGCGACTCGCCGCGGAGGGCGCGGAGGTCGTGCTGCTCGACGTCGACGCGGAGGCCGCCGAGCGCGTCGCCGACGAGATCGCCGCGGACGGCGGCGAGGCTCGCGCCGTCGAGTGTGACCTGACCGACCGCGAGGAGGTGGCCGCG
Source organism: Halobacteriales archaeon (assembly GCA_036626315.1). GTDB lineage: Archaea > Halobacteriota > Halobacteria > Halobacteriales > PXRE01 > PXRE01. The sequence goes on from JAZKSB010000014.1 coordinate 16,412, forward strand.
ACCGTCGAGGCGGTTCGGGAGGACACCGGCGGGGTGGACGTCCTCGTGAACAACGCGGGCCTGGTTGACGCCGTCTCGACGGTCGAGGAGTTCCCCGACGAGCTGTGGGACCGGGACGTCGCGGTCAACCTCACCGGCACGTACAACGTCACCCGCGAGGTGTTTCCGGCGATGGCCGAGCGCGGATGGGGCCGGATCATCACGATGTCCAGCCTCGCGGGCACTGGCGGCGGATTCGGGCAGTTGTCGTACTCCGCGACGAAGGCCGGCCTGATCGGGTTCGGCAAGACCCTGGCGCTCGAGGGCGCCCGGCACGGCATCACCTCCAACGTCGTCGCCCCGAGCATCGTCGTCGGGGACCTGGCGGACCTGCCGTCCGAGCAACTGGAGGAGGTCAACCCGCAGTACGAGCGGATACGGCAGGCGACCCCGATGAAGGAGCTGGGCCGGGAGACCGACGTCGCCCCGCTGGTGGCGTTTCTCGCCTCCGAGCACGCCCGCTACGTCACCGGCCAGGTCGTCGGCGTGACCGGCGGCGCCGACCTGTTTTCGTTCTGATCGACGGTCCGTTCTGGTGGCCGCCGCTCCGGGGACCTCGTCGGCTGGCGGCCTGTTCCCCGGGGTCGGTCAGATCGCGTCCTGCTCCCGGAGTCGTTCGATGGCGGCCTCGTCGTACCCGTGGGCCGCGAGGACGTCCTCGGTGTGTTCGCCCAGGTCGGGCAGGCGTTCGTCCGGTCCGTCGAGGCGTCCGGCGGTCCTGACGGGAAGGCCCACCCGCTCGCCTGCCGGCCCCGACCGCAGGAGCCCGCGCTCGCGGACCTGGTCGCCGTCGAGCGCTTCCCGGACCGACCGGACGGGCGCGACCATGGCGTCGACGTCGCCGAGGGTCGCCTCCCACTCCTCGCGGGTCCGCTCGCGAAACGTTTCGGCGACGGCCTCCCGGACCGCCTCCCGCTCCGCCGGGTCGGCGGCCATGTGGCGGTCGACCAGGTCCGGGCGGTCGACGGCCTCGCAAAACCGCTCCCAGAATTCGGGTTCCAGCGCCGCCAGGGTCACCCACTCGCCGTCGGCGGTCTCGTAGACGTCGTAGCAGGGAAACTGCCCGGTGAGGGCCGTCTCCCGGGCCGCCGGGTCCCCGCCCGCGAGCGCTCGTGCGGAGACGACCTGCGAGAGCGCCACCGCGGCGTCGGTCAGCGCGACGTCGAGGTGCTCGCCGCCGCCGTCGCCCAGTTCGCGGGAGAGCAGGGCTCCGAGTACCGAGAGGGCGCCGAACAGCCCGCCGGCCATGTCGCCGACCGGAAACCCGGGAATGGCGGGCCTGCCGTCGGGTTCCGCACTGGTCATGGAAAGCAGGCCGGCCAGCCCGACGTAGTTGAGGTCGTGGCCCGCCCGGTCGCGGTGGGGTCCGGTCGCCCCGAAGCCCGACAGTGACAGGTAGACGATTTCGGGGTTCGTCTCGCTGACTGTCTCGTAGCCGACCCCGAGGCGGTCGGCGACCCCCGGCCGGAAACTTTCGACGACCACGTCCGCCGTCGCCGCCAGGTCGTGAAACGCCTCGCGCGCGGCCGCCCTCGTCAGGTCGAGGGTGACGCTGCGCTTGCCGCGGTTGACCGCGCCGAAGACGTCCGGACCGTCGCCCGCGCTCATCGACCTGGCGTAGTCGCCCGTTCCCGGTCGTTCGATCTTCACCACATCGGCGCCCATGTCGGCCAGCACCTGCGTCGCGTAGGGGCCGGGCAGCAGCCTGCTGAGATCGAGGACCGAGATGCCGTCGAGTCGCATGGACCCGTCTGCTCGGCGGGGGCGCAAAAAGGTGGCCGCCGACCGACCCGGCGTCAGTTTGCGGGCTGGACGGCGGGGAGTTCGGCGTCGGAGAACTCGAAGCGGGCGCCGCCGGCCTCGCTCTCGGCGACGCTGACCTCCCAGCCGTGGGCCTCGGCGATCTGCTTGACGATGGAGAGGCCGAATCCGGTCCCCTCCTCGGCGGTGCTGTATCCGGCGGCGAACAGTTCGTCCCGGTCGTCCTCCGGGATGCCCTCGCCGTCGTCGGTGACGTACATGCAGTCGTCCTCGAAGCCGATCCGGACGTCGACCGACTCGCCGCCGTGTTCGACGGCGTTGCGGAAGAGGTTCTCCAGCATCTGCTGGAGCCGGCCGGGGTCGGCCTCGACGGAGCCGGGCTCGACTGCGAGCTCCGCCACCGCCGTCTCGACGTTGGTCCAGGCCTCCCTGGCGACCGACTCCACGTCGACCCGCTCGGGTTCGTCGACCGTCTCACCCTGCCTGGCCAGCGTCAGCAGGTCGTCGATGAGTTCCTCCATCCGCTCCAGGGCGCCCTCTATCTCGTCGAGGTACTCCACCTCGCCGCGCTCGCGCAGTAGGTAGACGTTGCCCTTCGCGACGGTCAGCGGGCTCCGGAGGTCGTGGGAGACGACGCCGGCGAACTCCTCCAGGCGCTCGTTCTGTCGCAGCAGGGCCTGCTCGCGCTCGCGCAGCAGCGTCTCGCGGTCGGCCCGGTCGATGGCCGCCTCCACGTTGCTGGCCAGCACCTTCGCCAGCGACTCGTCGGCCTCGTCGAACGCGCCGACGTCCTCGGAGGCCGCCATGAACACGCCGTGGTCCCCGACGGGCAACACGAGTTCGCTCCGCACGGGCGTGGCCGGGTCGAAGATCACCCCCCGCTTCCGGAAGTCCTCGGTGACGAGCGGCTTGCGGGTCTCGTGGACTTCCCAGAGGATGCCCTCACCGCGGTCGAACGACGGCATCCCGCCGAACAGGTCGCGGGCGCCGTCGGTCGCCGCGAGCGGAACGAGGCGGTCGTCGCTTCGGCCGTAGATCGCCGCCACCCCGAGTCCGAGCACCTCCTCGGCGGCGTCGAGGCCGATGTCGACGACTTCCTCGCGACTCGTGGCCTCCATGAGCAGCCGGGTCGCCTCGTGCAGCGCCGACAGCCGCCGCTCGCGCTTGCGTCGCTCGGTGATGTCCCGGAGGATGCCGACCGTGCCGCGGAACCCGTCCTCGTTCAGCAGCGGCGAGATGTGGAACTCGCCCGCCCGCCGGGAACCGTACGGCGGTCCCAGGGTC
>JAZKSB010000015.1:0-19441 GCA_036626315.1 Halobacteriales archaeon
CGCCAGCGGCAGCACGGCGGTTGGGGCGGCGGCCTCCAGGACGAACACCCGGGCGACGGTGGCGTCCGAGAAGCCCAGCGCCAGCGCGACTCCGAGCCCGACCGCGGGCGCGACGAGCAGCTTCAGCGCCACCGGCGCCGCCACCCGCGAGACGTTCCGCACGTCGACTTCCGAAAGCTGGATCCCCAGCACCACCAGCAACAGCGGGATCGAGGCATCGCCCAGGAGCTTGACGGTCTGCATCGCCGCACCGTCGGCGGGCGGCACGGCGCCGAGCCACCGCGCGAGGAGTGCGGCGACGGCGGCGTACACCAGCGGCAACTCGAACACCGCCGACACCGCCCCCGCGGCGTCCTCGCCGCCGCTGCGGGCGGCCAGCCAGATCCCGACCGTGAACATCAGCACGCCCATGACCGTCGTGTACACCACGGCGGTCGTCCGGCCGACGGGCCCGAACGCGAACGACGACAGCGGGATGCCGAAGTTGCCGACGTTCGGGAAGGTCGCGGCCAGCACCAGCGCGCTCAGGTACGGCTCCGGCTCGCCAAGCAGCCGGCCGACCCCCTCGGCGACGGCAGCCATCGCGAGGACGAACGCCGTCGCGCCGACCGCCAGCCTGCCGATGGTCGCCGCCGACAGCGTCGTCGTCGCGAGGCTATGAAAGACCAGCGCGGGCACGAGCAGGTACAGCGTCACGGTGTTCAGCGGGTCGACGTCGACCGCCAGCGCCCGCCCCAGGAGGGCGCCAGCGGCGGCGACCGCGAGGATCGGCAGCACCGCGCCGACGAGTGCCGACGTCAGCGACATCGGCCACACCGACGCGGAGGCGGCGGTTAACCCCCCGGGAGCCGGCAGTATCGCCCGGCAGCGTGGCGGGGATCTTCAGTCGGCCACGACCGGGCCGGGTGCTCCTACCCGGCGTCCGCGTCGGGGTCGCGCTCGGTCAGGGCTTGTACTCGTAGGCCAGAATCGAGTCGGGGCCGGGGAAGAACGAGCCCACGTCATCGTGCTCGAACGTCCCCAGTTTCGTGCCGTCCAGCGTCTTGACGTGGGTGTACAGCTTCTCGGGGCTGGTCGCTGCCTTGACGAGGCCGGGCGCGAACCGCTTGCGGGAGGAGTCGGCGATGAAGATGACCTCCTGGCCCGCCAGGTCGATGTGCTCGGGGCGACCCGGTTGCTCCCCTGACCGGTGCAGCGACCGGGCGGTCCCGCGCCGGTCGCCTGCCCCCGGTGGCTGCTCTCGCTACTGCTCTTCGGCGTTTTGCATCGCCCGCTCGCGCATCCCGGCGACCGGGTCGCGGTACTCGTAGCCCGGGATCACGCCCTCCATGTATGTCCCCTCCACGAACTCGGCGGCAGCCCTGGCGTCGCGGGCGCATCGCCCAGCGTCGGCATCGGCGAGCATGATTTCCACGACCACCTCCTCGCCCTCCACCGCGACGCTCGGGTCGCCGTCGGGCGTCCCCTCTAGGGCTATTTCGAGGTCGGCGATACGGCGCTCGAACGTCTCGAGCCACCCCTCCTCGACGACGTCGGCCACTTCGCCGTCGACGGCGGCCGACAGGGTGGGTGCCCGCACGGTCACCGACAACGCCTCGTCGGTCTCGACGGCGACGATTACGTCGAACCGGGTGGTCGTCACCGCGAACGTCGACTCTTCGACCCGCTCGTACGCCGGGTCGCTCGCGAACGTCTGCCGCACGTGGTCAGGTGCCCCGGTCATCGGCCACCTTTGGACGGCGGCGAATAAATGTTCCGGGGCCGTCGGTCCCCGGCCGGCGGGTGCCCTCGGCGTCGCCGCTGTCGCCAGTCGGTCGCAGTCTATCCCTTTGATACCCGAAGTTTTTTACTATATCGCTGCTCAGTCCGGACCATGCCACGCCAACCCGAACGAGGTAGTGGAACACGGTACATCAATCGACGCCAGTGGCTCGGCATGATGGGGATCGGTGGCGCAGTCGCACTCGCCGGCTGTGCCGGTGGAGACGGAACCGACACCGCGACGTCGACCGGCACCGACACCGACACCGGCGAGGGCGGTCTCGGCACAGACACCAGCGAGGTCGGCGGCACCGTCGAGGAGTTCCCCGACGTTCAGGGAACTTACACGACGGTGACGTCGGCGTCGTTCTCGACGCTGAACCCGCTGTACAACACCGAGAATGGCGCCGGAACGGCCATCGGCCGGGCACTCGACATGGGATACACGTTCGACGGGAACCAGGAGTTCTTCCCGCTGCTGTATGACATGTCCACCGAGGACGGAAAGGTCTGGACGTTCACCCTCCGGGAGAATCTCCAGTTCGGCGACCCGTACGGCCAGGTGACCGCCGAGGACTTCGTCTACCAGATCCAGGAACTCCACCAGGCCGACTGGACGGCCACCGCCGACACCACCTCCTGGGACGGCGTGACCGTCGAGCAGACCGGGGAGTTCGAGTTCCAGGCGGAACTGGAGAGCGCGAACGTGCTCTGGGCGGAGAGTTACGACCCGCTGCTGTACCCGATCCCGAAGGATCTCGTCCAGCCGTTCGTCGAGGACCAGGACGAGGAGGGACTCAAGCAGAACGAGGAACTGCTCGAACTCCAGTTCACGGGCAACCTCGGGATGTTCAAGATGGACGAGTGGGAGCGCGGTGCCGGGACTACCTACTCCCGCAACGACGAGTACTACCTCCGTGACATCGACGAGGGCCCCGAGATCTTCAGCGAGGGGCCCTACTTCGAGGGCGCCGAGATCACCGTCGTCGAGGAGCAGTCCTCGCGGCTGGGCGCGCTGGAGGCCGGCGAGGTCGACGCGGCGGCGATCCCCCCCGAGCAGTTCGAGGAGTTCCAGGAGATGGACGGGATCGACGTCTATCAGATCCCCCAGCCGTACAACGAGGTCGTCATGATGAACATGCGGGACAACGGCTGGAACGCTGGCCCCGGGAACCTCTTCCGGTACGTCGAGTTCCGTCAGGCGATGGCGATGGCCGTCGACAAGCAAAAACTCATCGAGGGCGTGTGGCGCGGCCGCGCGGCGCCCCACTACACCTGGCAGCCCCAGTGGTCGGCGTTCTATCCGGACGACGACAGCGACATCCCGAAATTCGGCACCGGCGACCAGTACGGTTCCGAACTGGCAATGGACAAGGCCCGCGAGGCCTTTGATCAGTCGGATTATGATTACGGGTTTGACGGGGACACGATGGTCAACCCCGACGGCGACCAGGTGGCCCTGGAGTTCTATCACAGTTCCGGCCAGAACACCGAAAAGCTCGAGGCGGAGTTCGTCGCCCAGGAACTCAACCAGAACCTTGGGATGGACGTCCAGGTCAAGGCCATTAACGGGACGAAGTTCGACAGCGACTACTTCCAGACGCCGCCGGCGGAGGCCGGCACCTCGGACACCATCTACGGTGAGGAGGTCACCTGGGATAGGCCGGGGGCGTACAACGGCGGCCCGCGTTCGGTGACGTCCAAGGAGCCGTGGGACATGTCGCTCGTGTACGGCCTGAACACGTACCCGCGGAATCCGCTGACGAACTCCGCGTTCTTCGACGGGCCGACCGCATACTTCAACGCGGTCGGTTACTACCCGCGGTTCAACGTCCAGGAACTGTTCGATCAGGCAGAACAGGCAACCAGTCGCGAGGAGATAAAGACCGCCTTCAAGGACATCTTCGTCAACCTCGCGAAGGAGCAGCCGTACCTGATGCTGGTGTTCACCGACAGCACGTCCGGGTACACCTCAGACCTGGTCGGACCGATCGAGAACTTCTCGAACGGCTGGGATCTGGCCGGCTGGCACTTCGAGGGCTGACGACCCTCCCCGCGCCGACTCAGATGATATTTCGGCACCGGATTCGAGAAACTACGCCCTAGTCGAAAATAAAAGGAGATACACATGGGACTTGGAACGTACGTCGCCGCGCGCGTGGGCTGGGCGGTCGTGGTGACGTTCATCATCATAACGATCACGTTCGTCCTGCTGTCGTTTGCGCCGAACCCGCAGGTCCAGCAAGCAGCGACGCAGGCAGCCCTGCAGGGAGACAACCCAGAGGAGGCACAAGAGGCCGTCAGAGAACGTCTCGGCCTCAACAAGCCGTGGCACGTCAGATATAAAAACTACGTGACCAACATCGCCACCCTCAACTGGGGGTGGTCGGAGTACCGCAGCCAGCCGGTGACGACTGCGATACTGACGGCGCTGTACTACACCGCCCAGTACTCGATCCCGTGGACGCTGCTCGTGATCCTCCTCGGCCCGCTCGTCGGGGTGTACTCGGCGGCAAACATGTATAGCTGGAAGGACCACGTCGCGACCGGATTCGCCTTCTTCGGCTACGCGATTCCGAACTTCTTTTTCGGGATCGTGTTGCTGTTGATATTCGGCGTCTGGATGGAGTGGGTGCCGGTCATCTACAATACCGACGTGGCGGTGTTTAGTCTCGAAAATGCCAGACAGCTCGTGCTTCCGGTGTTCGTACTCGTAACGGGGTCGGTCGGCGGGATCATGCGCATCTCCCGAAACGAGTCCGCGGAGTTCATCAACTCCGACTTCGTGAAGACTGCCCGGGCGAAGGGCGTCTCTCCGCTTCGCGCGTACGCACTGCACATCGCCCGGCCGACGATGGTTCCGCTGTCGACGACCATGGTCGGACAGATCCTGGCGCTGTTCATCGGGTCGTCGCTGCTGGTCGAGGTCGTCTTTGGCATTCCCGGTCTCGGCAGGCTGACCTACCACGCGACCATCTCCCAGGACACGAACCTGGTCGTGGGCTCGATCCTGGTGTTCACGTTCATCGCGGTCATCGGCAACCTCCTCCAGGACCTCGTCTACACCTGGCTGGACCCGAGAATCAGCTACGACGACAGATAACCATGGCATCCAAACAATCAGACCGGTTCGACCAGGTCGACTGGAACGAGATCACCGGCTCGGCGGGATTCGGCCTCTCGATCAACACCAAGCTCGTGCTCCTCACGGTCCTGCCCGTGGCCCTGTTGGGGATCTATGACTGGCAGGCCGTCGGCAGGCGCCAGGTCGTCTTCGAGGAACTGGGCAAGGACCTCGGGCTGCTCTCGGCGTTCGAATCGCTCGGGATCGCCGAGACCTCGCTGGCGGGACTCGATTATCTGTTCATGATGACGCTGTCGCTGTTCGCGTTCTACCTCGTCCTGCCGCTGTACCAGAATCCCCGGATGACGAAGTACTACTGGAAGGAGTTCAAGCGCAACCGCCCGGCGGTTGTGAGCCTCATCTGGCTGCTCATCGTCTTCGTCGGCGGCGTGTTCGGCCCGCTGTTGATGGAACCGCCCCGACAGGAGATCCTGCTGGCCTTCCAGCCACCGGTAGGCATGTCCGTGGACATGAACTTCGTCCCGACGTGCGCGGGCGAGGTCTCGGGTGGCATGTGTCATGGAACCTGGGAGTATCCGCTGGGGACCACCCGGGGCGGGAAGGGCGTGTTCACCAGCATCGTCTACGGGATGACCGTCAGCATGCAGATCGCGTTCATCACGACGACCATCGTCGCCGCCATCGGCGTCACGTGGGGAACCGTCGCCGCGTACGCCGGCGGCTGGGTCGACGAGATCCTGTTCCGGTACGTCGACATTCAGCAGTCGTTCCCCTCGTTCATCCTGTACATCCTGGTGCTGTACATCTTCGGCGGCGGGCTGGCGCTTTTCATCATCCTGTTCGGGCTGTTCTCGTGGGGCGGGACGGCTCGGTACGTCCGCAGCAAGGCCCTCTCGATCGCCGAAGAGGAGTACGTCAAGGCGATCGGGATAAGCGGTGCGAGCGGCTTCCGTATCATCCGCAAGCACGTGATACCGAACACGGCCAGCAGCATCATCACTCAGCTCACGCTACTGGTGCCGGGCTTTCTCCTGTTCGAGGCGGGGCTGTCGTTCCTCGAACTCGGGGACATCCAGGTCCCGACCTGGGGGAAGCTGATCGCCTCCGGCAAGGACTACCTCCAGTTTGCGCCGTGGATCATCCTCGCGCCCGGATTCGTGCTGTTTCTGACGATCCTCGCGTTCAATTTCCTCGGCGACGCGATGCTCGACGCACTCAACCCCAAGGCCGAGGCGGAGGCCGAGAAATGAGCGTCAACGAGCCGCTGCTCGCCGTCGAGGACCTGACCACGACGTTCAACACCGACGCCGGAACGCTCGTCGCCGTCGACGGGATCGACTTCACCGTCGAGGAGGGCGAGACGGTCTGCATCGTCGGCGAGTCCGGGTCCGGCAAGACGGTCGCCACCGAGTCGATCACCCGACTCGTCAAGGAACCGCCGGGCAACGTGAGCGGGTCGGTCCGATTCCGGGGAACGGATTTGCTGGAGATGGCCCCGGAGGACCTGCGGAACGTCCGCGGGAACAACATTGCCCACATCTTCCAGAACCCACAGGACGCCCTGAACCACGTGTTCACCGTGGGCTGGCAGATCGTCGAGGCGATCACCATCCACGAGGACGTCTCGAAGGCGGAGGCAGAGCGCCGTGCGATCGACCTCCTCGACGATGTCGGGGTCGCAAACGCCAGCGCCCGGATCGACGACTATCCCCACGAGTTCTCCGGCGGGCAGAAACAGCGGGTGATGATCGCGATGGCGCTGGCGACGAACCCGGATCTCCTGATCGCCGACGAGCCGACGACGGCGCTGGACGTCACCGTCCAGCGGCAGATACTGGACCTGCTGGACGACCTCAAAGACGAGTTCGACATGGGCGTGCTGTTCGTCACCCACGACCTGGGCGTCGTCGCCGAGATCGCCGACCGGGTCGTGGTGATGTACGCTGGCAAGGTGATGGAGCGCGGCGACGTCTTCGACATCTTCGAGCAGCCGGCCCATCCGTACACGCAGGCGCTGATGCGGTGTCTGCCGGATAAAGGCGAGGACGTCGCGGGCATCCCCGGGCGGCTTCCCGATCCGGTCGACCCGCCCGACGGCTGTCGGTTCGCGCCCCGCTGTGAGCACGCCGTCGAGGACTGCCGGATCGGCGACCAGCCACAGGAGATTCCCCTCGACGAGGACCACCAGGTGTCGTGTGTGTACTACGGGCGCGGCTTCGACAGTTCGGTGATCAGAGACGAGGAACTGGAGCTGGACATGTCCACCGAAGGAGGCGAGTTCGCCGATGACTGACGAACCGGTCCTGTCGGTGCGGAACCTGAAAAAGCACTACCCGATAAAGGAAGGTCTGCTCAGGCGCCAGGTCGGCGCAGCCAGGGCGGTCGACGGAATCAGCTTCGACATCCAGCCCGGCGAGGTGCTCGGGCTGGTCGGCGAGTCCGGCTGTGGCAAGTCAACCGCCGCGACGTCGATCATGCGCATCGAGGAACCGACCGACGGCGAGGTGATCTTCAACGGCGGCGGGCGCGCCGGCGCGACCCGCAACGAGGACGGCGCCCATCCCAATGACGTCACGCAGTTCGACAAGCAGGAGCTCAAGGCGTTCCGTCGGGACGCCCAGATGATCTTCCAGGACCCGTCATCGAGTTTCAACCCCCGGATGTCCGTCGGCAGCGCCATCGCCGAGATGCTGCTGGTCCACGGAATGACCGACCGCCAGCGCCGCCGGGCCATCGTCGAGGACCTGCTCGAACGGGTCGGGCTCTCGGTGGACGACTACGACCGGTACCCCCACGAGTTCTCCGGCGGGCAGAAACAGCGCATCGCGCTCGCTCGGGCGCTGGTGCTCAACCCGGAACTCGTGGTCGCCGACGAACCGGTCTCGGCGCTGGACGTCTCGATCCAGGCGGAGATCCTCTCGCTCATCAAGGACCTCCAGGCGGAGTTCGGGCTGTCGCTGCTGGTCATCAGCCACGACATGTCCGTCATCCAGGACGTGAGCGACCGGGTGGCGGTGATGTACCTCGGCGAAATCGTCGAGATCGGCTCCGTCGAGGAGGTGTTCTCGGACCCGCAGCACCCCTACAGCGAGGCGCTGCTGTCGTCGATCCCGACGCCGGATCCCCGGACCACCGCGGAGGGGATCGAACTCAAGGGCGCGGTTCCGAGCCCGACGAACCCGCCCAGCGGCTGTCGGTTCCACACCCGCTGTCACAAGGTCGTCCAGCCCGACGAATGGGATCTCGACCAGGGTAACTGGCGGTCGCTCCTGACGCTGCGTGACTCCGTTGTGGAGGGGCGGCTCGAGATCGAAAAGATCCGCGAGACGGTGCAGGCCACCCGTGACGTGGGGGACGGCGAGCCGTCGGTGGACGCGATCAGGGCCCAGATCCGCCAGGACTTCGACCTCGAAGAGGCGCTCTCGGACGTCCGCGCCGAGCAAGCGCTCGACGAAGCGCTCGATCTGCTGGCCGAGGAGGACGTCGAGGAGGCGGCCGACCTCCTTTCCGGGGAGTTTCGCACGCCCTGCGAGGAGATCAAGCCGGAGTACACCCGCCACGGCGCCGCTCACAAGTCGACGTGCATCCGCAACCGCGAGGAGTTCCGGGCGGCGTCCGAGGTCGCCACGGCGGACGACTGACCCGTCGCGGGTGCCGGGTCGTTTCCGGTCGCAGTTCGCTTGTCGTCTCCGGTCGCGGGCGCCGGCCGTCTCCGGCTTCTCCGACCGTGCGCCTTTTGACGCCACGCCCGAAACTCCCATCGACCGCGAGGATGGCCCGCTACCACGTCGAAACCTACGGCTGCACGTCAAACAGGGGCGAGAGTCGGCACATCGAGGCCAGGCTCCGCGAGGGGGGCCACCGTCCCGCCGACGGCCCCGGGGAGGCGGACGTGGCCATCCTCAACACCTGCACCGTCGTCGAGAAGACCGAGCGCAACATGCTCCGGCGGGCCCGGGAACTGGACGACCAGGTCGCGGACCTGATCGTCACCGGCTGCATGGCGCTGGCCCAGGGCGAGGCGTTCGAGGAGGCGGGCGTCGACGCCCGGGTACTCCACTGGGACGACGTGCCGGACGCCGTCCGCAACGGCGAGTGCCCCACCGTCGCGGACGGGGTACAGCCGGTGCTCGACGGCGTCGTCGGCATCCTCCCCATCGCGCGGGGCTGTACCAGCGACTGCTCGTACTGCATCACCAAACGCGCCACCGGCCGGATCGACTCCCCGCCGGTCGAGGACAACGTCGCGAAGGCCCGAGCGCTCGTCCACGCGGGCGCGAAAGAACTTCGCGTAACGGGCCAGGACACCGGCGTCTACGGCTTCGACGACGGCGAGCGCGCGCTCCCGGAACTGCTGGAGCGGATCGCGGGCATCGACGGCGACTTCCGGATCCGGGTCGGGATGGCGAACCCGAAGGGCGTCCACGCCATCCGCGGGGAACTCGCCGACGTGTTCGCCGAGCGCGAGAAACTATACGACTTCCTGCACGTCCCCGTCCAGTCGGGCAGCGACGACGTCCTCGGGGACATGCGCCGCCAGCACCAGGTCCGGGAGTTCCGGGAGGTCGTGCAGACGTTCGACGACCGCCTCGACGAGTGGACCCTCTCGACGGACTTCATCGTCGGATTTCCCACCGAGACCGAGGCGGACTTCCGGCAGTCGATGGACCTGCTCCGGGAGGTCCGCCCGGAGAAGGTCAACGTCACCCGGTTCTCGAAGCGGCCGGGCACCGACGCCGCCGAGCTGAAGGGGCTGGGCGGCCAGACGAAGAAGGACCGCTCGAAGGCGATGACCGACCTGAAGATGGACGTCGTCGGCGAGGCCTACGAGGACCTCGTCGGTCGGCGCCGGGAGGTGCTGGCCGTCGAGGACGGCACTGGCGACTCGGTGAAGACCCGCGACGACGCCTACCGGCAGATCGTCGTCAAGAACGCCGGCGACCGCGGCATCGAACCCGGCGACAGGCTGACCGTCGAGGTGACCGGGCACAACACCGTCTACGCAGTCGGCGAACCGGTCTGAGCACTGGGGACACTCACCCGCCTGGCGCGTACCGGCCGTGGAACCCGAACGGAATCGCGTGTGGCAGCGGTGCCCGTGCAAGCAGGTCCATGCTCCCGGCGTCGACGACCAGCAGGTCGGTGCGCTCCTCATTCGCGTTCAGCGCCGTCGCCAGGACCACGCCCCCGTCTGCCGGGGGCTCGACCCCCGGTGCCCGGACGAAGACTGGTTCCTCGACGAACGTGCCCGGCTCCGCCCACCGGGTGGCAGTCTCCGAGGCGACGTCGACTTTCGCGAGGTGGTTGCCGTCGGCCTCGGCGGCGCCCTGCCCGAAGACGTAACGGTGCCGCCGGGTGCGGTCGCCGGCGGCGACCCGCGGGAGTTCGACGCCGTCGTACAGCGTCTCGGCGGCCGCGTCGCCGCCGTCGAGCGGAATCCGGTAGCGCCGGAGTTCCCCGTCGACCCCGTCCTCGAACCACGCCCGCACGTCGTCGAGGTACAGGCCCGAGACGACCGACGAGTCCGGATAGGCGACCAGATCCACCACTATCTCGCCGTCGACTTCGAACGCGTTGACGTGGTGGAAGACGAAGAACGGGTCGGCGGTCGGCGCGGCGACGACGGCGCCGGTCTCGCGATCGATTACGTGGAACGTGGTCCCCCGACCCGGTTCCCAGTCGAAGAAGTCGACGAACCCCTCGCCGCCCGGCGTCAGAAACGACCGCGGGTCGACGACGAAGGGGTGTTCTGTCAGCACGACGTGGTCGCTCCCGACGGCGAAACTGTGGACGTACGCCGGCTTCCCGGCCTCGAGTTCGGCGACGAGCCGCCGGCGTCTGCTCCCGTCGGGCACCCGGTAGAGTCGGTAGGCCCGCTCGCGGTAGTCGGTCAGCAGGCCGACCGTCTCCCCGCGGTGGGGGTCGGGGACGAGGTGGGCCGTGTTGACCGACCCCGAGAGGTCGTCCTCGAACGCGAACTCGCCGTCAGTCGCCAGGGTTTCGCCGTCGAAGGCGACGTACCGGGGCACCTCCGTCAGCGCGACCCCCGTCCCGTCCAGCCGGGCGACGTGGACGTTGCAGTTGTCCGTCGTCGTCCCCGCGAGCAGGTCGTAGACCCGGCGCAGCCAGCTGCCGCCGGAGCCGAACTGCGAGGGGAGCCGTCCCTCCTCGGTCGCGGTCCGGTAGGCCTCCGAGCGCAGAAACCGGTTGGCGTAGACCACCTCGTCGGCGGCGCCGTCGATCCCGAACCGGGTCAGCATGCCCAGGCCGTCGAACCAGTGGGCGACCCGCTCGCCGCCGACGTCGAACCGCGCCGGACCGTTGCGCAGCAGCGCGCCGTCCAGCCAGTCGGGGAGGTGCCCCTCGACCGGCACCCGCTCGCCGGCGTGCTCCCGCTCGACGCTGCGAAACCCCAGTTCGAGCCCGGTGTCGAGGCTCACGCCCTCCAAGAGGCGAGTCGGCCACAAAGTACTGTTCCCGCCGCTCGCCCCTCGCCCGCCGAACGTCGGCCCGGTTGCACCCGGCTGCGACCGACGGACGTATGTGCCCCCGACCGGAACTGCCCGCCATGCGATTCGTCCACACGACGCTCCGCCGTGGGAACGACGCCGGTGAGCGGACGGGGACGCCGACCGTACTTCCGGACGGCGGCTTCGAACTCCCGGAGGAGGACTTCGAACTGGTCGATCCGGAGGAACTGCTCCGGACGGCCGGCGCCGTCGAGCCCTGCGAGGAACTGGAACTCTGTCTGACCGACTCCTTCGAGTCGGAACTTGTGGCGACCGCCGACTCACTCGGGGGCGGCGAGCGACGCGACGACGGCCTCCGAACGCTATTCGGCGCCGACGACGGCATTCGGATCGAAACGGAGGAGGGAAGACCGGTGGCCTACGAGGGCGACGACCGGCGCCACAGCTGGCCCTCCGAGGCGGCGATGGTGGCCGACCTGGCGGCCCACCGGGTGCTGTCCGACCGGGACGGGGGCTGGGATGGAGTCTCGGCGACCCAGAAGTTGAACATCCTCCGTGCGCTGCGTGGGTTCCTGGAGACGTGCCCGGTCTGTGGCGGCGAGGTCGTGATGACCGAGGAGACGGTCGCGTCGTGCTGTCGGGACTGGGAGGTCGTCGCAGTCCGGTGTCGGGACTGCGAGGCGCACTTCGTCGAACTCAACCCCGAACTGTTCGACAAAACCGGCGGTGACGTCGCCACCGGGCCGGCGGGCGGCGGGTTCACGCGGTGATCGGCCGACGGGTCACTCGACGCTGACGATGGTCGTCGCTTCGAGCCCCCGGCGGTCGGCCCCATTGACGTTCACGGCGGCGGCGATCTCGTACTCCCCCGGTTCGGCGAGTTTCCACAGGTCCTCGGCGGTCTGGAACCGGCCGGACCAGTGACGCCGAAAGACCTTCCGCTCGCGCCGGCCGAACTCGAACAGCGAGGTTCGGCCGTCGGGGGCGGCGTCGCCGACGTGGCTGGCCTCCGGGTGGCCGTCGACCGACCAGATCCATCGCTCAGCCGACCGGGTCCGGAGGACGACCGGGAACGGGAGGCGGTTGAACAGTTCAACCCGGATCTCGACACGCCCGCCGGGTTCGACGGTTTCGCGGTTCGTCCGGACGTCGACCCGGATCGCGCGGTTTCGCAGCGCGACCGGCATGAGCGCGTGGCTGAAGTTCGTCCAGTCGACGAACGACCGCCGGGCGGTGTCCCGTTCACCCGGCCGGAACGGGTCGTCGTCGTCCCGGTCGATGGCGTCGGAGTCGTAGATGCGCCGTCGTCCCATCGGGCGGCCCTACGGGCTGGAGTCTTATAAGCGCGGGCGGCCCGGTCAGAGAAACAGCGGCATCGCGGTCGTCCAGAGGACGGCGTTGTAGGTGACCGCGGCCACGGCTGCGAACCGCCACGAGGAGTCGATCTTTAGCACGGCGGCGACGACCACGGTGCCGACGAGCGCGAGCACCCCGGCGCCGAGCGGATGGGAGAAGCCGATCGAGCCGACGGTCTCGCTGGACTCGACGAGGTAGACGCCGAGAGCCACCTGGACGACGCCGAAGACCAGGCCGTAGGCAATCCCCGGCCCGTTCAGCAGGCGGTGCCGGACGGCGTCGACGTCCGTCGGTCCGCCGACGGGCCGGCCGGCGGCGACCGCCGCGGTCGCGACAGCCCTTGTGACGATGCGGGTCGAGACGAGAAACGCCCCGAGCAGCGATACGAACGACCAGGGCATCACCGGCGTCGTGACCGCCCCCAGCACAGCCGCGCCGAGGGCGATGAAGAGAAACCGCCCCGGGGTGGCAGCAATTCGGGCGACCGGTCCCGCCGTCCGGGCTCCGAGATAGGTGCCGGCAACGAGCCTGGTGCCGTCGCCCCGCTCCAGCCAGGTCATCGCGGGGTCGGGCGCGAACGTCGCCCGGGGCTGGTCGGCGTTCGACGGGAGCCGCGACAGCGTGCCGGCGAACGGCTCGCCGGTGCCGCCGATTTCGGCGGCGACGTCCCACCCGCTCGCGCGCGACCGGAACAGCCAGGCCGCGATCCAGCGGTCCTCGGTGACGGCGACGGCGGGGTAGTTCCCCTCGCCCAGGTCCCGCGCCGCTCCCGCCTCGGGGGCGTCGCCGGTCAGCGTCGCGGTCCCAGTGTCCACGCTGCTCCCGAAGGTCCAGGCCGCCCTGACGGTCGAGTCGTTGCGGTCGGCGGCAACGGAGATGTCGGTCGCCCCGCCGAACCCGCCGCCAGGCCGGGCCGACCCGAGGGTCGTCGTCGCCCCGACCGCGAGGCCGTCCGTCGCGTCGACCGCCGTGGTCCGGACCGCCGAGCGGTTCGTGTCGAGCCAGACGAGGGCGACGTCGCGCCCGCTCGTGGTGACGACGGGGTTTCCTTCGCCGCCCGCGGGTTCGTCGATCCCGGCGTAGGTCGGGTCGCCGTCGTCGGGTACGGACGCGACCCGAACGGTCGTGCGGCCGGCCTCGTAGAACTGCCAGGCCACCACCGAACCACCGGGCACGAGTCCGACCGACGGCTCGTCGACCCGGAGCGCGTCGGCTGAGACGACGGTCGCCTCCCCGGCGGCGGGCCGGTAGTGGACGACCTCGTTTTCCTCCGTGCGCTGCCAGACGATCGCGGTCCGGTCGCCGTCCGACGCGACGTCGATGTCCGCGAGCCGGACCGACGAGCGAACCGCGGTCCGCCGCTCGTCGACGCTCACCCCCTCGCCGGTGGCCTCGATCGCGGCGGTCTCGACCGTCCAGGTCCCGTTTCGCTCGACGATCCAGGCGACGGTCCCGCCGTCGACGGCGGAGTCGACGATGCGGCCGTCGCCGTCGACGGCCGCGACCTCGGTCGGCCCGCTCCACGCGGGACTGTAGGCGAGTCCGACGCCGGTGAACGCTAACTGGGACGCGATCAGCAGTCCCAGCAGCACGGCTCCCGCGGCGACGTATCGCCTCATCCCGCGTTTCGCGGGCCGGCAGCCCCCTGTTTCATCGACTCGTTGTCGACGAGGTCGTAGTAGGGGCAGGCGATCTCGTGGGACCCGCCGGCAGGCTCGAGGTCCGGATGCTCGTCCCACTCCGAGCAGTCTTCCTGGGCGACGGGACACCGGGTGTGGAACTTGCAGCCGGACGGCGGGTCGATCGGGCTGGGGACAGTCCCCTCCAGCAGCACCCGGTCGCCCTCCCAGAGCGGGTCGGGTTCGGGGATCGCCGAAAGCAGCGAGTAGGTGTAGGGGTGGTACGGCGGGGAGAACACCTCCTCGACGGTCCCCTTCTCGATGATCTCGCCGAGGTACATCACGGCCACACGGTCGGCGATGTGCTCGACGACGCTGAGGTCGTGGGCGATGAACAGATACGACAGCCCGAACTCCTCCTGCAGGTCCTCCATGAGGTTGAGGATCTGGGCCTGGACGGAGACGTCGAGTGCGCTGACCGGCTCGTCCGCGACGATGAATTCGGGGTCGACCGCCAGCGCCCGCGCGATGCCGATCCGCTGGCGCTGGCCGCCGGAGAACTCGTGGGGGTACCGGTTGGCGTGGCTGGGTTTCAGCCCGACCGTGTCGAGCAGGTCCCGGACTTCCTCGTCGCGCTCCTCCCCGCTGGCCAGTCCGTGGATGTCCAGCGCCTCGCCGACGATGTCGCTGACGGTCAGCCGCGGGTTCAGGCTCGCGAACGGGTTCTGGAAGATGACCTGCAGGTCCTTGCGGTACTCGCGCATCTCGCTCGACCCGATCTCCGTCAGGTCCTCGCCGTCGTAGTAGACAGAGCCGGCGGTCGGCTCCTCCAGTTGCAGGAGCGTCCTGCCGAGCGTCGACTTTCCACAGCCGGACTCGCCCACGAGGCCGAGGGTCTCGCCCTCCCGGATCTCGAAGTCGGCGCCGTTGAGCGCCTTCACCCATTGCTGGTCGCCGAGCAGGCGGTCGAGGAATCCCTCGTCCGTGGAGTAGTGCTTCGTGAGCCCTTCCGTACGGATGAGTGGCTCCCCGCTCATGGCCGGTCCCCCTCGACCCGGACGTCGAAGTCGAGTTCGTTGCGCAGTTCGCCCGTGTACTCGTGGCACTTCGCGATGTGGGCGTCCGGCTCGAAGTCGCCGCCGTAATCGCCGGTGTCGGTGTCCATCATTCGTGGATCCTGTTCCGCACAGACGTCCTCGGCGTAGGGGCACCGCGGGTGGAACCGACATCCCGGTGGCACCTCGACGAGGTCGGGCATCGTTCCCGGGATCGTCGCCAGTCGCTCGCGGTCGTCCCCGATACGCGGGATCGCGCCCATGAGACCTGCCGTGTACGGATGTTTCGGCTCGTAGTAGATGTCCTCGACCGGTCCCTTCTCGACGACCTCGCCAGCGTACATGACCATCACCCGGTCGGAGATGCCGGCGATGACCCCGAGGTCGTGGGTGATGAGCTGGATCGCGGTGTCGGTTTCCTCGCTGAGTTCGTCGAGCAACTCGAGGATCTGGGCCTCGATGGTGACGTCCAGCGCCGTCGTCGGCTCGTCGGCGATGATGAGATCCGGGTCACAGGACAGCGCCGTCGCGATGACCGCACGCTGTTGCATGCCGCCGGAGAACTCGTGTGGGTAGTCCGAGTAGCGCTCGGCGGAGTCCGGGATGCCGACCAGGTCCAGCATCTCGATGGCGCGCTCGCGCGCCTCCTCGTCGGTGACGTCCATGTGGACACGGACGGCCTCGGTGATCTGCTCGCCGACTGTGTACACGGGGTTCAATGCGGTCTGCGGGTCCTGGAAGATCATCGCGATCTCCCCGCCCCGGACTTGGCGCAGCCGCTCGTCGGACATCGACAGCACGTCCTCGCCCTTGAACCGGATCTCACCTCTCTCGATGCGGCCCGGGTCGCTGATGAGCCGCATCAGCGACAGGCTGGCGACGCTCTTGCCGGCGCCGCTCTCGCCCACGATGCCGAAGTGCTCGCCGGCCTCGATCTGGTAGGAGATGCCGTCGACCGCCTTTACGACACCCTCCTCGGTGTAGAACCTGGTCTCCAGGTCCTCGACTTCGAGCAGCGCCATCACTGTGCCCTCCGTTGCTGGCCGCGGGTTTCACCCTGCGGGTCGAAGGCGTCCCGGACGCCGTCCCCGACGAGGTTGATCGACAGCACGAACAGGAAGATGGCGAGTCCCGGGAAGATGGTGACCCACCACTGTCCCTGGATCAGCGTCTCCCGGCCGTTGGACAGCATGCTGCCCCACTCGGCGGTCCCGGGCTCCAGGCCCAGTCCCAGAAAGCCCAGCGCCGCCGCGGCGAGCACGATGGTCCCGACGTTCAGCGTCGCCTGGACGATGACGGGGGCCATCGCGTTCGGCACGATGTGTCTGAAGATGATCGAACGGTTACTCGCTCCCAGCGCCTTCGCGGCGGTGACGTACTCGTTTTCCTTCACGCTGAGGATCTCGCCGCGGATCAGGCGGGCGTAGCCGATCCATCCGACGATCACCAGCGCGAGGATCATCCGATAGTAGCCCTGGCCGAGCACCGCGATGATGGCGACTGCAAGCACCAGAAACGGGAACGCATAGAGGATGTCGACCAGGCGCATGACGACCTCGTCGACCCAGCCGCCGTAGTAGCCGCCGATGGCACCCATCGGGACGCCGACCAGGACGGCGATGCCGACCGCGATGAACCCGATCGAGAGGCTGAACCGCCCGCCGTACAGGTGGCGCGAGTAGCTGTCGCGGCCGGCCCAGTCGGTGCCGAGCGGGTGCTCCCAGGTGCTTGATTCGAGCAACGCCCCGAAGTTGCCGTTCGAGACCGGGTCGACCCAGGTCGGCTCCTGGCTCAGCGCGCCGAAGTTGGGCTCCGAGGTGGATTTGGGGGCCAGTTCGATCGGCTGGATCGTCACCCCGGCCAACTGGATCTGCTTCGCGAAGATGGTGATCAGCACCATCGCCAGGATGATCGCCAGCCCGACGATCGCAGTCCTGTTGCGCTTGAACCGCCGCCATGCCAGGTCCATTCGGCTTTTGGTCGTGTCGCCATCGCTGCCCCAATCGACGAGTTCGTCGCGCTCCTCGACGACCGAGGCGTCGAATCCGACGACCCTGATTCGACCGCGTCCCTCCATAGGGTTTTGCTGAGACATTGTTCGTCAGTATCTGATGCGCGGATCGAGCCACGCGTAGATGATGTCCGCCGCGAGGTTCGCGAAGACGATCATGCTCGCGATCATGAGCACGATGGTCTGCAACACCGGCAGGTCCCGGGCGATGATCTTCTGGATGAGCAACCGGCCGACGCCGGGCCAGGAGAACACCTGCTCGATGACGACGGCGCCGTCGACGATGAACGCGATCTGCAGCGCCGCCACCGTGACGACGGCGATCAGGGAGTTCCGCAGCGCGTGCTTGAGAATGACCGTCCGCTCCTTGAGCCCCTTCGCGCGCGCCGTCCTGATGTAGTCCTTGTTGAGTTCCTCGACCATCGACGAGCGCATCAGGCGCATCAGCAGCGCCGCCTGCGCGGTCCCGAGCGCGATCGCCGGCAGTATCATGAACTTGATCATGGGCAGGCTCAGGATCGGCGGTTCGGAGGGCGGGATCACCCTGAACCACCCGAGCTCGACGGCGAAGATCAGGATCAGGATGAGCCCGAGCCAGAAGTTCGGCATCGCGATGCCGAGCAGTGCGCCTATCCGGCTCGTTTCGTCGGCCAGTTCGCCGCTTTTGACCGCCGCGACGATCCCCGCGGGGATCCCGATCCCCGCCGCGATTAGCCAGGCGAACACGCCCAGCGCGAAAGTGAAGGGGATCCTCGCGATGATGATCTCGGCCACCGGCTGCTGGGAGATGGGCGACGTCCCGAAGTCCAGCACGAGCGCGTCTCGCAGCCACAGCATGTACTGGACCCATATCGGCTCGTCGAGGTGATACTGTGCTTCCAGTTCGGCTCGCAACTCCGGCGACGCCTCCTGGAACTGGAGGACGTAGTCGACGACGTTGCCCGGAAGCAACTGGATGAGGGAGAACGTGATGACCGAAACCCCGAACAGCACGGGGATCATCACGAGCGTCCGCTTTATTACGTACTTTCGTAGTGACATCTTCCTTTCGTTTCAGGTGCTGCTTGACGTCATCGGTTTCCTTGCCCGCGCGCGTGCTGACAATTTAATCGTGCCGTCGTAGCCACGTACGAACTACCGGGAGAGCGGGAATGGGTTAAGTGTTACGTACCTGGACGGCGGGACCGAACGGTCGGTGGGCCGGTCACCCGGGCGGAACGGGCGTCGTACCCGTTACTTCTCGACCCAGGCAGCCTGGTTCGCGAACGGCGCGTAGACGCCGCTGTACTCGCCGCCGTCGATCGGGTACACCTTCCAGTTCTTGATGATCTCGGTGTTGATCCCGTCCATCGCCTGCCCGAACTGGATGAACGCCATCGGCGACTCCTTGACGACCTTCCGCTGGAGTTCCTCGTAGATGCTCTGGCGCTCCTCCAGGTCGTAGGTCGACAGGCCGTCGTCGATGAGCTGGTCGACCTCGTCGTTCGCGTAGTGGTTGATGTTACAGCACGCCGGCGTGGCCTTGCTGCTGTGGAACAGGAAGTTCACGTAGTTGTCCGGGTCCCAGCCAGCCGACCAGCCCAGCGAGACGAGGCTCGACAAGGTGTGGGAGTCCTCCGCCAGGATCTTGCCGACGTAGGTGTTCCACTCGAACTGGTTCAGACCGAGGTCGAAGAACTCGGTGCTGTTGAGGCTCTGCTGGATGAGCTGTGACCACTTGACCCGCTGAGGGTTCTCGTTCGTGATGACGTCCGTCTCGAACGGCCGGTCGTATCCGGCCTCCTGGAACCCCTCCTCGAGGAGCCCGAGTGCCTCCTCGCGGTTGTACCGGGCGTACTCGTCGCCCATCTCCGCGTTGAACTCCTGGGAGGAGAACTGGGCGGCCAGCGGCGACACCGGGGTGTACGCGGGGATGCCGATGCCGTTGTACACCGAGTCGATGATGTCCTCCCGCGGGATGAGCCGGTTGACGCCCTCCCGGACTTTCCGGTTCTGGAAGGGCGTGTCGGCCTCCTCGTGCATCGGGTAGATCAGCATGTCGAATCCACCCTCGGTGCGGCTCATGACGTCGAACTGGTCGTTGT
>JAZKSB010000016.1:0-19368 GCA_036626315.1 Halobacteriales archaeon
GAACAGCTCCGACGCCGTCACCTCGTCGTCTCCAGCCTCCTCGTCCGTCCCGAGGTCGATCGTCTCCCTTTCCGGGTCCGTCGCCGCACCGTCGGAATCGTCGTCGAGGTCGACGCCGGCGGCCGCCTCCAGGTCGACCTCCTCCTCGGAGTCGGGGCCGCCGGGAAAGTTGACGTCCTCCAGTTCGTCGACCACCTGATCGTAGTCGGCCTCGCTGACCTGCTCCTGGAGCTGGTTGAACACGTCGTTAGCGTTTGCAGCGTCGGCCTGTTCCTCCTCGGCCTGGTCCTCGATGGCTTGTTGGGCCGTCTCGGTCACGTCGAGCACGATGGCGCCCTCGACCGGCGCGACCCGCGCCAGGGCCGTCGCGACCTGGCTCATCGTATGGTCGGTCTCGATCAACACGTCGAGTTGGGGGTCGGCGGGGTCGATGCCGGCGTCGACGGTCGTCCCGACGACCGTCACCTTCCGCTCCAGCGCCTCGACGAGCCGCTCGGCGGCCCTCATGGGGTCGTCTCCGACCAGTCGGGCACGGATGTGGAAGCCGGTCGAGACGTCGTCGTCGGCCTCCACGAGCCGCGGCAGCAGGTCCTCGAGGGTCGATCGGGCCGGCACGTCCGGCGGGCGGTCGCCGGCCCGCCTGACGTCGCGCTCGGCTGGCAGCGCAGCGCCGCCGTCGGTCGTTGAGGGATCGTCTGACATCGGTGCGTGGAACCGTTTTGCTGGTGTGTTCTCGGGGGCGCGCGGCAGCGCGAATCCGCCTGGCCCTCGAATCTACTACTCGACACGTTCCCGGCGAATCCATAAAGCGTTGTTGGCATTTCGAGCGGCCCCTGCCCGGCGAACGGCGGGCGAGGCGAGCCGTCGCCGGCGGGAGATTGAAGGCGCGGCGTCCCCTCCGTTCGGCCATGACGCGGCAGCGACCAACCGAGGTGACGGACCGGCGGGGTTGAGGTCGTCGGGATCGACGTCAGCGGCCGCCACGAGGAGGCCGGCGAATACCTCATGGTCGCCGCCGCGGTCCACGCGGAGGTCGGCACGAATCGCATCCACTCGGTGCTTGGAATGGGGCTGGCCGACCGAGCCGCCGAACCGACCCTGGAAGCGACCGCAGGCCTCGTCGGGGAGGCCGTCGGGCGGTTGCCCGCACGGCCGGTGGGGACGGTCGTCGCCGAGCGCGGCGAGTTCTACCAGGAGCCGGCGTGGTCGGTCGAGGGCCACCTCGACGTCGAACACGAATTTAAATACGTCGAAACCATAGCCGAACGAGAGACAGTGCAGGCAGCCCACCACGCCGCGTACGCCGCCCGAAAGCTCCTGCTATGACGGTCGTCATCGCCAAACGGGTCGACGAGGGCGCCGCCGACATCGACGAGATCCGCCAGCTCGCCCGCGCGGCGGGCTATGAGGTCGTCGCGGAGGTCACACAGACCCGCACCGAGGACGCCGCCTTCCATGTCGGGGAGGGGAAAGCCGAAAATCTGGCGGCGGTCGTCGCGGAGACGGGCGCCGAGGCGGTGATCTTTGACAACGACCTGGGCCCGTACCAGACGTACAACCTCGGCGGGAAGCTCCCCGACGGCACCGAAGTCGTCGACCGGTTCACGCTCATTCTGGAGATCTTCGGCCAGCGTGCCCGCACCCGCAAGGCCCAACTGCAGGTCGAACTCGCGGAGTTGCGCTACGAACTCCCCCGCGCGGAGGCGAAAACCAGCCTCGCGAAGCGCGACGAGCGCCCCGGGTTCATGGGGCTGGGGGAATACGACGAGAGCCGCGAGGAGGACATCAAAAAGCAGATCTCGAACATCCGCGACGAACTGGCCGCCATCGAGGAGACCGAGCGCCATCGTCGCGAGCAGCGCCGCGAGTCCGGGTTCGACCTGGTGGCGCTAGCGGGCTACACCAACGCCGGGAAGTCGACGCTGCTGCGACGGCTCGCGGAAGATCTGGACGTCGACGAGAACGAAAACCGCCACCCGGACCTGGAGACGACCGCCGAGAGCGAAGACCGGCTGTTCACCACCCTGGGCACGACGACCCGGCGGGCCGACATGGACCGGCGGGACATCTTGCTGACCGACACCGTCGGGTTCGTCTCCGACCTGCCCCACTGGCTGGTCGAGTCGTTCAAGTCGACGCTGGACTCGGTCTACCGGGCCGACCTGGTCCTGCTGGTGGTCGACGTCTCGGACCCGGTCGAGGAGATCCGGGAGAAACTGGTCACCGTCCACGACACCCTCTACGAGCGCAACGAGGCGCCCATCCTCACCGTCCTCAACAAGGTCGACCTGGTGAGCGACGACGAACTGGCCGACAAGCGGCGGGCGCTGGCGGCGCTGGCGCCCGACCCCGTCGCCGTCTCCGGCACGGAGGGGACCAACGTCGACGAACTGCTCGCCCGCGTCGACGAGGAGTTGCCCGAGCGCCGCCGGGAACGGCTCGTATTGCCGATGACAGAGGAGACGATGTCGGTCGTCTCCTGGATCCACGATAACGCCCACGTCGAGGACGTCGACTACGGGACCGATCAGGTCGTCGTCGACTTCGAGGCGCGTCCCTCCGTCGTCGAGCAGTCGCGGGCGCGGGCCGGCGACCTGCAAGAGGCCGAGTCGGCCTGACGCCGTTCCGGAGCCGGACCGCTTAATCCGCCACGGCGGATAGCCCCGAGGAACCAGCCGCGTGGAGCGACACACGACAGACATGAACACAGACGACTCGACACTCGACGGGAGCACGGACCGGCCAGCAGCCGATGACGGTACCCTTTCGAACCCCGAACCGATCACTGGCGAGCACCCGGGCGGCACCCGCCGCGAGCAAGCCCCGTTCCCGGCCATCGCGAGCGAGGTGCGCGAGCACCTCGACGGCGACGCCTCGGGCCACGACATGGCCCACGTCTGGCGGGTCTTCCGGCTGGGCACCAGGTTCGCCGACGAACTGGGCGCCGACGTCGAGGTCGTCGGGGCAGCGGCGCTGACCCACGACGTCCATCGCGTGCGCGGCGACGGCACCGGCGTCGACCCCGCCGAGACCACCGACGAGGTCGGACGGATCCTCGACGCCGCCGGCGTTCCGGAGGCGAAGGTTTCGGCAGTCCGGCACGCCGTGGCGGTCCACGACGAGTACGCGTTCCGTGGCGAGGACCCCGCCCCCGACACTCTCGAAGCCGAGATCCTCCGTGACGCCGACAACCTCGATGCGATGGGCGCCGTCGGCGTCGGTCGGACCTTCATGTTCGGCGGCGCCCACGGGACGCCGATGTGGGACCCTGACGGGGGGGAGTACTCCCAGATCTATCACTTCGAGGACAAGCTCCTCCGGCTGAGAGACGAGATGCACACCGAACCGGCCCGCGAACTGGCCGCCGAGCGCCACGAGTTTCTCCGGGAGTTCGTGGGGCGGTTCCGCGCGGAGTGGCACGGCGAACGGTGAGACGGGGCGTAGCGCGCGGTGAACCGAATCCCCGCTGCCCGTCGAACCGGCCTGGCGCTCAGTCCCCGCCCCGCGTCAGGGCCTCGTCCCGCAGTTCCCGGCAGCGGTCGCCCTCGACGGTCAGGTCAGGCACCGCGAGCGGCGACCCGTCCTCGTCGACGGCGACGTAGACGAACGTCGAGTCGGAGGTCCGCTCGCGCTCGCCGGTGCGGGGGTCCTCACGGAGCGCCGTCACCCGCGTCCGCACGCTCGTCCGGCCGGCGGCGAAGACGTACGACTGGATTACGACGGTGTCCCCGACAGGCACCGGCCGCTCGAAGTCGAGGTCCTCGACGGTCGCGGTGACACAGGACTCGCCGGCGAACCGCATCGCCGACATCGCGCCGTACTCGTCCATCCACTTCATGACGTGGCCGCCGTGGAGACTTCCGTAGTTGTTCGCGTGGTGGGGTTGGACCCGCTGGCGATTCTCCATGTACGTCTCGGCGACGCTGGGCATGGCGAGCGGTTCGCCGGGACGATGGAAAAGTGCCGGGTCGCCGGATCCGGGTCAGGAGATGTTCTGGCTGGTGTCGATCTTGACCTCGTCCGTCAATCGGATCCGGATCGGCTCGGGACGGGCCGGCCCGCCCCGGAACTTGCTGATGGTCAGAAACAGCTCGACGGTGCGCTTGTTGAACAGCCGATGGAGCTCCCAGACCATGTCCGCCCGTGAGAGCGTGAGCTCCCGGGTCCGGCTTGCGCCCTCGTCGGAAGCGTAGAGCACCCCAACCGACCCCGATTCCTCAAGGCGGCTCTTCACCCGATCGAGCAGCGCCACGTACGTCTCTGCGGAGACGTCATCCAGCAGCGTCGTTGAATCGAACGCGACCACCCCGCCGGCAGGAACCCCCTCGAGCACCTCGTCAGGGTCGTCGACGAGCGCCGACGGCGTGGTCCGGCGGATCACGACGCCCTCGATCCCCCGTTCCACGAACGACTGTTCGACCTCGGACGCCTGCCGGAGCGTGGAGACGTACAGCGACGGGTGGGGTCGTAGGAGCCGCTCGACGAGGAGTTCGACCTGGGTGGCCGGCGGCGCGACGATGGCAAGCAGCGTCCCGGGCGGAATCCCCCCGTTCAGCGGTCGGTCGAGGAATTCGATGCCGGTGGTCAGTCGGTCGGTCACGGGATCGAGTTGGCGCCCTGAGACAATAACGCTACTCCACACGACGCCAGTGACGCCGTCAGGCCGATCTATTTCAAGGCACGCTTTTCCTTCTCGACGACCTCGACGCCCTCGATGCGGGTGTCGGGATACCCGCCCTCGACGTCCTTCTCGGCGGCCTTCACCATGTCCCAGACGACGTTCAGCCCCGTCGTGGTGCCCTCCAGGGCCTCCATCTCGCAGCCGGTCTTGCCGGTCGTTTCGACGGCCACCGTCAACTCGACGCGGTCCTCGCCGAGGTCGAACTCCGTCTCGACGTTCGTGATGGGGATCTGGTGGCACATCGGGACCGTCTCCCAGGTGTGCTTGACCGCCTGGACGGCCCCCACCCGGGCGGTCGCCAGCACGTCGCCCTTCGCGACGTCGTCGGCCCGGATGGCCTCGACAGTCGACGGCTGCAGGCGGATGGTCCCCCGGGCGACCGCCCGCCGGCGGGTGTCGGGCTTGTCGCCGACGTCGACCATCCGGACCGATCCGGACTCGTCGGTGTGGGTGAGATCCGCCGCCGGACCCTCCGCAGCCTCGCGGTCCCCGTTCGGGGCGTCCCCGTCACCGGCATCGTCACGCATCGTGCTCACCCCACAGCGCCGCCGGCAGGCGGTCGAGCAGATCCGTCGGCAGCAGGCCGTAGCCGCCTCCCGCCTCGACGGCGGCGTCGCCGGCCCGGCCGTTGGCGTAGGCGCCGATCGCTGCGGCGTCGACCGGCGAGAGCGTGGCCGACAGCGCACCGGTGGCGCCCGCGAGCACGTCGCCGGTGCCGCCGACGGTCATCCCCGGGTTGCCGGTGCGGTTGACGCGGGCCGTTTCGCCGTCGCTGATCACGTCGTTTGGGCCTTTCACCAGCAGCGTGACGTCCAGGTCGGCCGCGGCGGACGCGACCCCGTCGGCCCGGGTGCGCCAGCCGGCCCAGCGGTCGTCGTCGCCGGCGACCGCCGCGCCCATCTCCCGGAGTTCGCCCCGGTGGGGGGTTGCGATCACCGTCGCGTCGACGTCGGCCTCGGGGACCGCAGCGAGGGCGTCGGCGTCAACGACGACGGTGCCGTCGTACCCCGAGAGGAACGCGACGGCGGCGTCGCGGGTCTCGGCAGCGTCGCCGAGGCCCGGCCCGAACACGACCGCGTCGTGGGTCGCCGTCAGGTCCAGCACGGGTTCGACGTCGTCGGGGCCGAACCGCTCGCCGTCGAACGGGCGGACGATCAGCGACTCCGCGTAGCCCTGGACCTCCCGGGCGACCGACTCGGGGCAGGCCACCCGGACCAGGTCGGCGCCGGCCCGAAGCGCCGCCCGAGCGGCGAGTGCCGGCGCGCCCGTGTAGGGGCCGCCGCCGACGACCAGCACCTCGCCGTGCTGGCCCTTGTGGCTGTGAGGGTCACGGGAGAGCGCGAGGAGGTCCCCCGGCCCGACGAACGTCTCGGCGGTGGCGGGGATGCCGATGTCGGCCACCTCGACGTCGGCGTCCAGGTCCGAAAGCCCCGGCTTGCGGTCGTGGAAGGTCACCACGCGGTCCGGTTCGACGTGCAGGGCCGGCAGCGCCCCCGTCTCCGCGTCCAGACCGGAGGGAACGTCGACGGAGACGACGGTGGCCTCGGCGTCGTTGATCGCCCTGGCGGCGGTCGCCGCCGGTTCCCGGAGCGCACCCGAGACGCCCGTGCCGAGCAGTCCGTCGACGACGACCGCCGCCGGCGGGAGTTCGAACGCCGAGGCGTCGGTGACCGTGCGCGCGTCGACGGCCCCCTCCCGAAGGGCGTCCCAGTTGTCCAGTGGCAGCGAGCCCAGCGACTCGGGCCGCCCCAAAAGGAGGACGGTCACGTCGTAGTCGCTGCCGGCACGAACGCCCCGTGGGGCCGCATCCGGGCCCGCCCAGGGACTGCCCAGAAAGCGGGCGGCCACGAGGGCGTCACCGCCGTTGTGGCCGCGGCCGGCGACGACGACGATTCGGTCGCCTCGCTGAGCCTCCGCCCGGACGGCGCGAGCGACGGCGTTGCCCGCCGACTCCATCAGTTGCGTCGGCGACACGCCCAGCGCCGCCGCGTTGCGGTCGACCCGGGCCATCTCCGAGCCTGTGAGCATGGCCGCGGGTTCGGGCGGCGGCGGCGTAAACCTGCCGCGTCGGTCCCGGGGTCACCGGCGGATCTCAAACCCGTCGTGGCCGTGTGGCGGCTCGTACTCGACGTCGACGCCGGCGACCGCCGCGGCGGGACTGCCGGTGTGACACCACTCGACCATCTCCTCGACGGCGCGCTCGGGCCCCTCGAAGACCGCCTCCACGCGGCCGTCGTCGAGGTTCCGGACCCAGCCGTCGACGCCCAGTTCCCGGGCCCGGTCGCGGGTGTTCGCGCGGTAGTAGACGCCCTGGACCCTGCCGGAGACGTGGACGTGTGCCCTGACGCGGTCCTCGTCCTCGCTCATGGGCGGGCGTTGTGCCGCGAGTCCGTTAACGTCTCGGATGGGTCGGCCGGCCGAACTCGAATCGTCCGCTTGATACCGCCAGCCCTCGAAGGCCGGGCGATGACCGACCACGTCTCCCGACGCGAGGTCCTGCGGACGGCTGCCGCCGTCGGCGCCGCCGGCGCGGTCGCCGGGTGTCTGGGCGGGAACACCACGCCCGCCGGCGAGAACGGCGTCGTCGCCGGACCGGACGGGGCGCTCGTGTTCGACCCCGAGGAGATCACCGTCGAGACCGGCGAGACCGTCACCTGGACGTTCGACAGCCCCAACCACAACGTCTCGGCGTACCCCGACCACCACGAGACGATCGAGTTGCCGGACGGCGCCGAGCCGTTCGGCTCAATGGGCCCCGACGACAGCGCGCTCGAAACCCTCCCGCCGGGGGAAATCTACGAACACACCTTCGAGACGCCGGGGACCTACATCTACATCTGCGTGCCACACGTCACGAGCGGAATGATCGGTCGGGTCGTCGTGGAGTAGCACGAGAGGCGGATCGACGGGAAAGATACGTGGAGTAGTCCGCTCAGCCGCCCTGCTCGCGGAGGTAATGAAAGAGGTACGTCTGTGCGTAGCCGGCGAACGCGCCGTCGGCGCCGCCGAGGCAGTTCCGGATCGCTCGCGAGGTTGCCACGTAGCCGTCGCGGTCGCAGTCGGGGTAGTGGTCGGCGATGGCGGTGCGGATCCAGGTGTCCAGCGGCACCGCCTCCAGGTGACCCAGCGCGAACAGCGCGACGCAGTCGGCCACCTTCGGGCCGACGCCGACGAACCGGGTGAGCCATTCCCGGGCCGCCTCGTAAGGCATGTCGGCGGCGGCGGCGGGGTCCTCGCCGCCGGCGACCATCTCGGCGGTCTCGACCACGTACGGCGCCCGGTAGCCAAGCCCGAGGTCCCGGAGTTCGGCTTCGGTCGCGGTCGCCAACTGGTCGGGCGTCGGGTACGCGCGGTAGGTCCGACCGTCGACCTCGATGGGACTGCCGTACTCGCGGGCGAGCGCCACCTGCATCTCGTGGATGCGCTCGACGCGCATCTGGGCAGAGCAGACGAACGAGATCAGCGTCCGGAACGGCGGGTCGTCGACGAGTCGCATCCCGCCGTAGGCATCCCAGGCCGCATCGAGCAACGCGTCCGAACGGGTGCGTTCACGGATCGCCGGCAGGTCGTCGTCCAGCCGGAGCAGCCGGTCCAGCAGGGAGACCGCGTCGGTCGTCGACTCCCATTCCAGCTGGCCGTCAGCCTGCCGGGCGCGGACGAGTTCCCGCCGGCCGGTCGGGCTCGCGGACGCCGGGACGACGGTGGCGTACCACGCGTCCCCGCCGGTCGCGCGGTCAGCCTCGTATGCCCGGCCGTCGTCGCGGACCCAGCCGAACGTCTGGCCGCTCTCCAGGGTCGCCTGCAGGTCCAGACCGCCGGGAAACCGGTCGGTCGGGATCGCGTCACGCTCCATCGGTCGAACCCAGCCGGCGGGCGGGATTGTCACTTTCGTTCCGCGCGGCGGGCGAAGGCAGGCGGGGACCGGCCACCGCCAGCCAGGCGGTGAGCGAGCGACCGTCGTTGGCGGCGGGCCGTCCGACCAAACCTTTTCGCCTGTCGGGCCCGTCGATGGGACCCATGCGGGAGACATACGTCCGGCTGTTGTGCCCGGAGTGTGACAAGAAGTGGGAAACGAGTCCCGGCGACCTGCCGTCGGCGAGCGACCTCTTTCACTGTCCGAACTGTCACGCGAGCCATCACACCGCCGAGTTCACCCGCACCGAGCACGACCTCCAGACGCTCAAGCAGTTCGCCTAGCCGCTGGTCGCCGAGCGGGCGCCGCAGGCCTCACACCGCAGCAGCAACACGCCCTGGTCGCGCTCCAGGCGGGTGTCCGGCAGCCCACACTCCGGACAGAACACGTACTCGGCGGCGTAGGCGTCCAGCGCGTCGGCGATCCGGCGCTGGTCGAACTCGCCGGTCAGTCGCGCGCGACCGCTCTCGTCGATGTGGCCGCTGGTCCCGAGTTCGTTCTGCAGAAACTGCATGACGTGGTCCTCGCTGCGGTCCAGCCGGTCCACCGTCTCCTGGAAGTTCTCGTAGACGGTGGCGTTGCCCTCCTGGCGGACCTCCGGAGCGGGGAACTCGAAGCGCTCCCCGTCGCCGCTTATTTCGGGGGTCTCCGAAAGCGCCCGGTCGAGTCGCTCCTCGTAGTCCATGTCCGGGCATCGCACTCCGC
This sequence comes from Halobacteriales archaeon, assembly GCA_036626315.1. Taxonomy (GTDB): domain Archaea; phylum Halobacteriota; class Halobacteria; order Halobacteriales; family PXRE01; genus PXRE01. The sequence goes on from JAZKSB010000016.1 coordinate 9,300, forward strand.
GTGGTATAAAATTTTCAGACTGGACCGAACCGACCCGCGGGGGCAGTTCGATATGTCTGGTGGACATTCGTCCATCCGAGTTAATAACTGTGCGTATATTCCGGCAGTGACATGGGCCCGCCAGCGCCTGAGACCCACGCGTGGCCGACCCCCTCGACATTCGGGGTGCCGTGTTAACGCGACTCAAGATAATAATATAGGCCTCCGCTCGTTAGTGGGGCGTGCTTATGAAAAAGCAGGAACTCATTCACCTGCACGGACTACTCGCAGAGGTATCCAATCATTACGAACAGCGTCACGACACGGAACTCGCTCTCGATGAGTACGAGGCCCAGAGCGTTCGACCGACGTCCATTCACAAGTCGAAGACAGAACACAAGGAAGCCGTCTTCTCTCTCGCTGCCGGCATCACCGACGCGATGACCGCCGAGGAGCGCGAAGCAGTCACCGCCGCCGCCGACTGACGGCCCGGTCCTGCCTGCATAGCTCGAACCCCTCCAGCCGTCGGCAATTGATTCGGTCTCCCCGCCTCATCGCCGCCGTTTTTGATCGTTAGGCGGCGTACCAGGTGCTCGAAGGGGCCAGGACAGCGGTCGAAGACGCCGGGGACGGTTCCCGGCCGCAGTGACGGTCCCGGACTGCGGTGACGAGCGCGGACTACCCACTCCCCGCACCCGGGAGCCGCAGGTCGACGCTGGCACTCTCACTCGATGAGGTCCTCGAACTCCGGCAGAACCTCCTCGTCGTCTTCCGGCGCCGACTCGGCGGGGTCGTCGTCTCCGGCGTCGGGTTCGGATTCGGTCTCCTCGGACGTGGATTCGGCCTCGTCGTCGTCCTCGACGACCTCGACCTCCAGGACCTTCAGCGGGATGTTCTCCATGCGCTCGCCGATCTCCTTGCGGGCGATCCGGGCGGCGTGCTCCTCGCGCTCGACGTTGAAGACGGTCATCTCCAGGTCCAGCGCGACGAGCGCCTCGTCGGCCACGATGAATGCGGGGTCGAGTTCCTCGCCGGACGGCGAGGTCCGCTCACCCATGTCGATCTCGACGTAGTTGAGGTCGGGGTTCAGCATCTCGCCAGTCTTCGAGATGGCGATCCGGACGGCCTCGTCGGGCGTCTCCACGTCGTAGACCGGGACCGCGGCTTCGACGACGACTCTGCAGTTCATACCACCCGCCAGGTTTGCGGGCCACCAGTAAGAAGGTTAGCCTCGGGCGAGCAACGACCTAAGGGCAGGTCTTAAGTCGTTTCCCACGAATCATACTGCGCATGCCAACCGTAGAATACCTCAACTACGAGGTCCTCGACGACCATGGCTGGGACATGGACGACAACGACCTCTTCGAGAAGGCCGGTGAAGCGGGCCTCGACGACCAGGATTACGGGGAGCTGGACGTCAACGAGGGAGAGTTCATCCTCGAGGCCGCCGAGGCCCAGGGATACGACTGGCCGTTCTCCTGCCGGGCCGGCGCCTGCGCGAACTGCGCGGCCATCGTCAGGGAGGGCGACATCGACATGGACATGCAGCAGATCCTCAGCGACGAGGAGGTCGAGGAGAAGGACGTCCGGCTGACCTGCATCGGGTCGCCGGCGGCCGACGACGTCAAGATCGTCTACAACGCCAAACACCTCGACTACCTGCAGAACCGCGTCATCTGAAGCTACAGACACCGGCAGCCGCCTGGCGAACGTTCTCCCGAGTCCTGAGACGCCCCCAGACAGCGACGCCGCCCTGGACAACAGGTACAAATCCCGCCGGGCCCCATCGGAGGACATGAAGCCGCTCGGGATCGTGGGGCCGTCCGACGCCGGCAAGACGACGCTCGTCGAGCGCCTCCTTCGGCGACTCGACGACCGCGGCCGGGTCGCGACGGTCAAGCACATCGACTGCGAGGCCACCGTCGACGTGGAGGGCAAAGACACCTACCGACACCGGGACGCCGGCGCCGAGGAGACGTACGGCGTCCAGCCGGACGGGTCGTGGTTCGCCACCGGCGCCGACCGCACGCTCGACGACCTGCTGGCCGACCTGGCGCCCGACTACGACTACGTGCTCGTGGAGGGTTACAGCGACGCGGCCATCCCGACGGTCGCGCTCGCCGGGCGGGACCACGCCGGCGAGACGGTCGCGACCGCGCCGGACGCCGATTCGGTCGACCTCGACGCGGTGCTTGCGGCGCTGGAGGACCACCAGCCCTTCGAGACCCTGGAATCGCTGGTGGCACGAGTCAAGGGCTCACCGAAGTCCGAGTACGCTGGCGCCATCGCCACGTTCACCGGGCGCGTGCGCCAGAAGGAAGGGCCGGACGACGAGCCGACCGCCCACCTCGAGTTCGAGAAGTACGAGGCGGTCGCCGACGAGCGGATGGCGACCATCCGAGAGGAACTGGAGGCCCGCGAAGGCGTCCAGGAGGTGCGGTTGCACCACCGCACCGGAGTCATCGGGGGCGGCGAGGACATCGTCTTCGTCGTGGTGCTTGCGGGCCACCGCGACGAGGCGTTCGAGACGGTCTCGGACGGCATCGACCGGCTCAAGGAGGAGGTGCCGCTGTTCAAGAAGGAGGTCACCGTCGACGAGGCGTTCTGGCGCCACGAGGCCGAACCCGGCATCGAGTAGCGCCCACTGATCAAGCGGGCACGGACGACCGCGCAACCGACCGGATCAGGGCCACCAGTCCCACCGCTGGACGGCCACCTCGTCACCGGCGTCGCGGTTCTCGACGGCTTCGGGGACGACGATCCAGCCGTCGGCCTGGGCCGCGGTGGCGGGCGCGCCCGCTCCGCCGCCGCCGACCGGTTCGGCCCGGCCGTGGGCGACGGCCACCCGGGCGAAGGTCCGTCGCCCCTCGTCGCTGCGGATCGGCGCCGACAGCGTGGCGGTCGTCGTCGGGAACGGATCGGGGTCGAACCCGCCGGCCGCAGCGACCGCCGGCCGCAGCAGTTGGGTCGCCACGACCAGGGAGGCGCCGGGGCTGCCCGGCAACATCACCACGGGCGTGTCCTCGACGACGCCGAACCCCGCCGAGTGGCCGGGGCTGATCGCCAGGCCGTGGACGGCCATCGAGCCCCGCTCGCCCAGCACGCCCGACAGGAGGTCCCGGTCGCCCAGCGCCGTCCCGCCGCTGGTTGCGACCAGGTCGTGGTCCAGGTCCCGCTCGATGGCGCCGGCCAGAGACGCAGCGTCGTCGGTGACGACGTCGCGGTACGTGGCGTCGCCGCCCCACTGCTCGACGAGCCGCGACCCGACCAGGCCGTTGGTCTCGACCACCTTGCCGGGCGCGGGATCGGCGCCGGCGGCCACGAGTTCCTCGCCCGTCGGAATGACGCTCACCCGCGGGGGCTCGAACGCCGGAACCGACTCGTGGCCCGTCGAGCGAAGCAGGCCGAGGTCGCCGGGCGCCAGGCGGTGGCCGGCGTCGAAGAGCTGCTGGCCAGCGGCGATGTCGCTGCCGGCGGGTTCGACGTACTCCCCGGCGGCCACGTCGACCGGCACCTCGACGGTCCCGTCGCGGCGGCGGGCATTCTCGACCATCACCACCGCGTCGGCGCCTGCCGGCAGCGGGCTCCCCGTGTTGACCCAGGCGGCCTGGCCGCGGTCGACCTGCTCCGCCGGGGCGTCGCCGCCGACGAGTGCGAGTTCGACGCCGTCTCTGCCGTCGGTTCTCGTGTCCCCGCTGCGGACCGCGAACCCGTCCCGGGTCGCCCGCTCGTAGTGGGGGACGGCGCGCTCGGCGGCCACCGGCCGTGCGAGGACGGCGCCGGCGGCCTCGACCAGCGTGCGCGTCTCGGTCCGACCGTGGGCCTCGACGGCGTCGAGGAGTCGACGGCGGGCATCCGCCAGTTTCTCGACCTCGCCGGCATCGGGTCCGTGTGTCATACCACTGGTTCGGGACGGGGCGAGGAAAGTCCCACCGCTCCCGGGACCCCGAAATCACCCGGTCGCTGTCGACAACAGCCTACCGCTCCGCGGCGTCGACGACCTCGTAACTGACGTTGCCCGCCGCGAGCGTGTCGGTGTGGGCCGACAGACCGGTGCTGGCGGCCACGAGCAGGACGTCCAGCCCCTTCGCGGCGGCTTCCCGGGCCGCGTCGGCGGTGCCGAACCTGAGGTCGGGGTCGATCCCCGCCGCCCGGACGGTCGCCAGCCCCTCCGGCCGGTCGACTGCCACCAGGTCGTGGTCGGCGGCGAGATCAGCGAGCGCCGCCGGGTCGACCGCGCGACTGCCGCCGTCCTCGACCGGCGGGATCGAGACGACGGTGACGGTCCCGAGGTCGTAGTCGAGGACCCCCTCGAAATTCGTGACCCCGACGTCGGTGCCGGCCGCGGCGTCGGTGACAGCGGCCGCCGTCGCGCCCCCGGTCTCTTCGGGGACCGCGGTCAGGATGCCGTCCCGCATCGTCAGCGAGACGGTCTCGCCCTCCTCGATCGCCGTCGCTGCGATGGCGGCCTCCACGTCGACCCCCTCCAGAACGTCCTTGGAGACGTGCTCGACCAGGTCCGCGAGCGCGTCCGTCTGGGAGATGACCCAGTCGACGCCCTCTTTGGTGACCTCGTACCGGCCGCGGCCCTCGGTCTCGACGTAGCCGTCCTCGACGAGACCCCCCAGGTACTCGCTGACGGCCTGGGCCGTCACCCCGATCTCGTCGGCGATCTCCTGCTGGCTGACCGCCGGCTGGCGCTTCGCGATCTCGACGAGAATCCGGTACCGGGTCGCGTCCCGCTTGCTGTCGAGGACGCTGGCGGTCCGGTCCGGGCGCGGCGTCATCGGTGGAGACTGCGGGCCGGCAATGCAAGTAGTTTTGCCCTACCAGGTTTTCGCGTCCCCCGATTTTCGCACAACAGCACAACCGCACTTGTCCTGTCGTGGATACGTCCGGGGCAGGACGACGCGGCAGCCGAACGCGGCAGGACGACGCGGCAGCCGAACGCGGGTAGATTCAAGGGCCGTCGCGCCGACCGGCCGGGCATGGAACGGCGGCTGTTCGTGAGCATCGACCTCCCTGACGAACTGGCCGAGGCGGTCGCGAAGGTCCAGGCCGAGTTCGAGGACGCGAGCGGGCTGTCGTTCACCGACCCCGAGCAGGCCCACGTCACGCTGAAATTCCTCGGGGACACCCCCGAGGCCCGGATCGGCCCGCTCGTCGAGGAGTTGCGGGGTGCGGTCGACGACGCCGACGTCGACCCCTTCGAGGCCACCTACGTCGGACTCGGCGTGTTCCCGAGTCCGGAGTACATCAGCGTCGTCTGGCTCGGCGTGGAGGCCGGCGGCGCGGAAATGACCAGCCTCCAGGCGGCTATCGAGGACCGAACCACGGGAATGGGGTTCGACCCGGCGGACCACGAGTTCACGCCCCACGTCACGCTGGCCCGGATGAACCACGCCGGCGGGAAGGATCTGGTCCAGCGGGTCGTCCGGGAGCAGGACCCGACCGTCGGGACCGCCGCCGTGGAGGCGGTCAGCCTGACCGAGAGCGAACTCCGGTCGGACGGGCCGGAGTACTCGACTGTCGAGCGGTTCCCGCTGTGATCGGGAAACGCCGTCACCGCCGGCAGACGGCCCCACGCCGGCATCGAGACAACAGGGTTTTAACCCGGGCCGGAATATTTGGCACCACTATGGGCAAGAAGTCGAAGGCCAAAAAGAAGCGGCTGGCGAAACTCGAAAACGAGAACAGCCGCGTCCCCGCGTGGGTCGTCATGAAGACGGGCCGCGAAGTGCAGCGCAACCCCAAGCGACGCCACTGGCGGCGCAACGACACCGACGAATAATGAGCGAGAGCGACTTCGAGGAGCGGGTCGTGACCGTTCCGCTGCGGTCGGCCAACGCCGCGCCGTCCCACGAGCGCGCCGACAAGGCCATGACCATCCTCCGGGAGCACCTCGCGAAACACTTCGGCGTCGACGGGGACGACGTCCGCCTGGACGCCTCCATCAACGAGGCCGTCTGGGCGAACGGGCGGTCGAATCCGCCGGGGAAACTTCGAGTCCGGGCGGCCCGCTTCGTCGAGGAAGGCGAGACGACCGTCGAGGCCGAGCACGCCGAGTAAACTTGCTTCGCGCCTCCTTTTCCGGCTCCCCGTACGTCGGCGTCTTCGCCCGCGCAACCGACGACCACCTGCTGGTCCGGCCGGACCTGGACGACGACCTCGTCGCGGCGATGGCCGAGGAACTCGCCGTCGAGCCCGTCGAGGCGACCGTCGCGGGGTCGGCCACCGTCGGTTCGCTAGTCGCGGGCAACGACAGCGGCCTGGTGATCACCGGGCGGGCCGGCGAGGGCGAACAGGAGGCGCTCGCCGACCGAACGGGCTTGCCCGTCGGTCGGTTGCCCGGCCGGATCAACGCGGCTGGCAACGTCGTCGTCGCCAACGGCAACGGCGCCTACGTCCACCCCGACCTGACCGACGAGGCGGTCGAAGTCGTCGCGGAGACGCTGGACGTCCCCGTCGAGCGGGGCGACCTGGCGGGGGTGCGGACGGTCGGGACCGCCGCCGTCGCGACCGACCGGGGAGTGCTCTGTCACCCGAAGGCGACCGACGCTGAACTCGACTTCCTGGCCGACCACCTCGGGGTGCGGTCCGACATCGGCACCATCAACTACGGCGCGCCGCTGGTCGGCTCGGGCCTGATCGCGAACGGCCACGGCTACGTCGCCGGCGAGGAGACGACCGGGCCGGAACTGGGCCGGATCGAAGAGGCGCTCGGCTACATCGAAGACTGACCGGCGGCGACCGCAGGGATCCGCCACATTCCTGCGGACGTCACCGACAGCCGGGCCCCGCCACAACCCGCCGGTGCCGCCGAGGGGGAGTAGGAAGATTCTTCCGGCGGGCCACCCGACGGAGAGACATGAGTGAGTTCATGGTGCGAGGCACGTTCCAGGCCCGCGACGGGCGACAGAACTTCGAGAAGACGGTCGAGGCGCCTAACGAGGGCGTCGCCAGGGACCGGGTGTACGCAGCGTTCGGCAGCGACCACGGCCTGAAGCGCACGCAGGTCGAAATTCGGGAGGTCCTGGCATGAGCCTCGGTGGCGGCGGCGGGCTCGACCAGCTCTCCCAGCAACTGGAGGCCCTCGAACAGGAGCGCGACGCACTGGAAGCCGAGGTCGAGGACCTGACCGAGGAGAAATCCGAGGTCCGCGAGGCCCAGGACGCCATCGAGACCCTCGAAACCGGCGACACCGTGCAGGTGCCGCTGGGCGGGGGCGCGTACGTCCGCGCGGAGATCCAGGACGTCGACGAACTGGTCGTCGAACTCGGCGGCGGCTACGCCGCCGAACAGGACCAGGAGGGCGCGATCGACCGGCTCGACAGCCGCAAGGAGACCGTCGACGACCGCATCGACGACGTGCGCTCGGAGATCGGTGAGATCGAAAGCGAGATCGAGCGCCTGCGCGACCAGGCCCGCCAGGTCCAGCAACAGCAGCTCCAGCAGCAGATGGGCGGGATGGCCCAGCAGGGCGATCAGCCCGACGAGTGATGTTCGACAGCCTGAAGGAATCGCTTGACAGCTTCCGGAGCGACGTCGAGGAGGAGGCCGAGATCGAGGCCGACGGCGAACCCGCGGACGAAACCGACCGGGAGCGCTCGCCGGCGAGCGCCGGGGAGACCGAAGACGACGCGGGCGACGACGGCCCGGGACTCGCCCGGCGGGCCAGGTCGATGGCGAAAGGGAAGGTGTACATCGACGAGGAGGACCTGGAAGGGCCCCTCTGGGACCTGGAGATGGCGCTGCTGGAAAACGACGTCGCGATGGACGTCGCCGAGGAGATCCTCGACCACCTCCGGGCGGATCTGGTGGGCGAGCAGCGGGCGGTCACCACCCGGACCGGCAGCGTCGTCGAGGACGCGCTGCAGGACGCGCTTCTGGACGTGCTCTCGGTCGGCCAGTTCGACTTCGAGGCCCGGATAGAGGAACTGGTCGAGGCCGACGCCCCGGGCGTGATCGTCTTCACCGGCGTCAACGGCGTCGGCAAGACCACGACGATCGCGAAACTCTCCCGGTATCTGAAGCAGCGGGGCTACTCCTCGGTGCTTGCCAACGGCGACACGTTCCGGGCCGGCGCAAACGAGCAGATCGAGGAGCACGCCGACAACCTCGGCGCGAAACTCATCTCGCACGAGCAGGGCGGCGACCCCGCCGCCGTGCTGTACGACGCCGTCGAGTACGCCGAGGCCAACGGCGTCGACGTGGTACTAGGCGACACCGCCGGCCGGCTCCACACCAGCGACGACCTGATGGCCCAGCTGGAGAAGATCGACCGGGTCGTCGACCCCGACCTGACGGTCTTCGTCGACGAGGCGGTCGCCGGCCAGGACGCCGTCGAGCGCGCCCGTGAGTTCGACGCCGCCGCCGAGATCGACGGCGCCGTCCTGACGAAGGCCGACGCCGACGCCTCCGGCGGTGCGGCCATCTCGGTCGCCCACGTGACCGGCAAGCCCGTCCTCTTTCTGGGCACCGGGCAGGGGTACGGCGACCTGGAGCGTTTCGACCCCGAGGCGATGGTCGAGCAGTTGCTCGGTGAGTGACCCGCCCGAGTCGGTCCGCCCCTCGCGCCCGGCGGCCGCGTCCTTCATTATCCCCCGGCGCGAAGCCGACGACGAGACGGTGAACGCGAGATGACAGCGGACCCGGGTGCGGAGACCCGCATCACTGTAACCAACGCGAAAGGCGGGACCGGCAAGACCACGGTCGCGATCAACCTCGCCGGGGCGCTGAACGACCGCGGCTACGACGTGCTGTTCGTCGACGCCGACCCGCTGGGCAATGCCACGGAGGGTCTGGGCTTTCTGGACGCCTACTACGCCGACCCGCCGACGGTGTTCGACGCGATGACCGACCACGAGCGCCGCCACGTCGTCAACGACGTCATCGTCCGCCACGACGAGATGGACGTCCTCCCGTCGGCGGTGGACATGCAGGAGGCCGAGCGGGAGTTGACCGTCGCGGACCTGATGGCCAGGCTGGACGCCACGCCGGGGACCGACCCCGCGACGCTGTCGCCCCACGCCGTCAACGTGACCCCGGAGGCCATCGACGGCGACCACGCGAAAGACCGGCTCTCGAAGGTGCTCGCCGCGGTCGAGCACCCCTACGACTACGTGGTGATCGACTCGCCGCCGTACTTCGGGGAACTGCTCGACGCCAGCATCTACGCGGCGGGCAACATCGTCGTCCCCGCGCTGACCGAGTCCTCCAGCCAGGGCGGCATCGAGATGCTGTTCGATCGGGTCGACGCCCTTGGCAGAGAGACCGGCCGGACCATCCGGGTGCTCGGGGCCGTCGCCAACCGCGTCGAGCGCACCAACGAGGACGAGCGGATGTTGACCTGGCTCCGGGAGGCGTTCGAGGGCGTCCCGGTCTGGGAGGTCCGCAAGCGGGTCGTCCTCCAGGAGGCGTTCGCCCAGGGCGCGTCCGTGTTCAAGTACAGCGCCGGCAGCGACGCGACCAAGTGGTTCCGGGCCATCGCCGTCGAACTCGAACGCCAGTTCGGCACCGCCCCCGGGCCGCGCCAGGACACCACCCACCCATGAGTGAACCGAGCGACGACGAACTGGAGCGGGCACGGCGGATCAAGCAACTCCGGGCCGGCGCCGCGGAGCCGCGAGGCCGGCGCCGCCGACCGCAGTTCCCGGACGGCGTCGAAGACGTCGCCGCGGACGCCGGAGTCGAGCCTGACGTCGACCACGAGGGGCCGGTCCAGCCCGGCGAAGACCACGAGATGCCCGACGACGCACCGCCCGACCTGACGGTGGCGTCGACGTATCTCACCGAGGACCTCAAGGGCAAGACCGAGCGCATCGAGGAGCACCTCGCGCTCCGGTACGATGTGGAGCTCGGGGCCGAGGTCGACGGCTCGCGCCACGTCCGGCCGCTCGCGCTTTACCTGGGGCTGTTGCAGATCGAGAAGCTCGAACTCGACGAGATCGACGCGCTGTTCGAGGAGGTCGACGTCGTGGAATCCCCCACCTGTTGACCGGCGAGTGGCCGAGCGGTCGCTGGACCCTTGCCGGATGACCGGCGAGTGGCCGAGCGGTCGCTGGACCCTTGCCGGATGACCGGCGAGTGG
>JAZKSB010000017.1:0-19209 GCA_036626315.1 Halobacteriales archaeon
GGGGGCGGGGGCGCCCCGCGCGCTGGCGGCCTGCGCGCGGGCTCGGGGGGCCGAGGTGGCCGCCGCCGCCGAGGCCGGGACGCTGCTCGACGGCGAGCGGGTCCTGACCCTCTCGCGGTCGGGCACCGTCCTGGCGGCGCTATGGGCCGGCGACCCCGACGGCGTCGTCGTCGCCGAATCCCGGCCGGGCGGGGAGGGCGCCGACGTCGCGAAGGCGCTGGCAGCGGAACTGGACGTGACGCTCTGTCCCGACGCCGCCGTCGCGCAGGTGCTCGCCGGCCTGCCGGACGCCTCCTCGGAGGACCGCGACGGCGGGATCGACGTCGTCCTCGTCGGCGCCGACGCCGTGCTGGCCGATGGCGGCGTCGTTAACAAGGTCGGCACCAGGGCGTCGGCGCTGGCCGCCGCCCGCGAAGGGGTCGCCTGCTACGCGGTGGCCGCCCGTGCGAAGGTCGCACCCGGGAGGGAGTCGGGCGAGGGGAACGGGAGATACCCGTCCCTCGGGGCGGCCGATCCCGCCGGCGTTTACGACGGCGACGCGGCGCTGGACGTTGCGGCGCCGCTGTTCGACGTGACGCCGCCGGACCTGCTGGACGGGGTCGTAACCGAGGACGGCGTTCTCGGCGCCGGTGAAATCGCCGCCGTCGCCGCCGAGCATCGGGCGTTCGCCGACTGGGACTGATCTGGCGCCGCCGTCGTATCCCGGGAACTCACCGACTCTGATCGACTTACCGTCGATCCGAGCCATCAAGTTCCCGGGGAGCCATCACCTGGCATGGGTTCGGACGATGCGTTCGTCTACGACGGTGGGCGGGTCGCCCCCGGCGAGCAGGAGGAGATCCGGCACCCCGTCAGCGAGACGTACCTCGGGGACCCCGTTCGCATTCCGGTGACGATCATCAACGGCGAGCGGCCGGGGCCGAAGGTGTTTCTGTCGGCGGCGGTCCACGGCGACGAGCTGAACGGGATCCAGGTCGTCCGGGAGGTCGCAAACACCTACGACCCCGCCGACGTGGCCGGGACGCTCGTGTGTCTGCCGGTGATAAACGTTCCCGGATTCATGGCCCAGGAGCGGTATCTCCCAATCTACGACCGGGACCTCAACCGGGCGTTCCCCGGGAAGGAGGGGTCGACGAGCGCAAAGCGGATCGCCCACGAGGTGTTCTCGAACTTCGTCGAGGCATGCGACTTCGGGCTGGACTTTCACACCTCCACGCGGGGCCGCACCAACATGTTCCACGTTCGGGCGGACATGGCCGACTCCGAGACCGAACGGCTGGCCCGGTCGTTCGGGACGAGTCTCATCATCGACGGCGAGGGGTCGGAGGGGACCCTTCGCCGGGAAGCGACCGACGCCGGCGTGCCGACGGTCACCATCGAGATGGGCGAGGCCCACCGGTTCGAGCGCCCGCTCATCGACCACGCCATCGAGGGCGTCCACAGCGTCTTCGCCGAGTTCGGTCTGGACAACCGCGAAGAAGTCCGATGGCCCGGCTGGTCGACTGTGATCCGGGGCTGGGGCGAGCGGACGTGGCTGCGCGCCGACGAGGGCGGCCTCGTGGAGATGCACTTCGACAGGGGGGCGCTGGTCCACGAGGGCGAACCCATCGCCTCGATCACCAACCCCTTCGGGAGCGACCGGGTCCACGTCGAGGCGCCGTTCACGGGCCTGCTGGTCGGCATCCTCGAAAATCCCGTCGTCTACCCCGGCAACCCGGTGTGTCACCTCGTCCAGGTCGACGAGTCCACCGAGCAGATCCTCGAACGCCGCCGCGGCATCGATCACGGCACGGTGGCAGGCGCCCCTGACGAGGGCGAGATGCGGGAGTAGTCGGGGGGTCAGCCGTTCGGTTCGTCGGGCGGGTCCGGCGTCTTCTCGGCCCCGTCCGCGAAGACGACCCGCTCGACTCTTCGCCGCTCCAGGCCGTCGTCCGTCTCGACGTACACGTAGGTCTCCTCGGCCTCGTCGCGAGTCCGGCGGTGGGTACCGTCACAGAACGGGTATTCCGCCGAGAGCCCACACCGACAGACCGCGACGTCGCCCTTCTCGGGGTCGACGTCCTCCGGGGTCAGTTTGCGCGGGCCGGTAGCGTCGTGTTCGACAAGCCGGGTCATGGCCCGACCTGGGGCGGCGACGGCCATCAGGATTCCGCCGGGGCTCCTTCGGCGGAGCCTCCCGTCGGCCGGTCACTCCGCGAGGTCGTCGATCCAGGACAGCGCCGCCATCGCCTTCGGGAAGCCGATGGTCGGGATGGACAGCACCGCGACGTGGCGCAGGGTCTCCGGGTCGACGCCTTCCTCGAGCGCCCGCCGGACGTGCGAGTGGACTGCGCCCTCCGACCCGGTTCCGACCGCGAGCGCGAGTTTCACGAGCCGCTTCGTCTCCCCGTCGATGGGTCCCCCCTCGGCGCTGGCCGCGCCGAGGTCGGCGTAGGCCTCCCAGACCTCCGGATACTCGTCCGCGAGCGCTGCCGGAGTCGACGGCAACTGGTCTGTGTCTTGGACTTCGTCGCCCATGACACCCGATACGGGCCGGACGGTAATCAATCTCCGCCCCGGCGATGGCCGGTCACCGCGGCAGGCACCAGTAATGCAGGTGGCCTGACGAGCGGTCGGCCCCCGGACGTTCGCTGTCGGGCCGGCGGCGACGGCCGGATTTTTCAACCGCCGGGGCCTATCCCCTCCCGGTGGCGATGACGAGACGTTACCCCCGCTGAGCCCCTCGTGATGAAGGGATCGGGCCGAGCCACTGTCCTTCCGCGACCGGGAGCCGTCGTTTTCACGAGCCACGCCGTCGGTCCGTTCACGGCTCCGGACTCCACGCAGTCGGTCCGCTTCGAGTGCCGACGCGGCCCCCGAAACGCTGAACCCGGCCGTCGGCGAAGACCGGCGCATGGAGGTCGACAGACTCGCCGTCCACGACTCCGTCGAGGCGGTGTTCCCGCCCGAACAACTCCGGGACGCGCTCGCCGACCGCATCGAGACCGCCGTCGTCGGCGACGACGTGTCGGGGTACGACGCCGTCGTCACGTTCGAGCGCCGCGACGCGTTCCTGGACCTGGACTGGGTCCACTCCATCCAGGCGGGAGTCGATCGGTTCGACGTCGGGGCGTTCGAGCGCCGGGGCGTCGCGCTGACGAACTCCACGGGAATCCACGACACCTCGATCGGCCAGACCGTCGCCGGCTACATGCTCTCGTTCGCTCGACGGCTCCACCGCCACCGGGACCACCAGCACGAGCGGACCTGGGCCCAACCCGAATGGGACGAGGCGTTCACCCTCGACGGCGAGGCCCTCACGGTGCTCGGCCTCGGGACCCTCGGCGGCGGTATCGCCGAGCACGCAAACGCTCTCGGGATGGAGGTGACCGGCGTTCGCCGGAGCGGCGACCCCGTCGAGGGTGTCGATCAGGTGTACGCGCCCGACGACCTGCACGAAGCCGTCGCGGACGCGCTGTTCGTCGCGCTGGCGGTGCCGCTGACCGACGAGACGGAGGGACTGATCGGCGCCGACGAACTCGCCGCCATGCGCGACGACGCCTACCTGGTCAACGTGGCCCGCGGTCCGGTCGTCGACCAGGGGGCGCTGGTGGCCGCTCTCCGGGACGGCGACCTCGCGGGAGCGGCGCTGGACGTCTTCGAAGAGGAACCGCTGCCGGAGTCCTCGCCGCTGTGGGGGATGGACGAGGTGATCGTCTCGCCGCACTCGGCGGCGTTCACCCGCGACTACTACCGGGACATCGCCGACCTCGTCGAGGAGAACCTCGACCGGATCGCCGCCGGCGAGGCGATGTACAACCGGGTGGTCTGAACCCCTGGGGGAGCGTGACGGACCGGCGATCCGTCCCCGTCGCTGGCGTCGCAACGCTCATGCCGGCCCGATACACAACGGGAGTCATGGAGTTCGACCTGACCCGCACCGCCGCCGCGTTCGTGGGCATCATCGCCGTCGCGACGCTGGCGCTGATCGCCGCCCCGATGATGACTTACGAGACCATCCTGATGATGGTCGTGCCGTCAATGGTCGTGTTCGGCCTGATCACGCTCGCGCTCGGGGTCAAGTACGGCGAGTACCGAGCGACGGCGGGACGCTAAATTCGGCAAGCAGCGCGGGAGGGCAGGTCCGCTAGATACGGCAAGTACCGCGGGAGGGCAGGTCCGCTAGATACGGCAAGTACCGCGCGAGGGCGGGCCGCTAAATGCGGCAAGCATCGCGCGACGGCGGGACGCCGAACGGCCATCTCGACTGCCGCCAGGCCCCGCTACGAGAAGAACTGTAACAGGTCGTCCCGGCCGGCCTCGTGGAGGTGCTCGCCGACGGCCTCGTACAGCGGTTCGACCGACCCTCGCTTGGCGCTGACTGGTGCGATCACGTCGCGCCACTGGCGCCACGGTGGCAGGAGGCCGAGTCGCTCACCGAGCGCGTCCAGGCGCTCGTCGCGGTCATCGACCTTGTCCATCTTGTTCGCGGCGACCACGACCGGCATGCCCAGGTCACGCAGGAAGTGAAACAGTTCCACGTCGTGTGGCACCTCGTCGCCGCCGGAGTGGCGGTCGATGATCTCGACGGCGCTTTTGGCGTCGATGACTTGGATCGCGACCAGGATCTCCCCGGCGTGGGTCTCCAGATACCGGACCACGTCGGTCTTGATCTGTTCGCGCCGCTGCTCGGGGACCCCCTCCATGAACCCGAAGCCCGGGAGGTCGGTGACCACGAAGTCCTCGGCCGCCCAGTCGTAGTGGTAGGGCTCGCGGGTCACGCCGGGCTTGCGGCCGGTTGGGACGTCATGGCCCGTTATCGCCCGCATCAGCGTCGACTTGCCGACGTTGGAGCGGCCGACGAGCACCACCTCGGCCCCGCGGTCGGGCCGGGACTCGAACATGACGACCGGTAGGCGGCGCCCCCGGTTAAGGCCCGCGAAATTCGGGCTCGCCTCGGGTGCTCGTTCTTTCAGTTCCACCGGCCAGCGAAGGTCGGACCCGCCGGCGCCCCCGTCCTTATTTGCTGGTGGCCTCCGTTTGCGGGGCCGTGCGACTCGTCCACGTCACCATCCCGGCGGGCAAGCGGGAGGCGGTCACCCGGACTCTGGAGGATGCGGGCGTCGAGTACGTCCTCAGCGATGAGACGGGCGGCAGCGAGTTCACCGCGGTCGCGACGTTCCCGCTGCCCTCCGGGGCGGTCGAACCGGTGCTGGACGACCTCCGGGATGCGGGGCTCTCCGAGGAGACGTTCACGGTCGTCCTCAAGGCCGAGACGGTCATCTCCCGGAAGTTCGACCAGTTGCAGGCGGAGTACGAGGATGGCGAGGAGAGCGAGGAGCGCATCGCCCGCGAGGAGTTGCAGGCCCGGGCGGCGGAACTCGTGCCGGACACCACCAACTACGTCGCCCTCACCGTGGTCAGCGTCCTCATCGCCACGGCGGGGCTGCTTTTGGACTCGCCGGCGACGGTCGTCGGGTCGATGGTCATCGCGCCGCTGATCGGCCCTGCGATGGCCACAAGCGTCGGCACGGTGCTCGACGACCGGGACCTGTTTCGCGACGGCGTGCGCATGCAGGCTTACGGGTTTCCGCTGGCGGTGGTCACCGCGACGGCCTTCGCCCTGCTGGTGCGCTACGGCGGGCTGGTGCCGCCGGGGCTCGACCTGCTCGCCATCGCGGAGATCAGCGAGCGGGTGACGCCCGGCTTTCTGATGGTCGTCATCGCCGTCGGCGCCGGCGCCGCGGGGGCGATGAGCCTCCGGTCGGGGGTGTCGGCGTCGCTGGTTGGGGTCATGATCGCCGTCGCGCTGGTTCCGCCGGCGGCCGTCGTGGGCATCGGGATCGCGTGGCTCCGGCCCCGCATCGTGCTCGGCGCGTCGGTGCTGGTGGCGGTCAACGCCCTCTCGATCAACCTGGCGGCCCTGCTGGTGTTCTGGTACTCCGGCTACCGGCCGACGAACTGGTTCCGTCTCGACCAGGCCCGCAGCGCCCTGCTGAAGCGCGGGGCGGTGCTGGCGGTCGCAATCATCGTCCTGTCGGCCTTCCTGGGCGGCGTGACCTACAACAGCTACCAGATCGCAACCGCCCGCGAGGACATCGACCGCCAGGTTCGCGACGTGGTCGAGCACTCCGAGGGGCTGTCGGTGCTGGACCTCCGCGTGGAGACGAACGGCCGCCTGCTCTCGCGGGCGCCCGAGCGGGTCGTCGTGACCGTCGGCGGGCCGGCCGACGGCCTGCCGCCGGACCTGGCCGAACGGCTCGCCGACCGGCTCTCGGAGCACGGCGTCGCGGTGGAGGTTCGCTACGTCGAGACACAAGCTGGCGGGGGGTGACCGGAGACCGCTCGTCGGGACCGAGGACCGCCGGCCCCTAACGCCCTTCCTCGAACGGCAGTTCGGGCTCGTAGTCGACGGCCTCGACGGCGGCGTCCAGCACCGCCTCGACGTTCTCGCCGGTCTCGACGCTCATGTAGTGGTCGGCCGCGACGTCGGTCGAGAGGTCGGCCTTGTTGCAGACGGTCAGCACGGGCACGTCGAAGCGGTCGGCCAGGTCGTCGCGCAACTGCAGTTGCACGTCCAGGGGGTAGCCGCAGGTGATGCTCGGGTCGACCAGCACCACGACGGCGTCCGCAAGGTGGGCCATCGCGGAGGCGGCCTGCTGTTCGATCTCGTTGCGCTCGTCGGCGGGCCGGTCGAGCAGCCCCGGCGTGTCCACGACCTGGTAGCGGACGTGATCCCGCTCGACGTGGCCGACGTTGATGCCGCGGGTGGTGAACGGGTACTCGGCGATCTCGTTGTTCGCGCTCGTGACGGCGTTGACGAACGAGGACTTCCCGACGTTGGGGTAGCCGGCGACGACGACGGTCGGTTCGTCGGGGCGCAGGTCCGGCAGGTCCCGCAGCGCCTGGTGGGCCTCGCCGACGACCGCCAGGTCGTCCTCGACCTCCCGCACCACGTCGGCCATCCGGGCGAACCCCTGCTTGCGGATCTTTCGTGCGGCCTCGGAATCGCCCGGGAGCCGACCCTGGTACTCCCTGCCGAGTTCGTGGGTCTTGCGGCCCGCCCACGAGAGCTCCGAGAGGCTCGCCCGCAGCGCGTCAACGCCGGCGCCCGGGTCGTCGCCGGTTTCGCCGGGCAACTGCCGGCGCAACACGGCGTCGGCCAGTTCGAAGTAGAACGGATCGACGGTCTCGAAGTCCGGCCATGCGGTCACCACGTTCTCCAGGTTGTCCGAGAGCACGTTCGAGGCCGTCTGGAGCATCGACTGCTGGGCCTCCACCCCCTGCTTGGCGCGGCCGGCCCGGGCCGCTCGCGAGAACGCCGTGTCGATGAGCTCCTCCGACCGCGGCACGGTCGGCAGGTCCTCGAAAATCATTGCCGGCGATAGGCCAGCGAGACGTAAAAGCGCGTCCATCGGCGGGCCCACAAGTGCGTCCATCGGCGGGCGCACGCCCCGAGACGGCTGCCGGAGGCCCACGCGGAAAGCGACCGCCCCGGGACGGCCACCGGAAGGACCGCCGGAGACGCATACGGGAAGCGACCGCCCCGGTCGGTTGCCCCCCGGCCCGCTTACCTTCGCTCGCGCAGTTCCGCCGTGAGGTCGTCGAGTTCCATCCCCTCCATCGAGAGCAACACCAGCAGGTGGTAGACGATGTCGGCGGCCTCGTGGGCCACCGCCTCGCGGCGGCCGTCTTTCGCGGCGAGCACGAGTTCGGTCGTCTCCTCGCCGAGTTTCTCCAGGACGGCGTTCTCGCCCTTCTCGTGGGTGAAAAGCGACGCGGTGTAGGAGTCCTCCGGCAGCGTCTCCTTGCGGTCCTCGATGACCGCGAACAGTTCCGCGAGCACCTCCTCGGGGTCGTCCGTCGGGTCGCCGTCGCCGCGCCCCGTGGCGTCGGTGTCGCCTCCCATCGTCACGCCCCCTCCGCGGCCTCGCGGATGTCCCGGAGGTCGGCGAAGTCCTCGCGGGGCCGGCGCCCGCGCTCGAAGACCGGCTCCTCGATCTCGATGCCGGCGGCCGTCCGGGAGGCCAGCGCAAGGGAGTCGCTGGGCCGGGCGTCGACGGTGACCTGTTCGCGGGGGGTGTCCAGGTGGACGTCGGCGACGTAGGTCCCGCCGTCGACCGCCGAGACGACCACACGGTCGACTCGCCCGCCGAGTTCCTCGACCAGATCCAGCAGGAGGTCGTGGGTCATCGGCCGGCCGGTGTCGGCGGCGTCCATCCCCCGGGCGATGCTCGCGGCTTCGTCGATGCCGACGGAGATCGGCAACACGTCGGGGCGCCCTTCCACGTCGAGCACGACCACGCCGACGGGGCCGTCGTCGGTCCCCGCGACGAGGACCGACTCGATGCTGGCGTCCATGTCACTCGGCAGGGCCCGGACGCTCAAAAGAGCGCGGGTCGGGGCAGTCAGCCGGCGACGGCGCCGGCTGTGCTGTCATTGCTCGACGGCGCCGGCTGTGCCGTCACTGCTCGACGGCGGCGCCGCGGAAAAACGCCAGGTCGTGGATCCGCGAGTCGCCGGTCAACTCCGGGTGAAACGAAGTGCCCACCACGGGGCCGTCCCGAACGGCGACCGGCCGGCCGTCGACGGTCGCCAGCACCTCGACACCGTCCCCGACCGCCTCCACCAGCGGTGCCCGGATGAACACCGCGTGGAACGGCCCCTCCAGCCCGGAGACGGACAGGTCCGCCTCGAAGGAGTCCTTCTGCCGGCCGAAGGCGTTGCGGTCGACGGAGACGTCCAGCAGGCCGAGTTCGTCCACCCGGTCGTCGCCCGCGTCCTCGGCGGCGACGATCAGACCCGCACACGTCGCCAGCAGCAGCTTGCCGGCGGCGACGTGGTCGACTATCTCATCGGCGATGCCCTCCCGATGGAGCAACCGGGAGATGGTCGTCGACTCCCCGCCCGGCAACACCAGCAGATCGCAGTCCGGGACGGTGCCGGACTCGCGAACCTCGCGGACGTCGCAGTCCTCGCCGTGGTCGGTGCAGGCTCGCTCGACGGCGGCGGCGTGTTCGCTCACGTCGCCCTGGACCGCCACGACGCCGGCCGTCAGCATCAGACCTCGCCCTGCATCGCCGCCCGGAAGACCATGCCGATCGTGATGCCGCCGAACGCGGCGACGATGACGGCCAGCACGACGGACCCGGCGCCCTGCGTACCGAGGCCGACCGCGTTGAGCACCTGCATCAGCACGCCGAACAGCGCGCCCCAGGCGACGACGGTCCTCGGGTCCAGGTTGATGGCATTGCGGTCCTCGGACTCGAAGTACCGCACCAGCCCCGCGCTGGACATCAACCCGCTGCCGCCTTCGCTCTTTGCCATGTCCGTGTGTCGGCCGTGCGCGTGGGTAAAAGTTTCGAACGCCCGGACGTCCGCCCCGATCCCCGGCAGTTCGGGTCGACGACGGCGGACACGCAACAGTGGAAAACCCTTATGCGAGGTGCGGAGCAACTACCGGTCGAGCACAATGCCCGTCACGCTGTATGACTTCTACGCCGACTGGTGTGGCCCGTGCAAGACCCAGGACGACATCCTCGAGGACATCGACGAGGAGTGGGGGGACCGGTTCGAGTTCGAGCGGGTGGACGTCGACGAGCGCCAGGACGTCGCCAACGAGTACCAGGTCCGGTCGCTGCCCACCGTCGTCGTCGAGAACGACGACGGCGTCGTCGATCGGTTCGTCGGGGTCACCCAGCGCGACCGGATCGAAACGGCGCTCGAAGAGGCCGGCGCCTGAGACGCGTCTGCGTGCGGTGGACTTCGGTCCGCGGTCGGCGGTCGCCGTGGCGGAGGAGCGGACCGCCGTAACGGATCGTCGTGGAGTCGTCCCGGGATCTACTGCACTCGGATCCCCAGGTCGTGGAGCCGCTTGTTGTGCCTGGCGACGTTGACCAGAAGCGGCGTCACCGCCTCGACCTCGGCGGCGTTGCCCAGCGCCCCGGCGTCCAGCGCCCGCAGCCCCGCGACGTCGTCGGCCAGGTCGTCGACGATGTCCTTTGCGTCCCCGTCGTCGCCGACCAGCAGGGTGTCTATCTCGAGGTCGGCGTCCAGGTCCGCGAGCCGTCCGGCGGGGAGGTTGTGGAACGCCCCGACGACCGGCACGCCGTCGGGCGCCGCCTCGGCGACCAGTTCGGTCACGCTCCCGACGCCGGGCGGGTTGTACCGCATCTCGCCGTCCTCGTTTTGCATGCCGACCGCGGGGGTGACGAGGATGGCGTCGTCGAGTTCGTCGGCGACGGCCTCGACGGTGTCCGCGACGTGGTAGGCCGGCACCGCGAGCACGACCAGCTCGCCCCGGCCGGCGGCTTCGGCGTTCTCGTAGCCCTCGATCTCGCGCTCGCGGCCCATGCTCTCCAGTTCCGTCTCGTACTCGTTGGCCTTCGAGACCGCGCGGCTTCGCTCGCGGGAGCCGACGACCACGCTGTGGTCGGTGTCGTGGGCCCACCGGAGCGCCAGCCCCTGTCCGATGTCGCCGGTGCCGCCGAGGATGGCGATGTCCATGCCCGAGCGGTCGCCCGCGCCGGGCAAAAGTGCGTCGTCTCAGGGGGTGGCGCCGGTACGGTGGGGACGCGCCCGGATGGCCCTGTCGGAACTCAGGAGTCACCCGTCGCTCGCCAGCCACGCGAGCCAGCCCCGATAGACCGCCAGGGACGCGGCGGCGAGCGCAACTGCCGACACCGCAAGGTCGTAAAAAAGCGGGCGGTCGCTGACGGCAGTCTTGCCGGAGGGCACGGTCTCGCCCGGCGCGACGGCCACGTAGCCCGACTGGCTCTCGACGAGTGCGTCAAGCAGGAACGTCCCGCCGAACTTCAGCGCCGCCGCCATGAGGACGAAGATCCCGAGCGCCCTGGCGGCCGACAGGCCCGGCGCGTACAGCGGACTCGCCCGGAGCCGCGCGTATCCGTCTCGGGCGTGCAGCCACCAGGCACCGACGGCGGCGAGCAGCCACAGCGGCGCCACCACCACCAGAAACGACAGCGGCCGGGGCGGCGAAAACAGCGCCGCGAGCAGCCACCCGACCAGCAGCAGTCCGACGAGGGTCCGCAGGAACAGCCAGGTCTCCTCTTTTCCCTCGCGGGCGCCGCTTGCGCCGGGAGACCGGGAGTCGGTCACGGCTTCAGGCGCCGGCGGCCGGCGCCGCCCCTTCGAGGATGTCCTGGAGTTCGTTGATGTCTTCGACGACGGCGTCGGCGCCCTGGAGTTCGAACTCCATGCGGCCCTCTTCTCCCGAGAGGCCACCGGAAAGCACCCCGATGGCCCTGTACTCGCGGTCGTCCTCGCTGGCGGCGTTGACCGCGGTCTCGACGTCGTCCAGAGAGTCGCCGACGTACAGAAGCGAGTCAGCCCCGAGCCGATCGGCCAGCGTGATCAGCGCGTCGGGGTCGGGCTTGCCGCCCTCCCAGTCGTCCATCGTGATCACGAACTCCTCGTCCAGTTCCAGGCCAACCCTTGTCAGCGCGATCTCGGCCTCCGGTCCCGGCCGGCCGGTCAGGATCGCCAGGTCGTAGTTGTCCAGCAGGAACTCGATGGTCTCGGGGGTGATCAGCGGCGATTCGTCGTAGATGAATCCCTGTGTGTCAAGGTCGGCGGCCTCGCCCTCGAGGCGCTCGTAGAGGTCCGCGCCGAGGTACAGTTGCTGGAACACGTCCCTGAGACGCTTCTTGTTCCACCCGTTGCGGATCTCGGTCATCGTCTCCTCGTCCAGTTTCTCCTCGACGACCCCGACGGCAGCGTCCAGTCCGCCGTCGTTCAGCGCGATCTCGTCGGTGAAACTCTCCAGTCCCTCCGTCAGCCCCCGCTCGTGGGCGAGCAGGTACAGCGCGGCGGCGTAGGTCAGTTCCCAGTCGTTGTTGAAGCCGCCGGCGTTCTTGAACATCTGCACCTGATCGCGGTCGATGGTCTCCCCGTAGACGCGCTCGGTCGCCTCGACGATGGCTCGCCGGTAGGAGTCTTCGACGTCCACGAGGACCCCGTCGACGTCGAGAACGACGGCGTCGACCTGCATGGCCGGGGTTTCGTAAGGGCATCTTAAGGGTGTTCCGGATGCAGCACCGGCGCCGGTGCCCGCCCGCGGATCCCGGCGCGTTCGGTCCCCGCTCACCGCACCCGGTAGACGGTGTCGCCGGGCACCTGCTCGGGGTCGACGGGGACCGTCGGCGGGTCCCCGCCGAGCGTCGTGAACAGGCAGTCCGCGTCGACCCGGCGCGCCACCGCCCGGACCGGCTCTTGGAGTTCCGGCGGGAGGTTCAGTGCGTAGACGACGCCGGCGCCGCGGTACATCGACGGGTCGGGGTCGGTTACGTCGTCCCGGACGAACCGGACACCCTCGGGAACGTCGCGGCGGTGGACGTCGGTCGCGGTCACGGCGACGCCACGCCCGGCGAGGCGCTCCGCGACCGCCGGGTTGGTGCCGATCCCGACCTCGACCGCGCGGTCGTAGCCGTCGAGTCGTCCGGCGACCGCCGCGGCGGTGGGTGCCAGCACGGCGAGATGTTTATGGGAGCGCCCGCATAACCGTTCGGTATGGTCGTCGACATCGTGCCCGTGGGGTCGGTCCCCGCCGAGGTCAAGCGCGAGGCCTCGGATGCGCTGAAGTCGGTCTACGACTGCGACGTCAGGGTGCGCGAGTCACAGTCGATCCCCTCGGGCGCGTACAATGCCGGCCGCGAGCAGTACCGGGCCGAGGATTTCATCCAGCTGGCCCGGCGAGTCGGCACCGGCGACAAGAACATCGCCATCACATCGAAGGACCTGTACTACCACCGCCGCAACTACGTGTTTGGGCTGGCGTACCTGGACGGCGAGGGCAGCGTCATCTCGACGTACCGCCTCCGTGAGGAGGCCGCCGCAGCCGACGGCGGGTCGACCAGCGCGGAGGGGCTGTCCGACGACGGCTTCGCCAGCCGCGACCCCGGCGACGTCTTCAGCGACCGGGTCCGCAAGGAGGTCATTCACGAGATCGGCCACACGATGGGGCTGGAGCACTGCTCGAACAACCGCTGCGTGATGAGTTTCTCGCCGACGGTCCGGGAGGTCGACGTGAAAGAGGAGAACCTCTGCGGGAGCTGTCAGCGCGAAGTGCTGTGAGCAGCGGTCGGCGACAACCCACGACGACCGGTCAATTCGACGTTCTTTCGCCGGGGTGGCACGCCCCGAGCAACACGCGAGGAGGATTGCCCCCCGTCGGTGGGTCCCGCGCCGAGCGAGGAGGATCGCCACTCCGCGAGGGCTCTCGTGCCGAGCGAACCGGAGTGCTTCTACCCGTGGCCGGCGGTTTCCCCGCCCCGGTCGCGGAACCACGCCGTCAACGTCGCGACGATCCGTTCGCGAGCCGTCCGGTCGTCCACGGCCTGATCGCGGTCGCCGGACTGGTCGCCGTAGGCGCCGAACTGGGCGTGATTGACGCCGTCGAGTTCCACGAACCGGGCGTCGCCGGGCGCCCACGACCGGTCCTGCACTCGACGCTCGTCGAGCACGCCGTCTCGGCTTCCCCACACCGCCAGCACGTCCAGGTCGGCGTCGGATAGGGAGTTGCCCGGCCCGCAGTAGGCCGCCGCGAGGACGACCCCCTCGACCCGCTCGGGGTTGTTCGCACCGAACCGGCAGGCCATCGCCCCACCCAGCGAGTGGCCGCCGACGTACCACCGGTCGACGGCGGCGCTGCCGCTGGCGAGCGGGACGTCACCGTCGAGGACGTCCGCCGCCCGCCCGGGGTCGAGCACGGCGAAGTGCAGCGGCATCTCGGGAACGTACACCCGAACGTCCGTGCGCTCGACCAGCGGGGCCAGCGTCCAGAGGTAGGCCGCCGCCTCGACGCGGGCGCCGGGGTAGAACACCAGTCCGACCCGCTCGCCGTCCGGGTCCGCGTCCCGCAGGACGTAGCCGTGCGGGTGCTCCTCGACGACGACTTCGGAACCTTCCCGAACCGCGTCCAGGCGCTGCGGTTCGGCGTCGTATGGGGTTCCGGCGTAGCCGACCACCGCCGACGACGCGACCAGCGCAGCGACCACGAGCCACACGAACAGTCGCTTGGCCGTCGGAACCAGCCAGTCCGGGGCCGCAGCGGGCAACCACGCGGGAGGCACGCCCGGTGATTCGCACCCGACGCACAAGAAACGGGGCGGTCCGGGTGGCGTGGTCGAGTCTGCACTCCGTCGGCGCTTCGTCGGCGGTTCGGTTCGTGGGTTCGTCGGCGGTACGACCTTTCGCCGGCCGGGGAGCCTTTCCGCTGGCCCGCCGCCGTCCCCCCGGACCGCCGTCGCAACCACTATTGCCCACGGGGTCGCACCTTGCGGGGCTAGATGGAACTCACGGCCATTTCCGGCGTGGGCGAGAAGACCGCCGCGTCGCTGTCGGAACTGGACGACCCCGAGCGCGCGCTCCGGGAGGGCGACGTCGCGGCGCTGTCGGCGGCGCCAGGTGTGACCGAGGGCCGGGCCGCCCGGATCGCGCGGGCGGCCATCAGGCAGCGCCACGACGACCCCGGCGAGTTCCTGGCGACCGACCGCGCCCGCGAGATCTACCGGGAGGTGCTCGGACTGCTGCAGGCGCGTGCGGTCACAACCTACGCCGAGAAGCGCCTGGAGACGTTCTATCCCAGCGCCGCCGCCTCCCGCATCGAGGAGGTCCGGGCGTTCGCAGAGGAGGCGATGGCCCGCGACCCCGACGAAGCGGTAGCCGACACGCTCGCGGGCGTCGAACCGCTCTCGCCGTCGACGGACGTTCAGGTCCGGGACCGGTGTCTGGCGACGACCGACGCCGAGACCTACAGCGCGGCCCGCGAGGCCGTCCCCGAGGTCAGCGTCGAGGTCGTCGAGGACGCCCGCGACCTGGCGGAACTTGCCCGCGGCTACGCGACGGTGGTCGCGCTCGACGAGGCGTTCGCCGGGGTCGACGTCGATGGCGACGTCCGGGTCGAACCGGACGCGCTCGACGAACCGGAGGCGGTCGTCCCCGAGCGGACGCTGTCGTTTTTTGCGGCCAACCGCGAGCCGCTGCAGGCCGCCGCCCGGATCCACCGGGAGGCCGGCCTGGACGCGCCGACGGATCTGGATGCCCTGGAGGCGGCGCTGTCGCGGGTCGACGAGGACGGCGCCGTCCGCGGGGACGACGAACTCGACCGGCTGTCGGCGGCGGTCGAGGAACTCGAACCCGCTGTTTCGACCGCCGAGAGCGTCGCCAACGACCGCCTCCGGGAGGCCATCCGCGAGCAGGACGTCACCATCGAGGGGGCGGACCTGCTGTCGCTGGTCGAGCAGGGCGCCGGCGTGGACTCGCTGCTCTCGCGGGAACTCACGTCGGAGTTCGAGGCTGCAGTCGCCGCCGCCCGCGAGCACCTGACCGACGCGCTGGCCCTGGAGGGGACGGAGGCCGACCTGGCCCGGCGGGTGTTCCCCGACCGCCCGACGTTCCCCGTCGAGCGCGACGAGGACGCCGCCGGCCGGCTTCGCGACGAACTGCAGGCCGAGCGCGACCGGCGGGCGGCGTCGCTGAAGCGGGAACTGGCCGCGCAACTGGCCGACGAGCGGGCGGCCGCCGGGACGCTGGTCCGCAACGCACTGGAACTGGACGTCGAACTCGCGGTCGCGCGGTTCGCCCGGGACTTCGGGTCCACGATGCCCGACATCGGCGGCCAGGGCATCGCCGTCGAGGGGGGGCGCTCGCCGCTGCTGGACGAACCGTTCGAGGCGGTCGAACCCGTCGACTACGAGGTCGGCGGCGTGACGCTTCTGTCCGGGGTCAACAGCGGCGGGAAAACCTCGCTGCTGGACCTGCTGGCGGCAGTCGTCGTCCTCGCGCACATGGGCCTGCCGGTCCCGGCGGACGCCGCCCGCGTCGAGCACTTCGAGGAGTTGCACTACCACGCCGCCACCCAGGGGACGCTGGACGCCGGCGCGTTCGAGTCGACGCTGCGGCAGTTCGGCGACCTGGTGGCCGGCGACCGGGGACGGCTCGTGCTGGTCGACGAACTCGAATCCATCACCGAACCCGGTGCCAGCGCCGTGATCATGGCCGGCATTCTGGAGGAACTTCGGGCGGAGGACGCCACCTCCGTGTTCGTCTCCCACCTGGCCGGCGAGATCCGAGAGGAGGCCGACTTCGACGTCCAGGTCGACGGCATCGAGGCGAAGGGGCTAGAGGACGGCGAACTCGTCGTTGAGCGCTCGCCGCGCGCGAACCACCTCGCCCGCTCGACGCCGGAACTCATCGTCGAGAAACTGGCGGGCGAGGCGGACACGGAGGGCTTCTACCGGGGACTGCTGGAGAAGTTCCGGGTCGACGAGTGAAGTCGTCCGGCGGCGGGGTTGCCGGATGCGGAGCAGCGGGGACTGCTGGAGAAGTTCCGGGTCGACCATCGAATCGGGTGGCGGTCGTTTGGCCGAACGGCGTCGAAACGCGCCCGCATCCGCGAGCGGCGGATCGGGCGGGTGAACGCGTCGGTCGACCTGTGCTACCGGCGGACCACTTCCGGTCACTTTCGCCTGCCGCGAGCGCCCGTGCGAGCCGCCGGATCGCCCGCCCGTGGCCGTTCCGGTCCCGTCCACTTTCACCGCGCAGCGTAAGACGGCGTCAGACTCCTGTCTGCCGAATCGTTAAGTGACTCGCCCGGCCTAGTGAAAGTGATATGGCCGGCGACTCCGGCGACGACATGCTGTCGTGGGACGAGTCCGTGTTCCGCAACGAGCACGTCTTCGAGATCGACTACGTCCCGGAGACGTTCAAGCACCGCGACAGCCAGATGAACAGCCTCAAGTACGCGCTCCGGCCGGCGGTGCGGGGGTCGCGGCCGCTGAACAGCCTGGTCCAGGGGCCGCCGGGGACGGGCAAGACGACCGCCGTCTACAAGCTGTTCGACGAACTCGCCGCCCAGTCGGGGGTGCGGACCGTCCGGGTGAACTGTCAGGTCGACTCCACGCGATACTCGGTGTTCTCGCGCATCTTCGAGGCCATCTTCGACTACGAACCGCCGTCGTCGGGCGTCTCGTTCAAGAAACTGTTCGGACAGGTGACCGACCGCCTCGTCGAGGACGACGAGGTGCTTGTGGTGGCGCTGGACGACGTCAACTACCTCTTCTACGAGGGCGAGGCCAGCGACACGCTGTACTCGCTTTTGCGTGCCCACGAGGCACAGGGCGACGCCCGCATCGGCGTCATCGTCGTCTCCTCGGACCTCTCGCTGGAACTCATCGAGGAACTCGACGGCCGGGTCCAGAGCGTCTTCCGCCCGGAGGAGATCTACTTTCCGGCGTACGGCGAGACCGAGATCGCCGACATCCTCCGCGAGCGGGTCGAGCGCGGGTTCCACGAGGAGGTCGTCGGCGCGCCCGTGCTCGACCGGGTCGCCGAACTGACCGCCGAGAGCGGCGACCTCCGTGTCGGCATCGACCTGCTCCGGCGGGCGGGGCTGAACGCCGAGATGCGGGCGTCGCGCACGGTCAGCGTCGACGACGTCGATGACGCCTACGACCAGTCGAAACACGTCCACCTGAGCCACAGCCTCCAGGCGCTGTCGGACAACGAGCGCGCGCTGGTCCGGGTGATCGCCGAAAACGACGGCGAGCAGGCCGGCGACGTCTACGAGGCGTTCCACGGGACGACCGACCTGGGATACACCCGCTACTCGGAGATCATCAACAAGCTCGACCAGCTCGGCATCGTCGAGACTCGGTACGCCGACGTCGAGGGGCGGGGGCGGTCCCGGGAACTGTCGCTGGCGTACGAACGCGAGGCGGTGCTGGACCGGCTTGAGTAGCCCGGCGACCGTTCGAGGGTCACGGACATGCGAGAGTAGCCCGGCACCGCCCGACGACCACGGACGGCCGAGCGCACGCCGGCACCGCCCGACGGCAATGGAGTGGCAGTTACCGACCGTTCACCCGATGAACCGGACGTTCGCTGACGCTTAACTGTTACCGGCAGTAAGCGGGTTGCAGAGGGTAACCCAAAATGAAACGACGACCGACCGTTCCCGGGGAGGTGTCGACGGATGGCGACCTGTGACAACTGCGGCGGCCACGTGACCGCGAGATACCGGCGCGTGTTCGCAGACGCCGACGGGATTCTGCCAGGGTGTCCTGCCTGTTCGCCCAGGGGGGCCCACCGGCCGGAGGGGTCGCGATGAGTCTGCGGTGTCCCAGGTGTCCGCGGCGGTTCGACAGCGTGGCGGCCTCCCGGGAACACGTCGAGCGGGTCCACCGCGGGAAGGACCGGCCGTGAGCGGGGCCGACGCACCCACACGCGACGGCGGCCCGCCCGGCGGCGACCGCAGCGGCCGACCTGGGCTCGACCTGGCGTCCGCCGTCGACGAACCCGAGGACCCGACCCGGATCACGGTTTATCCGGCGGACGCCGACGCGGCGGCCGTGCGGACGACCTGGCTGACGGTCGCGGTCGAAGTCGCGGTCCCGCTGGACGCAATGCAGTAGCGCCCCGCTGGTGTCGGAATAACCACAACGGCTAAACCCCGAGCGGTCGAGGCGCCGACGAATGCCCCGAGCAGGCCCGCTGAAGCAGATACTGCGTTCGCTCACCGTCGAGGAGTTGCGGTCGCTCCGCCGGGAGCACGGTCCGCGGGTGACGGAGTACGACGGCGATAAGGACGCGTTCGTCGAGCGGTTGCACCGGTCGCTGAAGCGGTCGATGGACGACGGGTCGTTCACCTACCGGGACCTGATGGAGTTCGTCCGGGCGGAATTGGGCGACAGGACGCCCCAGTACGCGACCAGCGCCATCCGCGACGCGCTGGAGGGACTGGTCGTCTCGCCGGGCGCAGGGTCGGTCGGGGCGGCGTCCGTGCGGGAGCGCTGGATCGGCTCCGAGCTGTTCCAGGTGCTCGCGGGCCGATTCGCCGACCGACCGTACGCGGTCGAGCAGTCGGCGTCGTTCGGCCGCTACGCGGTCGACCTGCTGGTCGCCCACGAGTCCGAGTCCCGCAACTACGTCCTCGACGTCGTGCTGGCGGGCAGTCCCAAAAGCAGGGACGGCCTCGTCTCGCAACTCCGGGACTACCGCCAGGCGGTCCCCCACCTCGAACGGTCGTACGTGCTGGTCGTCGTCGAGCGGGAGGTCGACCTGCCGGACAACAAGGCGGCAGTCGCCGGGGTCGTCGCGGACGCCGGGGACGAACCCGACACGGAGGTCGTCCTGAAGGGACCCGAACGACTCCTGTACGAGGTCTGACCGACCCGGGATGTGCCGTTTCGGGGACTGGATCCGGAGCGACCT
>JAZKSB010000018.1:0-18730 GCA_036626315.1 Halobacteriales archaeon
CGAGGTCGGTCGCGACGCGCTCGACGACGTCGCGGTAGCCGCCTTCGGGGACGTGTGCGATGATCCTGGGATACTCGTTGCGTTCGAGATACCGGGCGAGCACGTCGGCGACGAACGTTTTCTCGCCCTCGGTCCAGCGGCCGGTCACGACGGCGTCGTAATGCTGGGCGGGGTAGGTCAGTTCCAGTTCCTGGGGGACGACGCCGATCGGACTGGTCATCGAGACCTTGTGTGCGCGGTACTGGATGGCGTCGTGGAACTGCTCGTGGGACTGTGACTCGCTGTAGGGCTTGCGGGCCGAGCAGGGCACCAGCACCAGCGGTTCGTCGAACCGCGCCCGGTAGCGCGAGGCCACCCGGTCGGCGAACCGCCGGATCTCGACCCGCCGGAGGGTGTCCCCGGAGGCGGCGGTCATCTCGACGTCCCTGATTAGCGGGGTGCGCTGCTCCAGATAGCCCCACTGCTGGTCCAGTTCGCGCAGGGTCGCGGTGTGCCACTGTTCGTGGCGGGCTTGCGCCTCCAGGTAATCCCGTAGCCGACCGGCCCTGATGCGCTCGCGGACCGTTGCCAGCGCCGCCTCCAGGCGGGCGACGTTGTGGTCGGCACAGTCCTCCCGGTCGAACGTCTCCGGCGTCGCCGACCGGCAGGCCTCGCACGTGCAGGGCAACTCCGACAGTTCGTCCGCCGGTCGTTCGCCGTCCTCCGCGAGATACCGGCCCTCGGTTCCCGCGATGGCCGCGGCGTGTGCGTCGAACAGGTCCACGCCGGCGTACGCCAGGGTGGCGACGTTGCCCGGCGTCGCCACTCCCGACAGAAGCAGGGCGCTGTCGTCGGGAATGGCCTCCCGGACCGCGACGACCGCCTCGACGAAGGCCTCGCCGTGGCCGACGACGCCGGGCGCCCCCGACAGCACGGAGGCGTCGGCGCCGTGGTCCGTTGCCGTCTCCGGAGAGACCACCGCGGCGCTGGGGAACTCGACGTCGGGGTCGTCGACCGCGAACGACTCCTGGACCTCCTCGGGCGTCCCCGAGGGAAAGCCGCGGTGGGGGAGCACCGTCAGCGTCCCCTCATCGCCCGCCGGCGGCTCCTGCTCGCGGAACCAGCGGCTGCCGGCGTCGACGAGCACGTCGTCCACGAGCGCGGGGGTCGCCACCGGGTCAGCCAGGCGGAGTTCGCCGAGCCTGGCGGCCCCGTCCCGTTCGTGGACCTCGAAGTAGTCGGTCATGCACGGTCCTGGGAGGCCGACGTGCAACTATCTTCTGGACCCGTCGGGCAGCCGGCACGCGGTAGAGTCGTCTCCGGGGGGTCGCTCTGCCGGGGCCTGCGGTCTCCGGAGAGCGGTATCTTTATCACGAGGTCGCCTGGCCGTGTTATACATGACACGATGGGGTGGCGATCCGTCCCGGAGAGACGTGCTTCGAACCGCCGGCGCGCTCGGAGCCGCCGGCCTGGCGACGAGCCTCGCGGGCTGTCAGCAGGTCCAGAACATGGTCGGCATGGGGTCCAACCGCACGAACCAGGTCCCCGAGGACGCCGACAGCGCGCTGTTCGTCGACGTCGGCGCAGTGATGGACGACGACGGCGTGAAGACCATCGCGAACGCCTATCTCGACGAGATCTCCCAAAGCGAGTACTACGAGGGGCCTGACGACTACGAGGAACTGAAAGACCGGTTCGAGGACGAGGCCGACCTCGACCCGTCGGAGATCCAGTGGCAGATCGGCTTCTCGGAATACTCCGACTACGGCGTCACGAGCGAGTACGGCGGGTCGCTGTTCGAGGCCAACTGGGCCGAAGACGACGTCGTCGACGCCCTGGAGGACAACAACGACGTCTCCTACGACGACGACGACCACGAGGGCAAGACCGTCTACGAGCCCGAAAGCGACTACGGCTCTTACCTGGGGGTCATCTCCGGTTCCAAGTACGTGATCGGCTCTCAGGACGCCGTCGAGGACGCCATCGACGTCGCGGCAGCCGGCGGCGACAAGATGGACCAGGAACTCCGGGACGCCTACGGCAGCACCCGGAACGCCCCGGTCCGGTACGTCGGCGGGATGGTTCCCAACCTCTCGGAGACGACCTCCGTCGGCGGCGAGGAACTCGACGTCACGCCTCTCTCAGACGTCGAGCGGGTCGCCGGAGCGGTGTACAAGGACGGCGACAAGCGTGGCACCGAGAACACGATGGACGTCGAGGACGAAAACGACGCCGAGGACGTCGCCGACGTCCTCGATGGGTATTTCGCGCTGGTCTCGGAGGGCGAGTACGTCTCCGACATTGCGAAGGACGTCGCCGACGAAATCGAGGTCGAACAGAACGGAAGCGAGGTCGTCGTCCGCTACGAGACGACCGTCTCCGACGTCGAGGACGCGATCGAGGAGTCGTTCGAGACGCCAACGGCGTACTGACCGCTGTTCTCCCGTCGGCGCACTCACTGCCGCTCATTCGTCGAGGTCGACGAGTTCGACGCCGGACGGCAACCGGTCAAGCGCAGCGGCCGGCCACCCCTCGTGGGCCAGCGTCAGGTCGGCGTCGGGCGCCGCCTCGACGAGTCGGGCGACCCCATCTGCGGCCCGCCGGTAGGCACGCACGTCGAGTCGGTCGGGTCGTTCCGCCGTCAGCGGATACGTCTCCTCCAGCGCCTCCGGTACCGGCCCGAACGGCGGGCGGACCCGCCAGACGGCGTCGTACTCGTCCTCGATGCCCGACAGCGACTCCGCGAGCAACAGCTGCGACGGGACCGACAGCCGCGACAGCCGTTCGTGGTGGCGGACGACCTCCGGGCGGGCCGCGCTGTCGCCCGAGACGTAGAAGAACGTCCCCTTCGAGGCCGGGTCGTTGTCTTCGAGCGTCTCGGCCTCCTCCAGCAGCGCCCGGTAGCCGTCGAGCATCGTCGGATGGCTGCGGGCGCGCTGTTCGACCAGTTCCAGGAGGTTCCCCTCCCGAAGCGCCTGCTTGACCCGCCGCAGTTCGGCAAAGGAGACGTGGAGGTTGTGCTCGGCGAGGCGTGTTTCGCGGGTTTCCTCGTCCAGCGCCCGCAGGCTCTCGGGGTCGTGCTCGGTGCAGACTGGGCACGAGCAGGGGAGATAGTCCAGATCGTCGAGGTGGTGGGTCCCCCGGACGGTCAGGTAGCGGTCGTCGCGGGCGTACAGCGCGTACGCCGCCGAATCGAAGAGATCGACGCCGGCGGCCACCGCGAGCGCGAACATCATCGGGTGGCCCGCGCCGAACAGGTGGACCGGCGCGTCCGCGCCCAGGCCCCGCTTTGCGGCGGCGACGACCTCGACGACGTCCCCGTACCGGTAGTCGTTCAACAGCGGCACGACCGCGCCGACGGGGAACACGTCCAGTCCCGTCTCGTAGGCCCGCTCGGCGGCCGCGGTCCGCAGCGCCGGGTGCGTCGCGCCCTGGATCGGGGCGTTGACGAGCATCTCGCCGGCGTCGAACTCGGCGGCGACGGCGAGGCGGCGCTCGGTCTCTTCGAGGTCCGCCTCCGCACGCTCGCGGCCCACGTTCGGCGGCGTCGGGATGTCGACCGGCGTCCCGACGTCGGAGCCGATCGCCCGCTGGAACCGCAGGATCTCTTCGGATTCGACGTCGATCTCGCCGTACTCGGCGAGCTGGAACGACCCCGAGTCGGTCATGATGGGGCCGTCGAACCCCAGCAGGTCGTGGACGCCGCGTCGCTCGACCGCGTCCCGGAGGTCGTCGCTGCCCCACAGGACGTAGGCGTTCGTGATGAGCATCTCCGCGCCGAACGCCTCGCCCAGTCGACGCGGCGGAATGGTCTGGACGTGGGGGTTCACCACCGGGAGCAGCGCCGGCGTCTCGACGGTCGCGTCCGCCCGCGGCACCGTCAACTCGCCGAGCCGGCCGGCCCCGTCCCACGCCCGGACCTCGAAGGCGTCGCCCATGCAGTCCCGTCGGCCCACCAGGGCGGTAAGGGTTGCGTTCCGGCCACTGGGCTATCGGGCGGCCGGGTCGTCCGTATCCACCTCGATCGCGTCCGTGAACGCGACGGCGTAACTGACCGCCAGCGCCGCTCGCCCGTCGCGGATCTCTCCATCGGCGACGCCCCCCCGCAGCGTCTCGGGGGCCACCGTGTCGACGCGAATGCTCTCGTCGTCGTCGAGTTGCTGGTCGCCGGCGGGGGTACAGCCCCGGGCGAGAAAGTGATGGTGGACGGAGTCGGCGAGGCCGTTGGCCGGTTCGACGGTCGCGAGGCGTTCGACCTGTGCCGCTTCGTAGCCGGTCTCCTCGCGGAGTTCCCTGCGGGCCGCCACCGCGAGGTCGTCGTCGTCGTGTTCGAGGCTGCCGGCGGGGAGCCCGTGGTTCACGCGGCCGACGGCCTGGCGCCACTCCTCGATGACGACCACCTCGCCGTCGGGGGTGAGCGGGAGCACGACGACCGCCGGCGGTTCCGAGAGGTAGTCGAAGTCCGTCTCGGTGCCGTCGGGTAGCCTGACCTCCTCGTGGACGACGTCGAATCCGGGGCAGGTGAAGGCCGTCCAGCGGTCCAGCCGCTCCCAGGCGAGTTCGTCGGGCATGCCGATCCGTTGGGGGACCCCGAACAAAACGCCAGCGGCTCCGCACCGGCGGGCGGCGCCCGTCGGGACTCGAGGGGAAATCCCCCGTGGCACCGTCCTGGCGGACGGCGCCATATCCGACGACGTGCTCGCTCAGGCGTGTTCCTCGGTGACCGCCTCGGTCCCGAAGTGGCGGTCGAGTTGCCGGCGGGTCGACCCCTGGTCCCCGGAGTTGTCGACGGCGACGTGGTCGCGCTCGATCGGCTCAAACTGCTCGCGGTACAGCATGTGTATCTCGAAGTCGGCGTCGGATTCGTCGCCCTCACGGGCCGCCATCCGCGACCGGACCACGTCGCTGTCGCAGTCGACCTTCAGAAGGTCGAACGACGCGCCGGCGTCGGCGGCGACGGTCGCGGCACGGCGCCGGTACCGCCGCCGGTAGAAGGTGCCATCGAGCACGACGGCCCCGCCGGCCTCGACGACGTCGGCGGCGCGGGACAGCAACTCCTCGTAGACGCGGCGCTCCTCCTCGTCGGTGTACTCGGGCGCGTCGAACAGGTCCTTCCGGACCACGTCCGTCCGGAGGACATCGCCAGCGACCCGGTCGGCGACCTGGCGCGCGACGGTGGTCTTGCCCACGCCCGGCGGCCCGGCCACGACGACCAGCGTTCCGGTCATGCGACGGTACTTCCCCCCAGTGTCGTCCGGTCCGGCCGGCGCAACATCTTGGAGGGGTCCACACGGCCACGCTATTTCAATCTACGGCTCTCGGCTGCCGCCGTGGAAGCGCCGACACGTCGCGAGGCAACCCCTGTCGGTTTCACTTTCACTTTCGCTCCGGGGGTCCGGCGTGCGCCTATGTGCGGTCCCGGGCTATCGCCGCGCATGGGAACTGACGACCGAGCGGCGACGGACAGACAGCGCGTCTACGAGGAACTGGCTTCGACCCTCCAGACGCTCCGTGGCGGCGCTCACGCCGGCCGGATGGCCACCGCGCTGCTGCGCCACGCCCGGGGAGCGACGGCGCTGGTTGCGCTGGTCGACGGCGGCGACCGGGCAGTGTTTTACACCGCAAACGCCCGGACGCTCGCAGCGGTGCCGTTCGACCGCCACGGCGTCGACGCCGACGACGCCGGGCGGGCGTGGCGGTCGCTGGGCGACCCGACGACGTGGGTCGACGCCGCCGACCCCGACTGGGTTCATCCCCGCTACCGGGGCGTCCGCGCGAACGGCCCGACCGGAACCCGGACCCGGCCATGAACGACCGGAAGCCAGCGGCCGAAACGGCGGACGGGGACGCCCCGGAGTCCGCCGGGGTGGCCGATGCTCCGGTGGGGAACGCCCCGACCGACGAGCCGAAGAGTGTCCGACCCGACAACCCGGAGGACGCCCCGCCCGACGACGGCTGGACCGACCCCTACCGGTGGGCGTGCCCCCGGGGCCACGTCTTCCAGCGGTCTTTCGATCCGGCAGGCCCCATCGAGTGTTACACCTGCCAGCGCACCTACGACGCCGCCGAACTGGTCGACCGGCGGGCGGATTCGCCGCCCCCGTCCTGGCGACCCCGAGACTGACGTGCTGGAGCGGCGGCACCAGAAGATGGATGTGGCGACGGCACGGGAACGCGGACGCGACGACGGCATCAGAGCGTGGACCCGTTCGGGACCGCGACACTAATCCGGGGCCGTGCCGATCGGCCATCCATGCGACTGGAGGCCTACTGGGGCGTCGGGCCGAAGTCGAAAGCCACCCTGGAGTCGTCGCTGGGGACCGCCGAGGCCGTCGAGGCGATCGAGTCGGGCGACCTCGGCCGGCTCGTCGACGCCGGCCTCGCGGAGAGCCGAGCCGCCCGGATCATCAGGCGGGCCCGCAGCGAGGCGGGCATGGCCCTGCTTTCGACTCCCGACGCCCGAAACGTCTACAAGCAGGTCATCGAACTCGCCGCCGACCACGCCGTCAACCGGACCGCCGCCGGGCAGATACGGACGCTGACGCCGTTGCTCGACCGCGACGAGATCGCCGACCGCCTGGACGCCGTCGAGCGTGGTCGCCGGACGTGGGCGGGACTAGACGAGTCGACCCGGGCGGCGATGCTGGACGCCTTCGAGCCGGCCGACGGGGTCGAGGACCGCTCGCTGGCCGCCGTCGAGACGGCGGTCGCCCTCCGGGAGACGGGGGCGACCGGCCCGGCGTTCGAACCCGTCGACCGCCTCGACGTCGAGGCGCTGTCGGCGGCGGCGACGGCCCTGCGGGCACTGTCCGGCGACCGCGTCCGGGCGGGCGCCGACGACGAACTCGACCGGCTCCGGGACGGCCGGGCCGCCATCGACACGATGGTCGCCAACCGGGAGGCGGTCGTCTCGGACCTGCGCTCGGGCGGGGCCGGCGACGCGTCAGCGTTCCGGGACGAGTTCGTCGACCGGGTTCGCACGGAGACCGGCGTCGACGCCGCCAGGATCCGTGCGAACCTGGCCGACGACGCCGTCGACGCGCCCGCGTTCGTCGGCGAATCGCTGCGGGCGCTGCGTGCGGACCTGGACGCGACGGTCGACCAGCGGGCCGCGACGGTCCGCGAGCGCCTGGAAGCCGACGTCGATGCGGCGGCGGAGGACGTCACCCGCGCGGAGGGCGCGGTTCGACGGGTCGCCCGGGAACTCTCGCTGGGTCGGTTCGCCGAAGCCTACGACCTCCGGCGGCCGACGTTTCTCGACCGGGACGCCCTGGCAGTCGAAGACGCACGCAACCTCACGCTGGTTGCCCGCGGCGAGGACGTCCAGCCGGTCACCTATGCGCTGGGCAACCACGACCTGGACGCGCCGTCCGGGGACCGGGTCGCGGTGCTGACCGGCGCCAACAGCGGCGGCAAGACGACGCTTCTGGAGACGGTGGCCCAGGTCGCCGTCCTCGCGCACATGGGGCTGCCGGTGCCCGCAGACCGGGCGGCGGTGTCGTTGACCGACCGGCTCGTGTTCCACCGCCGCCACGCCAGTTTCAACGCCGGCGTCCTCGAATCCACGCTGCGGTCGGTCGTGCCGCCGCTCGTGTCCGGCGAGCGGACGCTGATGCTGGTCGACGAGTTCGAGGCCATCACCGAGCCCGGACGCGCCGCGGATCTTCTGCACGGGCTCGTCGAGTTGACCGTCGAGGAGGACGCGCTGGGAACGTTCGTCACCCACCTCGCGGACGAACTAGAGCCGCTGCCGGTGGCGGCCCGGACCGACGGCATCTACGCCGAGGGGCTCACCGACGACCTGGCGCTGCGAGTCGACTACCAGCCCCGGTTCGGCGAGGTGGGCCGGTCGACGCCGGAGTTCATCGTCTCCCGGCTGGTCGCCGGCGCCGACGACCGCGCGGAGCGGGCCGGCTTCCGGACGCTCGCGGAGGCCATCGGCGACGAGGCCGTCCAGCGGACGCTGTCGGACGTCGCGTGGGACGGCGGCGGGTGACCGCCGAACCCGGCAACGGGTCGCGTCGGACGACGGCAGCGAGTGACCGCGTGGGACGCGAACGGGGAGCGGCCCCCGGAAACCGGCTACGAACTTTTACCGCTCAAGCACGTAGTCGCGGCCAATGAGCCAGCTTCCGTTCGTGGGCGAGTCCGGGGAAGCGGGCGTCCCGGCGACGCTCGTGGAGCCGGTCGAAAGCGAGGAAGGAGTCGTCCGGTGTACCGCCTGCGCCCACCGGTGTCGGCTCTCGCCGGGCCAGCAGGGAATCTGCAACGTCCGGGAGAACGTCGACGGCGAGTTGCGCCTGACCACCTACGGCAAGATCTACGATTCGCCGTACGGCACGCCGGGCACGCCGGACCCCGTCGAGAAGAAGCCGCTGTATCACTTCCGGCCGGGGACCCGGATCTGCAGTTTCGGCGGTGCGTCGTGCAACTTCTCGTGTGACTTCTGCCAGAACAACCACCTCTCGTTTTCGACCCCTGAGGAGTTGACCCTCCGGGAGGTCTCCCCCGGGGAGGCCGTCGATGCCGCCGAGGCCCACGGCTGTGAGGGAATGGCCTGGACGTACAACGAGCCGACGATCTACGCCGAGTACGTCCGCGACGCCGCCGCGACCGCCCACGAGTCGGGGCTGTACACCGCCATCGTCACGAACGGCTACTTCACCGAGGAGTTCGTCGAGACGGTCGGTCCCCACCTCGACGCGGCCAACGTCGACATCAAGGGGTTCCGCGAGGGCCCCCACGTCGACGTGATGGGCGGGAAGTTACAGCCGACGCTGGACGGCGCCGAGCGCCTGCTCGAAACCGACGTCCACGTCGAGTTGACCTACCTGACGATCCCCGACCTCAACGACGACCCCGGGGAGATCCGGGAGTTCGCCGAGTGGGCTCACGGCCTGGACCCCGAAGTTCCGGTTCACTTCACGCAGTTCCATCCGGACCACCGGATGCGCGACCGCCCGCGAACCCCCGTCGAGACCCTGGAGATGGCCCACGAGGTCGCGACCGACGTCGGCCTGGAGTTCGTCTACGTGGGGAACGTACCGGGCCACGAGCGAAACTCGACGTACTGCCCCGACTGCGGCCGCCCGTGGATCGTCCGGCGGGGGTTCGACGCCGACGTTCACGTCGATCCGGGCGACACCTGCGAGTGCGGTCGGGAGATCCCGATCGAGGCCTGATCCGCGTCCCGGGCGAGCGGCGGTTTCCCGGCGCTTCCGGTCACCGCCAGGCCAGCGACGCGTAGCCGACGACCCGCCGGTCGGACCCGCCGGTCTGGCCGCTGGTCGCGTACTGCAGGCGCTCGCCCTCGGCGGCGCCGAACGCCCGGGTGGCGGTCATCCCGGCGACGGTCGCCCAGGGACCACACATGGTGTGCCCCTCGGATTTGGCGCGGGCGACGGCGCCGTCGTCGAATGACGCGACCGAGTCGACCACCGGGTCATCGGCCTCGACGGCTCGCTCGTGGGGTTCGTAGTGGGTGAGGTCCGTGGAACTCACGACGGCGACGTCACGGCCCAGTCCGGCCGCGGCCTCGGCGACGGCTTCGCCCAGCGCCACGGCCCGGTCGTGGCCGGCGCGGGTGAGACAGACCGGCACGACGGGGACGTTCCCGACGGCGTACTGCAGAAACGGGAGTTGCACCTCGATGGAGTGTTCGCCCTCGTGGGCGCGCCGGTCGAACGTCGCCGCCGCCGACTCCTCGACGACGGCCTCGGCGAACTCCCGGTCGACGGGCATCGAGCCGAGGGGCGTCCGCCACCGGTCGTGGGGAGCGACGGCGACCGTCGCGCCCGCCCGTCCGTGGTTGGGCCCGAAGACGACGACCGCGTCGGGCGTCTCCCGCCCGGCGAGCGCAGCGAACCCGTGGGCCGCGACCGGCCCGGAGAACGGATAGCCCGCGTGCGGCGAGACGATGCCGGCGACGTCGCCGTCGTTGGCGGTCGACTCCAGCGGACCGGGACCGTACTCGTCGTCGAAGACGTCGGCCAGCTGGTCCCGGAGGGGCGACTCCGTACCGGCGTAGAACTCGCCGGCGACAGCCGGGGGCCGTCCGGCGTCGGTCATCCCCGCTCACCCGCGGACGCCCCCGTCTCGTCGGCGGCGCCGGACGGGCGGTCGTCGTCCCTGCCGCCGACGAGGGCTTCGTTGTCTCCGTGGCCGCCGTCCGGGGACGGCTCGACCGGTTTGAAGCGACGCTGGACCACCTCCCCGCCAGGACGGCGCTCGGCGAACGACCGACCCGTGAACCGCTCGACTGTCACGCCCTCGCGGCGCCACGCGGTTCCGGGGAGTCCGGCCTTCCGGGCGGTTGCTTCCAGAAACTCCCGGGCGTCCCAGTCGCGCTCGGCGGCGACCTGTGGGAGCAACAGTCCCTGGCGGCGCCCGTCCCGGAGTATGAGTCCGTCCCGGCCGACCGCGATGCGGTCGGGGTAGGCGACGGGGTCGTCGACGTCGACGGGCGTCGGCGGCAACAGCACCGTTACGTCGACGGTGAGGTCTGCCACCTCCTCCGGCCGGACGGGCGGAAACCGCGGGTCGTCGAGCGCGGCCTCCGTCGCCGTCGTCCGGACGACCTGCCACAGCGGGTCGTCGGCCTCGACCCGGCCCATGCAGCCCCGCAGGTCGTCGTCGCGTTCGACCGTGACGAACGCGCCTGCGTGCATCGACAGCGGGTGGTCGCGGGGGTCCAGCGTCGTCTCCGGCCGGTCGCCGGCGGCAGCAGCGGCCTCGATGGTCTCTCTGGCGAACGATACGAGTGTCGACCCGACGGCGGGGTCGAGTGCGTCGAGGGGTGTCGAGTCGCCTGGCATCCGTCTCGGGGAGTCGGGGGGTCGTCTGGCTTGCGATGCATGGAGGCCGGCGGGACTGCCGGATGGCGCACATTTCGGCTGGTACGTATCCAGCCCAGGTCTGCCGAATCGCGTTCGGATTGTGAGTACGGGTCCGTGTGAAAACCGTTCCCAGCCGGTTCCCGGGAACTGAACACGACGTTTGCCCATATCAACCACCGACCGAACGCCGGTACGGCGTCGTCGGAGCGAGGTGTCGGCTACCGCCAACCGGTGCCGGGTCGGCACGCGCCGGGCCTGCGAAACGGACTCGTCGGACTGTCGCCGGGTCAGCCGTGGTGGTGGTCGGCGCCAGCGGGATCGCCCGGGAAGTCCCTCTCGCCGGCCTCGACGCGCACGTCGAGCCAGTTCTCGCGGGGGATCAGCGGGCACTCGTAGGCGTAGTTGAACGCACACGTCGGGTTGTACGCCTCGTTGAGATCGAGGATCCAGGTGCCCTCGTCGGTCCGGTGTTCGTCCGGCTCCAGGTCGATGTACCGTCCGGCGCCGTAGGTCTCCTCGTCGTTGGTCTCGTCGCGGAACGGCACCCAGAACCGGTCGGTCCGGCGGTCCGGCCGGTATGCCTGGAGCGCGTACTCCTCCCCGTCGATCTCGAACCGGAACTCGCCCCACCGGAGGTAGGTCTGCTCGCCCTCGGCGGTCGTCGAGACGGCGACCTCCTCCTTTTCGTCGTGTTCGTGGAGATGCAGTTCGAACCGGTAGTCCGGGTCCGGCTCGTAGAACTCCAGTCCCGGGAAGTCGTCGCCCCGCTTGCCCGGGGGCAGCGGCGACCGGGGGTGGTCCCGGAAGTACTCGATCTTCGCCTGTCGGTTCCGTTCCGTTTCCTCGATCCAGTTTTCGTCGTCGTTCGTGTCGGTCATCGTGAATTGTGGGTGGCGGCCGGCGTCGGAGGCCGCCTCACCGTAGCACGAGAATACCTTTCTGCGCCCAATAATGCTTTCGTGCTGGCGGTCCGGAGGGAACGCAAGGCAGCCGCCATCGCCGCTGCGGTCAGGTCACAGCAAGCGATTCACGGCGACGCCCGACAGCAGGACTACGCTCAGCCCGACCAGCGCAT
The DNA here is from genome assembly GCA_036626315.1 of Halobacteriales archaeon. GTDB lineage: Archaea > Halobacteriota > Halobacteria > Halobacteriales > PXRE01 > PXRE01. The sequence goes on from JAZKSB010000018.1 coordinate 11,890, forward strand.
ACAGCAGCGGGCGACCGGTGGCGGGCATCGACGACGACCGTCCGGGGGTCGTCGAGCCGTCCGTACTCGTCGTCGTGGCCCCGGGGGGCGCCGTCGTCGCGCTCCGCGACGGGTCGTCGGTCGCGGCTGCCCGAGGCCGAATCTCCGCCAGGGCCGCCCGCGTCGGGGCGTTCACGACCGTGACGGTGCGACCCTGCCGGCGGACGCGAAACGCATCGGCGAACGGGCCCTCGGGGATGACCCAGACGCCCGGTTCGACTCGCTCGCCGCCCTTCGCTCCGAGCAGTTCCCGGTAGGCGGCGGCGAACTCCCCGGCGTTCTCCCGGGTTTCCCACCGGGTCTTCCAGACGTAGCCCTGCTGGCCCTCCCTCTCGTAGGCGTACAGTCCGTCGTTCGCCCACCCCTCGGCGGGGCCGGCGGTGAAGTCGGCAGCACCGCCCGCCTCCGTGACCGTTCCGCGGAACAGCGCGTGGATGCCGAGTTCGCCCACTCTCTGGTAGTCGGCCCGCCGGGTCCACCCGTCTCCCGCCAGGTCCTCGAACGCCATCTCGGCGGGCGCATCGGACGCCTCGGGGTGGAGGAACTGCTCGCTGGTTTCGGGCGGGTCCTCGTGGGCCCGGTCGACCGCGGTCCAGCCGCCCCGCTCGCGCAGTGCGGCGACGTACTCCGTGCCCGCCGCGTAGGGCTGGTAGGTGAGCCAGTAGAACCGGCTCGGCCCGGGGAACTCGGCGCCGCCCCATCCGCGGGGGGCCTGCGAGCAGTCCCAGCCGCCCGCGCACAGTTCGCGGAACCGGCGGTCGACCAGCGAGGCCTCGCCCTCGACCAGGCCGCCCTTGCCGAACTCCCCGTCCAGCGTCGTCCGCTGGTAGCGCGACCGGTCCAGGTCGAAGTGCTGGTGCTGGAGCATGTGGACCAGTTCGTGGACCAGCACCCACTCGCTGAACCGCGGGCTCTCGGGGGTCTCGGTCACCATGACGATGTGGTCGGCTCCCTCCTCGGCGGCGTACCCGAGGACGTTGCCGTGGAGCGCCTCGCGGACCCCATACGATGCGCTGGTGTCCTCCCCGAACAGGAACAGCGCCTCCCAGAGCTGGTTCGACGCCGGGAAGCCGAACGTCCCGTTGCGGCGCTCGGCGAGTTCGGCCCGGCTGATAGGTTCGACGTGCACGTCGCGGCGGAACTCCAGCCGCCGGATGTACTCGACGCGGGCCATCGCCCGGCCCACCAGCGCGTCCATCTCGGACTCGTCGAGGCCGTCCGTCTGGTCGACGTCGATGGACTCGTTGTACCAGTAGCCGTTCTCCCACCCGAGGACGTCGGTCTCGGGATCCGGCGGGGCGGCGTCGGCGCTCCGGGCGGGCGACTCGATCGCGCCGTCGGGCCTGTCGCCGACCGACCGGGCCCGGGCGTCGACCGCTTCGTCCGCCCCGGCCTGGACCCCGACCGGGCCGGGCGACTCGATCCCCGGTGCGGTCGGTCCGGTGGCTCCGTCGCCGGCAGTGGATGCGGGCGGTCCGTCGACTGCGCCGACCGCTGCCGGGCCGACCGCCGCCGAGACCGGGCCGGCGACAAGCGCGGCCACGAGCGTCAGGGTGGCCATCCGGGCGATGAAACCGTTCGACGGGTCGAAGCCGGTCATGGTCAGCAGCCGCCCGGCGACCGTCCGGGGAGGCCGGCCGCGACGTGCTCGTGGGCGCGTTCGCCGCGCCGCGAGGGCGGTTCGACTGCACCTCTCGAACCGGAGGCCCGAATACCTGTCGCCGAGCCGCTCGACCGCCGGCCGAGCGTCGAGACGGAACGCTCAAGCCAGCGGCGGTGCCGAGTGTCGAATGATGGCCAGCGACGAGTCCCCTCCCGACGTCCCGATCGTCTGTCCGGACTGCGAGACGACGGCCCGGATTCCGCTGTCGGAGGTCGCGACGAAGCTCGAACGCCACAACGAGCGGCTCCACGACGGCGAGTCAGTCGCGAAGGTCGACCCCGAGGTGGCCGGCCACGTCGCCGATCTCGTCGCCGAGGAACTCGACCTGCTCTGACCCGGCGCGGTCGCGGCGCGGCGTCCCCGACGATGGCGGCAGAATCCGATCGAGCTGGCCGCCGCCGAGCTCGGCAGCGCGCGCGACGTCCCCGACGGTGGCGGCAGAACCGGTGGAGGGCGCCGACCCCGTAAAGACTATCTCGCCGCTTCTGCAAGTCGGCGGCATGAACGACTCCCGGCTCGGAGACATCGCCGTCGGCAACGGGACTGCGGATCTCGTCGTGCGCGGCGGAACGGTGTTCTCCCCGGAGATCCGCGAACTGCTGGACCGCGACGTCGCGGTGGCCGACGGCCGCGTCGCGGCACTTCCCGAGGACGCCGACGGCGTCGTCGGCCCGGACACGACGGTCGTCGAGGCCGACGACCGGGTCGTCGCTCCCGGACTCATCGACGCCCACACGCACCTGGACCTCCACCAGGCGTTCGAGCAGGCCTACCACCGGGCGCTGACCGCTGGCACGACGGCGGTGGTCTCGGAGGTGGCCGCCTTCGGCCCGGCGTTCGGCGCCGCGGGCGTCGAGCAGTTGCTCGCGGCGACTGCGGAGATTCCGGTTCGGGTTCGCGTCACGGTCCCGCCACAGCCGCTGTTCGACGCGTTCGAACCGCCCCGCGCCGACGAGGCCGGGGGCGCCGCGCTCGCCGACCTGCTCGACCGCGAGCGGGTCGTCGGCGTCGGCGAGACGACCTGGACGCGGATCGTGGGTCGGGAAACCCCCGCCCGACGGCTGTACGACCGCGCGACGGCGGCTGGCAAGCCGGTCACCGGCCACGGCGCAGGCTGTGACGGCGCGAACCTCCAGGCGTTCGCGACCGTCGTCGACGACGATCACGAGGCGATCACCGGCGACGGCATCCGTGAGCGCGTCGAGAGCGGCATCCACGCGGTCGGGCGGTACGGATCGATCCGGGACGACATCGGGGCATTCGTCGACGCCGTCGACGACGTCGACCCCGGCGAACTGTCGCTGTCGACCGACGGCATGTGGCCCCGGGAACTCGTCGAGGAGGGCTACATGGACGCCGTCCTGTCGCGGGCAGTCGGGGCAGGCGTGGACCCGATGGACGCCCTGAAGGCCACGACGCTGTCGCCAGCCCGCCACTACGACCTCGACGGCCTCGGGACGCTCGCGCCCGGCAGCGTGGCGGACCTGGTCCTGATCGACGACCTGGAGACGTTCTCCGTGTCGACGACGGTCGTCGACGGCGAACTCGTCTACGACGAGCGGCGGGGGATCGACCCGACGCCTGATTCGCCGTCCCACGAGTATCCCGAGTGGTTCACCGACTACGTCGACGCCCCGACCGACCCGGAAACGTTCCGCGTTCCGGCGGACCACGCCGTCGAGGGCACGGTCAGAGGCATCGACTACGACCGCGGCCTGCTCTCGATGGAAACGACGCTCGACCCGGACCGCCACGAGGGCGCGCTGGTTGCAGCCCCCGACCGGGACGTGCTCAAGGCCGCGCTGCTGGACCGCCATCCCGACGCTGACGGGGACGCCTTCGTCGGCTTCGTCACCGGATTCGGATTCGACCGGGGCGCCGTCGCGACGACACTCACCTGGGAGACGCCCGCCGTGCTGGCGGTGGGCGCCGACGACGCCGACATGCGAAGCGCGGTCGAGCGAGTCAACCGCATGAACGGCGGGTGGGCGGTCGTCGACGACGGGGAGGTCCTGGCGGACCTCCCGGCCCCCGTCGGCGGGGTGGTCGCCGACATCCCCGTCGAGGAGACTGCCGAACGGTACGGCGAGGTGGAAGCGACACTCCGGGAACTGGGCTCGGACGTCGACAGGCCGATGCTCGGCCTCCAGACGCTGTCGTTTTTCGGCGTCCCGGCGCTCAAACTGTCGTTCTCCGGCTATGCGGACGTGATGCACGGGGAGATCGTCGGGCTGGCTCCGGCGCGTGAGTGAGGCCGGGAGCGAACGCGGGGGTCACTCCGACCGGTTCCCGGCCAGTCGGGTCGGTCGGTTTCGGAGGTCGGGCATCGATAGCGTCACCGTCGTTCCGCCGTTCGTGTCGAATCGCACCTCTCCGCCGAGGGCATTTGCGCCCCAGTGGATCAGCCAGAGGCCGAGACTGCTCGCGTGCTGGAGACTCGTCTCCTCTCCGGAGTCGATGGGATCGATCTCCATCGTCGGGATGCCCGGTCCGTCGTCCTCGACCCGGAGTTCGAGTCCGGCCTCCGTTTCCGACACCTCGATTCTGACGCGAGGGGTCGGGCCGGCGTGAACGAGCGCGTTCTCGACGACCTCTTCGAGCACCAGCGAGAGCACCTCCCGGTCGGTTGCTAGTCGGCGGTTCCCGACGTCGACTGCGATCGAATCGTGGTCGTGGCGTCCGGCCAGCGGGTCGACGACGTCAACTACGAGTGCCTGCAGGTCGACGGACTCGACGACGAGTTCTCGCCCCAGATGCTTCTCGACCTCGAGGGCCTTTTCGCTGACTTTTACAAGATCCTTCGCTTTCGCCGATATCGCGTTCGAGACTTCCTCCTGGTCGTCCTCGCCGATTTGATCGGCCATCCCCAAGATGACGTTGACGTCGTTGCTGACGTTGTGCCGCAGGATGCGGTTGAGAACCTGGAGTCGCTGCTGGCCTCGCATCAGTTCGGTCACGTCGCTCACCAGCACCGACGAACCGATCAGTTTTCCCCGCCAGTTTCGCACCGGCGACACCTGCGCCTGACACGCCCGCCCGCGATGTCGAAAGCGAGCCGGCAACTCCTCGATGCCGCCCGCGCCTATCAAATCCAGGACGTCGTCCACGGGCTTGCCCACGACCCTGTCGACCGATAGTCGGTCTCTCGCCGTCTCGTTCGCCCGAATGACCATCCCGTCGCGGTCGACGACCAGCACCCAGTCGTCGAGGTTCTCGAACACGGCGTGCTGGCCGACGTGGCCGACGGCGGGGACGAACTGGAGGAACTGCCCGCCGAACGCCGCGTAGCCCCACAGCAGCGACTGTCCGCCGAGGGCCACTTCCGTGATCGGATATCCTGCCGACGGGATGCCCGCTATTTCGAGCGCGCTCGCGAACACGGTCACGAGCGTCCCGGCAGCGAGGGCAACGGCCTGCCTGCGGAACAGACGGTCGCCCTCGAACACCGTCCTTGCGACGACGAGAAGTCCCACCAGAAATACGGCGTAGAGGTACGCGCCGACGACGGATCCCAGCGGAGCGATCGTCGAATCCACCAGGGTGCCGGACGGCGTCGTTATCTGCGTGTGGTCGGTCACGAGTCCCGTCTCGACGGGGCCGACGACGTACAGAACGGCCCCGACGGCGAGCGGGAACGTGGCTGGCAGGGATCGCACGGGCCGCAGCCAGGCCTCGCGGCCCGTGTAACTGAGTATGAATCCCAGCCAGAGCGGCACCGTGACGAGACTCGCTGCAGTCGAGAGCCGCCAGACGAGGAGTCGCGACGCCCCCGCCGGGAGGCGGATCCCGAGCAGCGTCAATCCTGCCCAGACGACCGAGACCCCCTGCAGAGCCGCGAACTCCCGACCCCCCGGGACCTCGCGATTTCGCCACCCCACCACAGCAAGCCCCGCGAGAAGAAGGGTGTTCCCGGCGAGCACAACGCCTATTATACCTGATAATCAGGTAGTTTCGATGTAAATAGATTTTGCCACTGCTGTTTGGATCGGTCTGTGGTGGACAGGTTACGTCCCCGAACCTGGCCCTCCCCTGGGGAATCACCCGGTACGGCCGCGTGTCCGGACCGGTGGCGTGGCGGTGACCTGAAGAACGTGTGACGGTCCCGGGGCGCCGAACGGTCCGGAGGTGTCCGCTTTGGTCGCTAGTTCTTCCGGTAGAACGGGTACACCTGCCGGAGGAGCCAGCCGCGGAGCCCCTCGACCCGGCGGACGGGCTTGGACGGACGGCCGGCGGTCTTCTGCTCCCGCGTTCGACCCTCCTCGGGATATCCGCTGGCGACTTTCTCCGCCTTCTTACGTGCCACGTCGACGGTCAGCCGGTGGGTCCGCCAGGCGCGGACCGATCGCATGGCCCACAGCGCGAACGCCGCCAGCGGTATCCCTGCCACGGCGATAAGAATGATCGGATTGATATCCATGGTCGGTCGCAACTACGGCGGGGCCGTAACTAAATGGCCGGCCGGCGTTTTCCCGCCTGGATTCGGGGTGGTCGCTTAAATACGACCACGGGCGCTACGCGGCGGCCAGCCACAGCAGGACGACGACGGCGGCGCCGGACACCATGGCGGAGACGACGTGCAACCGGAGCCGATCGAGCATCGCGTGGGCGTCCATCGAGAGGCTGGCGACCTCGAACACCTCGCCGCCGACCTCACACTGTGGCGTGAAGTCCATCGCGACGTGGAGGAAGATGCCGGCCCCGAACCCGAAGACGAGTCCGTTGACCACCGGATCCGGGGGGATGCTCAGCGTCGCCAGCGCGATGGCGGCGACGCCGAAGGCGCTGGCCGGGACCAGGACTGCCGATCCCGGAACGTCCCGTCGCTGAAGCCGCTGGACGACCGCATAGCCTGCCGGACCCTTGTGGGATGCGATCGCGAGTCCGAGCAACACGCCGAGGTCGGCGTTGCCGTAAACGAGCCCGATGATGGACCCGGCGGCGAGGGCGTGGGCGGCGATCTCCGCGGAGGTCAACTCCAGCGGGAGGTCGACGTGTGTGAGCCGGTGGCCCAGCGTGTGTGCCATGTAGCCCGAGAGGATGCCGATGCCGATGCCGAGGCCGCCGAACTTCGGATGGTGGCCGATCGCCTGCGGGACCAGAAACAGCGCCGCGCTGACGATCATCGCCCCGCTGGCGAGG
>JAZKSB010000019.1:0-18686 GCA_036626315.1 Halobacteriales archaeon
TCTTGATCTGCAGGTTGATCGACGTGAGGAACATGTGGTGCATCCAGACGACGAACGACTGCAGCGCCACCAGCACCATCGCCGCAATGAACCACTTCCGGCCGACGATCCGCCGCCCGGAGAACGTCTGGAACGTCTCGGCCATGATCCCCAGCGCCGGGAAGAAGACGATGTACACCTCCGGGTGGCCGAAAAACCAGAACAGGTGGGTCCACAGCAGCGACCCGCTCTCCTGGGCGGCGAAGTAGGTCGTGTTTAGCAGGTAGTCGGAGGTGAGGATCAGAAGCGCCGCCAGAAGCGCCGCGAACGCGAACAGCATCATCCACACCGTCAGCAGGATGGAGGTGCTGAAAAGCGGCATGTCCCGGATGCGCATCCCCTCCGCGCGCATGCGGTGAAACGACGTCAGGAAGTTGACCGAGGAGACGGTCACCGAGATGACGAACAGCGTCAGCGCGAGCACGAACGTCTTCGACCCGAGTCCCGAGGGCATGTACGCCGGCGTGTTCAGCGGCGCGTACATCGTCCACCCGCCCGCGAAAGTGCTGCCGTGGAGAAACGACACACCCACGAGGATCCCCGAAAACAGGTACAGCCAGTACGACAGCGCGTTCAGCCGCGGGAACGCCAGGTCCTTCGCGCCGATCTGCAGGGGGACGAAGTAGTTCGCCAGTCCGAACGCGAACGGAGAGATGAACCAGAAGATCATCAGCGCCCCGTGCATCGACACCGACTGGTTGTACGCGACGCCGCTCATCAGGTCGCCGCCCATCGCGAGCTGGCCCCGGATTAGCAGCGCCATCACGCCGCCGAACACGAAGAAGAAAAGCGACGTGACGAGATAGAGGATGCCGATGTCCTTGTGGTTGGTCGTGAGGAACCACCGCCTGACCGTGCCAAGCGCCGGGAGATGTTGCTCCTCGTGGTCGCCCGCCGGGAGCTGGTCGGTGGCCGCCGCGGTGCCGCCATCCGTCTGTGGCGTGTCGTCGGTCATGCTGAACTGTTTGTGGCGTTGGTTCCGCCGGTCGGCGTCCCGGTGCCGGTCGGCGTCTCGGTCTCGTCGCTACTTTCCAGCCAGTCCTGGAACTCGTCCTGGGCCATCACCTCGACGTCAGCCTGCATCGCCGAGTGGCCGGCCCCGCAGAGTTCGTAACACCGGGCGGTGTGGGTCGCTCCCGGTTCCTCGGCGATGAACCACGTCGAGGTTGTCTGGCCGGGGATGGCGTCGGTCTTCGCGCGCAGCCCCGGGATGCCGAAGTTGTGCATTACGTCCCGGGAAGTGACGTTCAACCGCACCATCCGGTCGGCGGGCACCACGAACGCGTCGCCGGCCCCGCTGTCGACCACCTTGCCGTTCGGGTACTCGAACCGCCAGCCGAACTGGTAGCCGACCACGTCGACGACCAGCGGGTCCTGGGCCGCCTCGAGCGCCCGCTCTTGCTCGGGGTTCTCGGTGAACCGCAGCGTCCCGTAGGTCCAGGCGATCAGCGAGACGACGATGATCGCGCTCAGCGCGAACGACATGAACAGTTTTCGCCCGCCGCCGCTGCCCTCCGGGAGTTCGCCCAGCGTCGGCCGCACGACGTCGCCGTTCCCGGCGGCCTCGCTGCCGTCCCGGTACTTGTAGGCGTTGTACAGCATGTACGCGATGACGACGACGCCGACCAGCGTCGCCAGCGCGATGAAGACCCAGTAGATGCGCTCGAAGACGTACACCCGCGTCCCCTTCGGAACGATCCCCGACTGGAGCAGCGTCCCCGGAAGTTGGTTCATGCCCTGCATCGGTTTTCTCTATGCGTGGTATTCACACTGGGCACTTATGTATTGCGAACGGTTCACCGCCCGAATGCGGCCACCACGGGACCGGACGGCGCCGGAGGTGGTCACGGCGGGGCGGGCGGTCGTCGGCAGGCCCCGAGATGGGGCCACCCCGGCGGTCGACGCGGAGGGAATGGGGCGGCCAGTCCGGAGGCCGGACGGCGCTCAATCGTAGGCGTCCAGTTCCTCGCCGAACGCGAGAAACACCGCGACCCCGACGATTCCGACCACCGAGGCGGTCCAGAACGACAGTTCCGGGGAGACGGCGTACAGCACGCCCCCGACGACGCCCGCCGGGACGGTGACGGCGTTGCGCAACAGGTAGTACGACCCCGTGACCCGCCCCCCGGCGTCGCGCTCGGCGGGACCGACGATGAGCGCCTTGTGTGCCGGCAGCCCCGCAAAGCGCAGTCCCGACAGCGCGAACAGTCCCGCAAACGCCCACTGGTCGGCGGGCGCGCCGATCAGAAGCGCCGGGAACCCGCCGTAGACGAGAAACCCGAGCGCGACGACGGGCTTCAGCCCCACCCGGCGGGCGAGTTTCGCGCTCGGGACCATCGTCGCCAGCGCGACGGCCATCTCGACGGCCAGCAGCACCCCGAAGTAGGCGTCGGGGTTCAGCGACAGCGCCCCCACCGATGCCCCGCCGACGGCGACGCCCCCGAACGAGAACCCCACCGACCGGAGGTCGGTGACCACCAGCACGAAGAAGGCGTACACCATGCCGTTGGCCCACCGCACGAGCGCGTCGCCGGCCAGAAGCGGCGGCAACTGCGGCGGCATCGACCGCAGATCGGCCACGACGCCGGCGACTCCCTCGAACGACGACCCGACGGTGTCGCCGCCCGGGTCATAGAGGTAGTGCTGGGCGACGGTGCCCAGGGCGGCGACGCCCGCCGACACCGCCAGCACGGCCAGAAAGCCCGAACGAAACTCCCCCCGGGCCAGAAGTACCGCCGCCGCCAGCGGCCCCGCGAGGAACGCGACCCGCCGGACCGTCTCGGTGGTCGCGAACCCCGTCGCAAGTTCCGTGCGGGGCACCGACTGCTTGACCAGCGCGAACGTCGCGCCCAGCCCGAAGGACTTCCAGGCCTGCACCAGAAACAGCCCCGGAAAGACCCAGACCCACGTCGGGACGACGAGTGGGCCGACGCGCAGCGTCGGCACCCGGGCCGCGAGCAGCCACAGGACGAACCCGGCGGTCGAAGCCACCCCGAACAGCGTCAGAGCCCGGCGGGTCCCGATGCGATCCGAGATTGCCCCGCCCGGATACGGGTAGACCGCGCTGATCAGGTCGCCCAGGCTCTTGTAGGCGCCGATGGCGACGGCGCCCGCCCCGAGCACGTCGAGGTACCGTGGCATGTACCGGCCGGTCATCTGAAAGCCCAGCGAGAACGCGAACATCGCGATCGAGAGCACGAGCACGTCCCGCTCCAGAGCGAGAAACTGGCGGAACTGCCCGCCCACCGACGGCCCGCCCTCATCGGCCATGGCCGGACGGTCCGCGGACGACGACAAAGAACTGTCGGTGGCGGCGGTCTGAGGACGAGTCTGGCACGGCCGGTGGCAGCGACCCGGGCCGTCCGCCGTCGAAACAGCGCAGCCGGCGGGCCAACCGAACCGCTAAAGGCCGGCCGCCACGCAGGCACCGGTAATGACGACGGTCGGCACGGCGGAGGCTGCGCCCGGCGAGATGGGCACGGGACGGCTTGAAGTGGGAGCGGCCCGCGACGGCTCGACGGTGGGGCTCCCGGTCGCGGTGGTCAACGGGGCCGTGGACGGCGACACGCTGTTTCTGCAGGCCGCAAGCGACGGCGACGAGTTGAACGGCGTCGGGGTGGTCCGGGAACTGCTGCCGCAGCTCGACCCGGGGGAACTGTCCGGCCAGGTGCTGGTGGTCGGGATCGCGAACTACCACGCCTTTCAGGTCGCCGAGCACCGCAACCCCATCGACGACACGAAGCTGAACCGGGCGTATCCGGGCGACGAGGAGGGGTCGTCCAGCGAGCGCATCGCCGCCGCGACGTTCGACGTGGCCCGCCGGGCCGATCTGGTGGTCGACCTCCACCAGGGCTCGACCAGCCGGATGATAGACGAGGTGCGGGTCCGGTGTGGGCGACGCCACCGCCACCACGAGGCGTGTCTCGAACTGGCGAAGGTGTTCGACGCCGGCCACGTCCTCGACCAGAAAGGCCCGGACGGCCAGCTCGCCCGCGTGGCCCCGGACGAGGGCATCCCGACGATCGACCCGGAACTCGGCGGGTCCGTGGGGTGGGACCACGACAGCATCGAGACCGGCGTCGAGGGGGTCTTCAACGTCCTGCGACATTACGGCTTCCTCGACGGCGACGCCGAACCCCGCCAGCAGACCCGGATCGCCGGGTTCGACCAGTACGAGAGCCCCGCCGGCGGACTGGTGGACTTCGCGGTCGAGTTGGGCGAGTCCGTCGAGCGCGGCGACCAACTGTTCGCCGTGACCGACGTGTTCGGCGCCGAGAAGGCCGTCGTGGAGGCCGACGGCGACGGCATCTTCTGGCGCTCCCGACGGCTCCCCCAGGTCGCCACCGGCGAGTACGTCTGCTCGGTCGGCACGGACGTGGACCGATACTGATGGCGGGGACGTCATCGAACGTCGTCGAGGACGGCCCGCCCGACCTGGTCTGTCCGGACTGCGGGGCGACCTACCCGGCGGGGCCGGACGAACCGTGGCGGTGTGACTGTGGCCACCCGCTGGAACTCGACGCCGACCCCGTGCCGGACGGCCGGCCCGCGATCGACCGGGGGGCCGGGCTGTGGGCCGCTGACGGCTTCCTGCCCGTCGCCCGGACCGTGACGCTGGGCGAAGGCTGGACCCCGCTGGTCGATGCCCCGGGGTGGAACGCCGCGTTCAAGCTGGAGTACGTCTTCCCGTCGGGCAGTTTCAAGGATCGGGGGGCCGCGACGACGCTGTCGCGGGCGGCGGCGCTCGGCGTCGACCGGGTGCTCGAGGACTCCTCGGGCAACGCCGGCGCGGCGATCGCGCAGTACGCCGCGCGGGCTGGCATCGACGCGGACGTCTACGTGCCCGCCGACGCCAAGCCCGCCAAACTGGCCGCTATCGAGCGGACCGGCGCGCACGCCGTCCGCATCGAGGGGAGCCGCGGCGAGGTGACCGACGCCTGCGTCGAGACGGTCGAGGCCGGCGACGGCTGGTACGCCAGCCACGCCTGGAACCCCGCGTTCTTCGCGGGCACGTCGACGTTCGCGCTGGAGGTCGCCGCCGGGCGCGACTGGAACGCCCCCGACGCCGTGGTGCTGCCGGCGGGCCACGGCACGCTGCTTCTGGGCGCGTACCGGGGGTTCCGCCGGCTCCGCCGGGCAGGGTGGATCGAGGACGTGCCCCGCCTGCTCGCCGCCCAGGCGTCGGGCGTCGCCCCGCTGGTCGCGGCGCTGGACGGCGCCCCCGTCCCGGACGGGAGTCCGGACGGCGCCGACGCGAACGACGTCGCCGACGGCATCCAGATCGCCGAGCCGGCACGGCTCGACCAGCAGGTCGCCGCCATCGAGGCGACCGACGGCGCCGCACTCGCGGTCGACGCCGACCGCACCCGCGAGGAGTTGCGACGGCTCCGGCGGGCGGGCTTCCACGTCGAGCCGACCTGCGCGGTGGCGCCGGCGGCGCTGGCCCGCTACCGGGAACTGGGCGTGCTCGACGGCGACGACGACGTCGTGGTGCCGCTGACCGGCAGCGGGCTGAAAGACCCCGCCTGATCCGGTGGACGGTCGACCGAGTAGCAGTCCTACCGCTCCGGATGCACCGGCGCGTCGAATCCGCCCCTGACCAGCGGACGGGCGACGTGCCGGCGGGCGCTCGGCGGCACCTCGTACCACCCGACGTCGAGGCCCCGCTCGACCGGACCGTGGACCCGCCCGGACGCGGTCGTCCCGCAGTCCCGACAGCGGTAGCCCTGCCCGGCGCCGGCGCTGTCCATCGACCGCCCGCAGGCGGGACAGGTCGGTACCGCCGACGCCGTCCGGGCGAGCGACCGGACGGCGAACTTCTCCAGTTTGAGGGTGCCGTCTGCGACCTCCCCGCAGGCCGTGATCCGGTCGCCGACTCGCAGGGCTCGCACGCGGTCCCGGAACCGGCCGGTCGGCTCGAAGGCGACGCAGGGCAGCGCCGCGTCGCCGTCGCGGACCGTCAGGTGGACGTGGCCGCCCTCCCGGGTCGCCGGGGGCGTGGCGACGACGCCGTCGACACAGTAGGCGCCGCCGTCGGCGGCCTGACCGACCCGGGCCGCCCGAAGGTGGGCGTCGGTTCCCTGATTGGTGACGAAAAGCGCCCGGCGTGCGACCGGTTCGGTGTCGCCGCCAGCGATCCTGTCGACGGCGCCGCAGACGGCATCGGGGTCGTCGCCCCGGACGCCCAGCAAAACGGGACAGGGCGTGTTGGGAACGGCGACGTCGTCACCCGTCTCCCGGTCGACGGTGTCCCAGGCGTCGGGGTAGGTCGACGCCGCCGCCGCGAACACGGCGTCGTGGTCGACCCGGCGGGGCGTCCCCCACCGGTCGCGCTCGCGGTAGACGATGCACTCGTAGGTCCAGTCGCCGGGACGGCCGGTGACCCCGCCGGGCACTCGCCCCGACGCCCAGGCGCCAACCGCCGCCAGCGCGCCGACTGTGCCGCGGGCGTTCCCCCAGCCCGCGTGGCGGTAGCCGTGGCGCTCGACGAGGGCCAGCGCCCGCTCGCGGGGGAGTTGCTCCCGGACGGCGGCACCGGCCCACTCGACGACCGGGCGGGGGGCCGCGTCGGGGGCGTGATCGGCGACGACGACGCCGGGGTTGGTGTCCTCGCCGTCGGTGTCTGCCAGCGCCGCGACGGTCTCGCGGGCCACGGCGAGCGCCTCCCCGGGATCGGCGTCGGAGTGGACCGCGAGCGCGGCGTTGCCCCGGGTCTTGTGCTCGACGGCGGGGTTTAGCCGGACGAGCAACAGACGCGCGACTGCCGCGTCGCGCTCACGAAGCCGGGCGGTCATCTCGGCGGCGACGTAGGTGGTGCACATGCCCGACCGGGAGTCGGTGTCGTCCAGCCCCACGACGGTCATCGTCGCCGGGTAGTCGGGGGAGCCGTGAATCGGTTTCGACTCCCCGACGGAGCGGCACGACCGCAACTTCATCTGAACCTAAACCTTCCGATTCGGGAGACGCCAATCGCAAGCAAGCAGAGGGGTTACCTTCCGAAACTCATTTGTATGACACCGTCATAGATATGGGAAAGAGCGCCATGTCACGGCAAGCACTGGTCGAGAACGTGACCGCGATGCTGCAAGACGCGGGCTTCATCGTGAGCGACCGGTGTGCCATCCGGCCGAAGAGCTTCGACCTGGTCGCCCGCCGGGACGACACCGTGCTCCTGCTGAAGATCCTCGGGAACGTAGACGCCTTCGACGCCGTGGCCGGCGAGGAGATGCGACGGCTGGGGACGTATCTCAATGCGACGCCGCTGGTCGTCGGGCTGAACACCCGCGACGAGCAACTGGAGCGGGGCGTCGTCTACTTCCGGCAGGGCGTCCCGGTCCTGTCGCCGGACACCGCGCTGGACCTGTTCGTCGACGACGTGCCGCCGCTTATTTACGCCGCGCCGGGCGGACTGTACGTCAACATCGACGGCGACGTGCTGGCCGACCAGCGCGAGGAGCGTGGCTGGAGCCTCGGGCGGCTGGCGGACGAACTGGGCGTCTCGCGCCGGACCGTCAGCAAGTACGAGGACGGGATGAACGCCAGCATCGAGGTGGCCGCCGAACTGGAGGAACTGTTCGGCGAGAAGTTGACGAGCACCGTGTCCGTGCTGGACGGGGCCGAGGGCGTCAGAGACGCCGAGCCGACGCCCGCCGATCCCGAGCCGGACGACGACGACGAGCGGATCATCGCGATCATGCGACGGGCCGGTTTCGACATTCACCCGACGCTTCGGGCGCCCTTCGAGGCGGTCGGCGAGGACGAGGGGACGGAGTCCCGCGGCGTCCTGACGGGGCACTCCGAGTTCACCGAGGCCGCCGCCAAGCGCGCGCGAATCATGGGTTCCATCGGACGGGTCACCCGCACCAGGTCAGTGTACTTCGTCGACCGGGCCAAACGGGAGTCCGTCGAGGGAACCGCCATCGTCGAGGAGCGTGAGGTCGAGGCCCTCCACGACCCCGAGGAGGTCCGGAAACTGATCCGCGACCGGACCGACGACGTCGAGAAGTGGGCCTGACCCGCCGGTCACGCGGGCGCCGACTCCGCGCCCGACCCGTCGCCGTAGGTCTCCTCCAGGTACGCGACGATGTCGTCGCTCTCGGCCATTCCCTCGACGCCGTGGTTCTCGTCGACCAGCACCGGCACCCCCGTCTGGCCGCTGACGGCACGGACCTCCTCGCGGGCGGCATGGTCGGCCGGCACCTCCGTCATGGCGTACTCCAGGCCGAGTTCGTCCAGTTTGCGTTCGACCTTTCTGCAGAACGGACAGCCGGCCAACACGTACAGGCGAAGATTCGTCATCGCCGGGTCGTAGGCGCCAGCCACAAAAAGGGACACGGGTCGCGTGCAGGGGCCACGCAGTTTCGGGATCGAACTATCCCGCGATCCGCCGCCACGCACGACCCAGGCCCGCACGGATGCGGCGCCGCTGGTGGACGGCCTCGCCGCCGCCCCAGACCAGCAGGACGAGCAGCGCGCCGGCGGTCGCCGCCGCGTCCCAGGAGGACATCCAGACCGGAGCGATCCAGGGCGTGACGTGGGCCCAGCGGGCAGCGAACGTCTCGGCGGGGCCGGACAGCGGCGTGCCCGAGAAGGTTCCCTCGACCCAGCCGCTGAACGTCAGCGCTCCGCCGGTCCCGGCGGTCGCCCCGGAGCCGTTGTGGACGGCGTAGTGGCCCGAGACGTCCATGTCGCTCATCGTCGGGCCGTTCGAGCCGCCGGTGGTCGTCCGGTCGTCGGGGTGGATGCCGACCCGCTCGGCGTCGTAGGGACCCCATTTGGCGAAGTACTCCCAGACGATGCGACCCTGCGGGGTCACCTCGACGACCCGGTGGTTCAGCGAATCGGTGATGAGCGTGTTGCCGTTGGGGAGCCGGTCGGCGTCGCGGGGCCAGTTGAACTGGCCGCCGACCGACCAGACAGGCTCCCACTCGCAGTCCTCGGGGTCGGCCTCGGTGAGCCCGTTCCCATCGGCGTCGGGGCATTTCCGGGCATACTCGACCACGCGGTCGTTCTCGCTGTCCGCGACCAGGACGTGCGGCGTCCCGTCCTCCGAGCGTAGCAGGTCCGGATTGTGCTGTTCGTGGAGGACGTCGTGGTCGCCGTCCGACCCGAGCTGGGCCTCGATCTCCTTCGTCGAGCGGTTGACCACGATCATCTGGTCGAAGTTCCGCAGCGACGCCATGTACAGCCCCTCACCGACCTTGTCCACGTCGTTGACGTGGGTCCAGTCCTCCTCGTAGTTGCCGCCGCCGGACCGGTCGTAACCGTGTTCGCGGACGAGCCACTCCCAGACGACCTCGTCTTCGTTGCGGTCGTAGACGAGGATGCGGTCGTCGTTTCGTTCCGTCGTCTCGTTGTAGTTGCGCATGTTGGCGATGAGCAACTCCCCGTCGCCGAGGTAGTCGACGTCGTGGGTGTCCGTGTAGGGGAACGTCTCCGTCCAGACGACCTCGTCGTCCGCCGGGTCGTACCGCACCACGACCGTTCCGACACCGTCGTCGGGCGGATTCGTCGAGACGACGAGGACGTCGCCGTTCGGCAGCGGGTCGACGTCGTAGTACCAGACGGCGTTCACCCGCGACCCGTCGAACTCCCAGTCAAACGTCGCGTCGTCGGTGATCCCGAGCAACCTGGCGGGCTTTTTCGTGCTGCCTTCGCCCTCGAAGTGAAAGCCCTGGATGCCCACGACCGTCTCGCCGTCGGCGGTCTGTTCGAGGGTCCCCTGCCGGTAGTCGAAGCCCTCGTAGGTCACCGCCGAGACCCCCACGGGCAGCAGTAGTGCGACCACGAGCAACACCGCCAGTCGCCGCAGCAGCCAGCGCCGGGAGGGAACGGCGAGCGCGTTCCGGAGCGATTCGCGATCGGGGACCTCGCGCATGTCCGGAAGGAAGGAAACGGGCCATTAAGTACCTTCATATCGCGGACGGCCGTCGGAAGGGCGTCTGCCGTCGGTCAGGCGGCGGTGACGGGTCGGTTCCGGGGCTACGACGTCCGGGGCGTCGCCCCCGGTCCCGCGACCGCCGTGACGTCGCGCCCGGTTTCAGGGCTCGACATCCGTCAGCGCGGCCACAGGGGCGTCGGTGCGCTCGCGCACGCGTCGGATCCCCTCGTCGCCGGCGGCGATCAGCGCGAACACGCCGGTGACGGTCGCGTCGGCGCGCTCGGCGATGTCCAGAAGCAGCATCTGGGTTTCCCCCGAGCGGATGAGGTCGTCGACGACGAGCACCGACTCGCCGGCCGCGACCGCCCTGGCGGGGAGGTAGTAGGTGAGTTCGATGCCGGACTGGAGCCGCTGGCGGGACTCGATGAACTCCTCGACGGCGGTCTCCTTGCTCTGTTTCGCGTAGGCCGCCCGGGCGTCGAAGTACGACGCCAGCGCCGCCGCCAGCGTGATGCCGTCGGTCGCCGCGGTGAGCACCACGTCCGGGCGGTCGAACGAGAACGCCTCGGCGGCCACCGGCGCCACGAGGTCCAGAAGCGGCTGGTCGAACACGACCCCCGAGTTGTCGACGTAGCCCTCGCCGTCAGTCTCGATGCGTGCGGTCACCTCGTCGGCCAGCGCGTCGCGGCCCAGGTCCCCGACCACCCGGCGGGCGCGCTCGGCGCCCGGGAGGACGTGGCCGTTGACGTACCGGTTCAGGTCGCCCGCCGGCAGTCCCGTCAGCTCGGCCAGTTCGTCGTAGGTACGGGTCTCCTTGAGCATCCGGAGGACCTCGACGGCCTCCAGCTGCTGGGCCGCCTTCTCGGCTCGGTTCATGGAGAATGTTCACGGTTCCACAATCTTGAACACTTCGGAGCCCGGCGACGGTCGGCGTCCCGTTTCGACCGCCCCGGAGACGGGGTCCGTCGAGGTCACTCCCGGGCGGCCAGCAGTTGCTCGGCGGTCAAAAGCGCGTCCAGTTCGACGTCGATCTCCGCCAGTCGTTCGGCTGCGCACTCCTGGCGGTCGACGACGACCAGTGCCCGGTCGACGACGGCACCCGCCGCGCGCAGCGCCTCAACGGCCTCCGCGGCGCTGGTCCCCGTGGTCGCGACGTCCTCCAGAACGACGACCCGCTCGCCCTCTCGTAACCGGCCCTCGATGCGGTTGCCCGTTCCGTACTCCTTTTTCGACTTTCGGACGATCACGTACGGGGAGTCGACCGCGACACTGGTCGCCGCCGCGAGCGGGACGGCCCCGAGCGCGACGCCGGCGAGTTTCGCGTCGTCGGCCCCGAGTTCGGCCAGGCGGTCCGCGAACGCCGCCGCGACCCGCTGGAGGGCCGTCGGATCGGTCTCGAACCGGTACTTGTCGACGTAGTACTCGCTCGCGCCCCCGTGGGAGAGTTCGAACTCCCCGAACCGGACGGCGTCGGCGGCCAGAAGCGCCTCGACGAGCGCCTCGTCGGTCATGGAGGCCATTGCGAGCGGGGACGGCTTAAGCGGGACGGAACGGGTCGATCGGCGGCGGCCACGCCCCCACGGCGCTCGTCGTTCACCAGGGCTCGTCCTTCAGTCCGAGGGCGTACGCGATCCCGTTGGTGGCGAGATGGAGCGCGGGCGTGAGCAACACCACGGCCAGAAGCACCGCCGGCGGCGACAGCAGCCACTCGGCGAACCACCACGGCGCCAGAAGCCCCGCCAGCGCCAGCGCGACGACCGCAAAGTCCAGCTGATCGACGACCGGGAACGCTGCCCCGCGCTCGCGGCCGGTGCGACGCTTCAGAAACGACGCCACCACGTCCCCGAGCATCGCGCCGAACGCCAGCGCGAACGCCACGACCGGCGGGAACCGCGGCAGCGCCACGCCGAGGCCGGCCTCGACCCCGCCGACGACCTGGTTCAAAAGCAGCGCGAGCGCGACCCCCGCCGCGGTGCCGGCGGCGGTGCCCCGCCAGGTCTTGCCGTCGCCAAGCAGCCGGCGGTTCCCCAGGGTGCGCCCACCGTCGATGGGCCTGCCTCCGCCGGCGAGGACGGCCACGTTGTTCGGCACGTAGGCCGGCAGCATCGCCCACACCGCGACGGCGACGACGGCTCCCGGGTCCATGGACGGGGGGACGCGGAGGACTCCCTTCAATCCGGCCGGTTTCGGATGGCCGCGAGCCCCACCCCGCCGCCCGGCGGAGACCGGGCATCGTTAAGGGGATTCCGCGCGAAGTTCGACCCATGATCCCCCCGATAGCCAGCAACTTCGTCGCCGGCGAGTCGGCCGCGACGGCCATCGACCACGCCCGGTCGCTGAACGACCACGACGTCGGGGCCATCCTGAATCTGCTCGGTGAGCACTATCACGAGCGGGGGCCAGCTGACGGGGACGCCGACGCCTACATGGACCTGATCGAGGACGTCGCTTCCAGTGACATCCGGGCCAGGGTGTCGCTGAAACCGTCCCAGGTGGGGCTCGACGTCGGCGCCGACCAGGGCGAGCGGCCGACCGAGCGCGGGCGGGTGGCGTTCGCCGAGAACGTCGAGCGCATCGTCGACCACAGTCGGGAGCACGGCGTGTTCGTCTGGATAGACATGGAGGACCACCCCACGACCGACGCGACGCTCGACGTCTACGAAAAGATGGCGACGAAACACGGGGGCGGCGTCGGCGTCTGCGTGCAGGCGAACCTGGAGCGCACGACGGACGACATCCACCGGCTGGCGGGGCTGCCCGGGAAGGTCCGGCTCGTCAAGGGCGCCTACGACGAACCTGCCTCCGTCGCGGTCAAGGGGAAGAAAAACGTCAACGAGCGGTTCCGGGAACTGATCCGGACGTCCTTCGAGGAGTTCGACGACGGCGTCGGGGTCGCCACCCACGACCCCGAGATGATCGAGTTCACCGAACGGCTGGCCGAACAACACGACACCGGCTTCGAGGTCCAGATGCTGATGGGCGTTCGCGAGTCGGCCCAGTACGAACTCGCGGAGGACTACGAGGTCTGGCAGTACGTCCCCTACGGAACCAAGTGGTTCTCGTACTTCTACCGGCGGTTGATGGAGCGCAAGGAGAACGCCCTGTTCGCGGCGCGGGCAGTCCTGGGCGGGTGATCCGGCCTCGGTGTGCTGCCCGCCCGGTCATAAGTGGGAACGCTCAAGGTACTGCCGGACTGACGTATTCTCGATGGCCTCCTGGAAGCGGGACGCGGCGAGCGGCCTCGTCGTGGTCGTCCCGATCCTCCTGAGCGGGTACGTCATCTACTGGCTGTACCGGCGTGTGGCGGATCTGCCGGTGTTTCAGGAGATGTACGAGCCGCTTCGGGTGGTGGTGGTGCTGACCATCGCCGTCGCCACGGTGTTCGGCGTCGGCTATCTGATGCGGACGAAACTCGGCGACGTGATCGAGGGGTGGATCGACGACCTGGCCAACCGGGTGCCGCTGGTCCGGGTCGTGTACAACGCCTCGAAGATGGCCGTCGAGACGGCAGTGACCGGCACCGAGGAGCTCCAGACGCCGGTGAAGATCGAGCCCTGGGATGGGATGCGGATGACCGCGTTCAAGACCGGCAAGACGAGCCCCGAGGGGCGGGACCTGCTGTTTCTGCCGACCGCCCCGAACATCACCACCGGCTTCGTGATCGAGGTCGACCCGGACGACTACGTCGAGAGCGACGAGCGCGTCGAGGAGGCGCTGACGCGGGTGCTCTCCGCCGGGTTCGGCGAGAGCCAGGAGGCGCCAGCGCCGCCGGTTGCCGTCGCGGATGCCGACGACGAACGCGACGAGGGCGACGAGTTGCCCGCGGACGACTGACCAGCAGTCGTTGGACGCGACCGGCAGCCACCGGGCATCGAGAGCGGCGAGGACGCGACCGGCAGCCACCGGGCATCGAGAGCGGCGAGAACGCGACCTACGGGCGACGCTGGCCGATATCGTCCGCATAAAGCGACGCGGAGCCGCGACCGGAGGGTCCGGTCGGGCGGCTACTCCTCGACGTAGGTGAACCAGTCCTCGTAGTCGTCGGTGCGGCGCTCGACGATCTCGAAGAAGCGAGTCTGGATCTCGTCGGTGATCGGTCCCTTCTCGCCGGGGCCGACCTCGATGTCGTCGACGGACTTGATCGGCGTGACCTCCGCGGCGGTGCCGACGAAGAACAGTTCGTCGGCGTTGTACAGTTCGCCCCGCGAGATGGTGGCCTGGTCGTGGACCGTGTAGCCCAGGTCCCGGGCCACCTCGATAACCGACCGGCGGGTGATGCCGTCGAGGATGCTCTGGGACAGCGCCGGGGTGAACAGTTCGCCGTCGCGAACGAGGAACAGGTTCTCGCCGGGGCCCTCGGCGACGTAGCCCTCCTTGTTGAGGACGATGGCCTCGACGTAGCCGTTGTCCTTGGCCTCCTCGGTGGCGAGCATGCTGTTGACGTACGGGCCGGTGGTCTTTGCGGTCGTCGGGATCTGGCTGGAGGAGTGCTTGCGCCAGGACGACACCATCACGTCGACGCCCTTCTCCAGTGCCTCCTCGCCGAGGTACGCCCCCCACGGCCAGACGGCGATGGCCGTCGTCGTGGGATTGTCGCCCGGACTGACCCCGAGGCTGTCGGAGCCGTAGAAGGCGATCGGTCGAATGTAACACGACGCCAGGTCGTTCGTCCGGATGAGATCAAGCGTCGCCTCGGTCAACGCCCCGGGGTCGAAGCCGATCTCCATCCCGTAGGTCTTCGCGGATTCGTATAACCGTTCGAGGTGCTCGTCCCACCGGAAGATAGCCGGGCCGTTCTCGGTGTCGTAGGTGCGGACCCCCTCGAACACGCCCGTCCCGTAGTGCAGGCCGTGGGTCAGCACGTGGACCTGTGCGTCCTCCCAGTCGACGAACTCGCCGTCCATCCAGATCGTGTCGAGCTCGTCGTGCTCCGCTCGCATCTCGTCGAATCCCATGGGCGAAGAAACACCTGCCATCCCCTTAGGTGTTGACGGTTCGGTCGTGGCCAGAGAACTGCGGCCGGTCACGCCGACGCGCCTATCCGAGTTCGTCGATGACGGCCGAGCCTTCGACGAACGGGATGCCGTGACGGGCGGCGTAGTCGCGGGCGGCGGCGGCCGGCAGCGCGGTGCCGGTGGTGTCGTCGAGCATCTCGCAGCCGGCGACCGCGGGCTCCCGGTCAGCGGCCAGCGCCAGCGCGACGCCGAGTTCGGTGTGGCCCTCCCGCTCGGTCAGCAGGCCCGCAGCGGCCCGCAACACGTGGACGTGGCCCGGCGCGCGGAACTCCGCCGCGAAGTCGATCTCGGCGGGCGCGTCGGCGGCCGCCGCGAGCGTCCGCACCGTCAGGCTGCGGTCCTCGTCCGTGATGCCCGTGAACGTGTCACGGTGGTTGACCGTCAGCGAGAACGACGGGCGGGCGTCGTAGCCGACGTCATCGAAGTCCGCCGCCGGGTGGGACAGTTCCTCGTGGAGGTACGGCAGGTCGAACGCCTCGGCGACCTCGTCGGGCACCGCGACGAACAGCAGTCCGCCCGCGTCGTTTCGCAGGCGGGCAACCGCCTCCGTGGAGACTGCGCCGGCGGGGTACAGGAGGTCCGTCTCGCCCTCCCGGTCGTCGGCGTCGTGGACGAGCACCGGCTCGCCCCGCCGGAAGGCGGCGATCGCTTCTTCGACCGGCGACGTGCCGGCGGGCCGTGCGTCAGTTCTGGTGTGGCTGCTCGGTATCGGGCGCATGTTATCGGTCCTCCGCGACGACGGTCACGCGGTCGCCGTCGTCGACGTCGAGTTCGTCTCTGAGTCTGTCCGGCGCGATCAGTTCCAGCTGGTCGGGTTCGTGGTGGGTCCGTTCGGGCTCGATGACGTGGGCGCCCTCGTAGGTCGCCCCGTCGTCGGTCTCGACGCTCGCGAGATAGCAGGCCGCCGGACCGTAGGTCCGGTCGTCGTTCTCCCAGCCGTCGATCGGCACCGGCTCCAGCGACGACAGTGCCGACCGCCGCCGGACGCTGTCGTCGTCGAGGGCGACGTTCAGCGTCCCGGGGAACGGCTCGTAGCCGAGGCGGGTCTCGAACTGCTCGGCGTAGCCCGGCAGCGAGATGTAGTGGCTGCCCTCGCCCATGCCGCTGGTGACGGTGCCGCGAAGTTCGACGACGCCGTCGCCCTCGAAGATGCGGCGGTAGTCCTCGTACTCGCCGTGGAGCAGGCGCCGTCCATCCTCGGTCACCGAGACCCACTGGCCGTCGCTCACGACGTCCCGGTCGATCAGGCCGGATTCCGCGAGCGCCTGTAGCCGGCGGGAGGCCGTCTGGTTGGAGGCGTCCAGCCGGTCGGCGAGCGTCGAACAGGAGATCTTCACCTCGCCGGAGACGGTTCCCTCCAGGGCCAGCAGCTTCAGCGCCCGCACCTCGTCGGCACCCGTGGCGCGCGGCGTCGTCGTAGCCATCGTTGACGATTGCCCGCGCGGCGGGTTAAGTATAACGGAAGCGGGACGTATAACAGAATCGTTACGCTGCCGGCGTTCCGGCGACCTCGCGCGTTCCGGACCTGAATGTCGGCGGGGATCCCCAATAAGCCCACCGGAACGCTGGAAACGCCCGTGTCGGCGTTGGGCACGGGACGGTACGCTCACCGTGGAGACAAGCTTATTTTCGATCCGGCCGCCAACCTCGACCGTCAGCTTCGCAGAGTTTCTCGACCGGGTCGAGGGAGGCGACAGGACGCTCGCCGTGGTCAACCGGAGCGCACCGGACCCGGTTCTGGGGCTGCTGGAGGAGACCTTCGGCGAGCAGCCCGTCGAGGTGATAGAGCGCCAGCGCTCGGAGTACGGCGAGGACGTGGTGTTGTTGCTGGACGGCGACGCGGTGGTCCCCGAGTCCCCGCTGTCGGCGCTGACCGACACCGTTCTCCTCGTCAACTCCGACCTGTACACGACCGGGGGCCACCACTTCGACGCGCTTTCGGTCCCGGACGTGCTGGCGGAACTCCGGGACGTTCCCTTTTCGGTGCAGGGGTATCCCGAGTCCGACAAGGAGAAGCTCCTGCTCATCGTGCTGTCGCGGCGGGTCGAGCGGCTGGCGTACCGCCACGGCGGCCGGCTCCGGGCGTCGTTCCAGCAGCTCTCGCGCATCGACGACGAGGTCGGACCACGGGCGGTGTACGAACGGCTGGCCGACGGCGACCCGGACGTCCACGTCTACGGCGTCCCCGACTGGACCCTGCCCGCCGAGTTAGCGGTGACGATGCACGGCAGCCACGACGAGGACCTGCGCCGGACGTGGTTCGTGCTGTTTCTCCCGCCCAGTCGGGCTGGCGGCGGCGCCGATCCGGCCACGGAGGCGGGTGGCAGGCCGACGGGGGAAGCCGACGCCGCTCCGGCGGCGCTGCTTGCCTACGAGACGGCGCCACGGACCTGGGACGGAGTCTGGACCCGGAACTGGTCGACGACCTCAACCGGTACATCGAGCGCCGCCACTGACCGGACCGGACGCCGGGGACGTGGGCCGTCGTTGCCGGCGCCGTCGAGTCACGAGTCCGGGAAGTCGCTGTCGGCCCGCAGTTCCGGGGCGATGGTGTCCTCGGTCGTCGAGAGCAGCGCGACCCGGGAGGCGGGGACGTCCCGGAGGACGTCGTGGTCCGGCAGGTGGGCCTGCACGTCCTCGGCGAACGCCACCACGTCCTCGTGGTCGGGCATCGCCGACCGGTCGAGCCGCCCGCGGGAGTGGCCCACGTGCATGTACGCTTTCAGTTCCACGAAGTCCGGGTCGGCCCGCCGGTAGAACTCGGCGTATCCGGCGGGGTCGGCCATGTTCTCGCCCTCGACCAGCGTCGTCCGCAGCACGGTCCGGGTGTCGTCCTTGTCCGCGAGGACGTCCATCGTCTCGACCAGGTCCCCCCAGGCGCCGCCCTCGACCGGACGGACCACCGCCTCGTAGGTGTCCGGGTCGGGCGCGTCGACGGAGACGTAGAGCTGGGTCGGCTCGACCGCCCGGATCATCTCCGGCTTCGTGCCGTTTGTGACCAGAAACGTCGTGATCCCGCGGTCGTGGAACTCCTCGATGAGTTCCGGCAGGTGGGGGTACAGCGTCGGTTCGCCGTCGAGGCTGATCGCGACGTGTCGAGGCTCCATCGCCTCCTCGAACCGCTCGCGGGGCACCTCGTCGTTGCCGCCGAACCCGGACAGCAGTTTCGTCTGGAGTTCGACGGAGGCGTCGGCGACCGCCGCCGGGTCGTCCCACTCGACGCCGTCCATCTCGTAGGCGTGGCCGGAGTGGTCCCGCCAGCAGAACACGCAGCGCTCGTTGCACTTGACCACCGGCGTCATCTGGATGCACCGGTGGGAGTGGATGCCGTACCACCGGTTCTTGTAGCAGCGGCCCTCCCCCCGGAGGGCGTTTTTCGTCCACCCGCAGGTCTGGACGGCAGTGTGGCCCTCGCTGTGGTAATGTGGGTCCGACACCTGCAGCGGCGCGTCGTCGTCCGTCGCGTCGGCCCCCTCCTCCGACGGGTCCCCGGCGTCGCTCATACCCGCCGGAAGCGCCCGCGCCGACAAAAGCCGTGTGGTCGGGCAGGCCAAACCGGGTCGGCGGCGTGCGGCCGACGCGTCAGTCCCGCCGGTTTCGCGGTTCAGAAACCCATTTACCCCCGGGCGGGGAACGGGCGAGCATGCTGATCGCGTTCCGCAAGGAGGTCGAGGCCGCCGTCGAGTCGGCGCTGGCGGCGCTGGATCTCCCGACAGACGACCTGGGGGTCGAGCGCCCGCCGGACGACGTCG
>JAZKSB010000020.1:0-18456 GCA_036626315.1 Halobacteriales archaeon
CGGTAAAGCGGTAGCCGCCCGGCCCGTACACCATCAGGTTCGTCTGGTAGCCGATCGGCGTCATGAACGCCGTCGATGTCGAAAACGTCACCGCCAGCACGGACGGAGGGCCCAGCGACGATCCCGATCGCGACGGGGATCTTCGGCTCCCGGCTATCCGGGCGCCCCCAAAAACGTGCGGGCGCCCCCGTCACTTCGGCAGGGACGGCTCCACGCCGCAGGTCGCCGCCGCCGACGCGTAGGCGTCGACGAACGACGCCTCGCCGGCGAGTGCCGTCCGGGCCAGCCCGTCGGGATCCAGGTCGGTCGTCCCGTCCGGCCCCGAAAGCCGGAGCCGCGGGCCGTCGTCGGTCCGGTGCCAGGCCGCGTCGTGTTTCCGGCGCAACACCGCCGCGAAGTAGCCGGCGACCGCCGTCGGGCCGACCTCCTCGGCGATCGCGTCGGTGGCCTCTTCGACCAGGGCGTCCAGGCGGGCCAGCGAGACGACCGACCGATCCAGGTCCCGGTCGGGCCACGCCGCCTCTAGATCCGTCGCCGCCGCCGCGTGCCGCTCCGCGGCCTCGGCGATGGGGGGCGAATCGGCGCCGCCCTCGTCGGCGGGCGCCGGCCCGTCACCCGATTCGAGTCCGCGCCCCTCGACCGTCCTGTCGTCACCCGATTCGAGCTCGCGCTCGACGCCGTCGGCCACGCGACGGAACGTCGGCTCGTCGGCGAGCGAGCGAGCGGCGACCTCGAACGCCGGAACCTCCACGAGATCGTCGTCGGGCGCCAGCCGGACGGTCCAGCCCGCATGGTACTCCCAGCCCCCGCCGTACTGCCGGATGAGCGTCTCCCCGAAGTACGCGCCGACTCTCAGCAGTTCCTCGTCGTCCGCGGGGTGCTCGGCGTCGACGGCATCGGCCGACCGGTCCCGGTCGGCGGCGAACGCCGCCAGCGCCGCCAGCGACGAAAGCGAGAAGTCCAGGTCGGCGCGCTCGGCGGCGAAGTCGTCCGCCGCCTCCCGGACGGTCCCGACAGGGACCGACGGGTCGCTCGGGTCCTCGACGGCGTCGACCGCCGGCTCCTCGCCGCCGAACAGCCGGCCGAGCGCGTCCAGTAGGCCCATGGGACGCTCCTCGAAGGCCGCCGAAATAGACGTTACGTCCTAGTTTCCGGATCGCTTACAGTTCCTCGCCGTGGAGTTCCATGTCCGCGACCACGTCGAACGGGTCGGCACCCTTCCGGACGTCGTCGAGAATTAGAAACGCCTCGTCGGGCGACAGGAAGTGCCGCGTCACGGCCCGGCCGAGGTCGGTCGGCGCCAGGCCGTCGATGAACCCGTACTCCAGGAGTTTCCCGAGCGCGTACTTCGTGGGGACGTCGCCGAGCATCCGGTCGTTGAGCGACTTCGCGCGCTTGCCGGCGACGGCGACGTTTGCCAGCGTCTCCGCGACCGCCGCGCCCTCGCCGTACGGAACCCGGACGTCCTCCATCTCGCCTTTCAGGAGTTCGAACGCCACCTCGTCCTCCGTGCGCTCCATGGAGTTGTGGTAAGCCGCGTCGGGTTCGACCAGGACGTACACCGTCCCACGGTCGTGGTAGTCGGGGCGGCCCGCCCGCCCGAGCATCTGATGGAACTCCTGGACCGACAGCCACTCGATGCCCATTGCCAGCGTGTCGAACACGACCTGGCTCGCCGGGAAGTCCACGCCGGCGGCCAGCGCCGCGGTCGTCACGACCGCCGCGAGTTCCTGGTCGGCGAACATCTCCTCGACCTGCTTGCGCCGGCCGTAGTCCAGGCCGGCGTGGTACGGCGCGGAATCGTACTCCAGTTTCCGGCTGATCTCGTGACACCGCCGCCGGGAGTTGGTGAAGATGATGGTCTGGCCGCGATACCCCTTCGAGGACCTGGTGTCGAACTCCCGGCGGACGAGTTTGTTCTCGATGCGGGCCTTCCGCGTCTCGTCGGCGAACGTGACGTGGCGCTCGATGGGGACCGGCCGCTCCTCGAACTCGATCGGCGTGGCCTCGAGTTCGCGGGCGAGTTCGGCGACGTTGCCGACCGTCGCCGAGAGGTAGATCCACTGGGCGCCGTGGTAGTCGGCCCGGCGCTGCTCGCGCCGTTCGGTGTAGTCTTTCAGCCGCGCGATCAAGCCGTCGAGTCGGTGGCCCCGCTCGGGTTCCTTGAGGGTGTGGACTTCGTCGATGACGACCGTCCCGACGTCGCCCAGGTCCTTGCCGGTCCGCAAGGCGTGGTCGATCCCCTCGTAGGTGCCGACGATGACGTCGGCGCCGGGATCGAACCGCACGCCAGAATCGGTGATCCGGCTGCCGCCGACCCGCAGTGTCACGTCGACGAGGTGGCCGTACTCGTCCTGAAAGTCGCCGTGTTTCTGGTTTGCCAGCGCGACCAGCGGCACGAGAAACAGCATCTTCCCCTTGCCCGACAGCGCCCGGTGGAGGCCGGCCATCTCCCCGACCAGCGTCTTGCCGGTGGCCGTCGCCGAGACGACCAGCTGGTCCTCGCCGTCGAGCAGGCCGTTCTCCACGGAGAGGCTCTGGACCGGCAGTAGTTCGTCGAACCGGTCCGCAAGCAGGTCCCCGACGCCCGGGTGCAGCGGCAGGTCCCCGGTCGCGACCGGATCGACCTCCTCGACGGTGGCGCCCATCTCGTCGAACTTCGTGAGGTCCGGGTCGAGTTCGCCCGCCAGCAGGTCCGTGATCCGGTCCAAGTCCTGGGTTTTTAGCAGCAGTTCCTCCAGCCGGTCCTTCGCAGCGCTCGTGAGGTCTCCGCGAAACGACAGCTCCCGCTCCAGTTCCCGGCGGGCACAGTCCGGGCAGATGTGCTCGTCGTCGGTCCGAACGGCGGTCTCGCTTGTGACGGGACTATACCGCCCGACGTCGGCACAGTACCGGCAAGTCCGGACCGCTTTGGCCTTGTCCTCGAGCTGGTAGCCCTCGAACATCGAGAGCAGGCGCTCGCGCTCCCGCCGGCGGGTCTGCTCGGAGATGCGGATGCGGCCCGCACGGCGGGCGATCTCGACGAACTCGTCGGGCGGTCGAGGCTCCTCGTGGGAGCCCTCGACGACCCGGAACTTGCCCGGTCGCGGCCCCGCGGACGTCCCCTTGAGTTCCAGTTTCGCGCGGAACAGCCGCTCGCCGTCCCGGCGGGGCGCCACCAGGAAGTGGTCGCCCGCGGCGTGGAGAAACAGGGTGTCGACCTGCTGGACCTGCTGGCTCACGTTGGCGGGGCGTAGGCGAGCGGGCTATTTGAGTGGCGGGGTTCGCGTGGGTCGGTGTCGGCGGCCGAACGGCGTGGCGGTCGGGCCGACCGTGTCGGCGGCCTACTCGACGAGTTGGATGTCGTCCTCGCCGTGGGGGACGACGCAGATGAACGCCCCCAGCTGGTCGCCGTCGTTGCGGTACCAGTGGACGGCACCGGCGGGGACGTACATCGAGTCGCCGGGTTCGACGTCGTACTCCTCGCCCTCGATGCCGACGGTGTACTCGCCCGCCAGCACGTGCTGGACGTGCTCGACCTCGTTCGTGTGCTCCGGGACGTCGGCGCCGGCGTCGAGCGTGAACCGCCGCATCGCGAAGTTCGGCGCGCCCTCGGCCTCGCCGATCAGGACGCCCTTGCGGAGCCCCTCGGCGGCGCCCACCGCCTCGTACTCGACGTCGTCGGCCCGCACGACGGCCGGTTCGTCGGTCTCGACTGTGTCGCTCATGCACGGCGGTTGGGGTGCAGCGCCGATATAGGTTCGGCCCGGCGGCGGGCGGACGTCGGTGCGTTCGTCGCCACGGCGGCGCGTCATCTCCACGCGACGGTGGCAGGCGGGGCACAGCGACACGACGTTGTCGAGGCGGTGGGCCTCCGCGACGGCGCAGTCGTCGGATTCGGCGAACGCCCGGACCGGGACGAGGTGGTGGACGTCCGGGTTGCGCCCGAGTTCCGCGCGGTCGGTGCCACAGACGACGCAGGCGTGGTCGTCCCGTTCGAGCGCCCGGCAGCGGGTGCCCGCCCATCCCTGGCCGTACGGTCCGACGTCCCCGCCCCGCCAGTTGGGGTGGCCCTCGCCGGCGAACGCCTCCGAGAGCCAGCGGCGGTGGCACTCGTCGCTGCAAACGATCCGGTCGCCGGTGAGATTGTTCGACGCACGTTCGACGATCGAGCCACAGACATCACACGCCACTTCGCGCGTTCCACCGGACCACCTAGGGTGATCCGGACCGCTCACCTCGGGTGGGTCCTGCCAGTTGCCGGCTTCGACGCACTCCTGGCAGTAGATTCCCTTCTTTTCGGAGGGGTAAAACTCGAATTCGGTTCCGCAGTTTTCACATTCCGTCTTCGTCTTCCCGCCGCTGTAATTGGGATTGTCCTCCCCTTCGAACGAAACAGCATCACTGCGACAGGCCTCGGAGCAGTACTTTTTCCGATACTCTTCATGGAAGTCATCGCCACAGTTTGCACACGTCCTGTTTGGCAATCGCTCGCCGTGGATCTGCGTGTGATGAACGGCCAGTCCCCGGTGTGTGCTGAACTGGCGGTCACACGAAGGACAGTCGTGTTCTGCCACAAAAGGACTGCTGCACGATCACTTTTCAAATTCCTCCCGCCACCGGATCCGATAAAACCGAGAACGGTGGTTAGAAGCCGTGAGAACGGTGTTGAGTCCGGGTGCGAGAATCGAACCCGCGTCCCAGCCTCCACAAGGCTGAAGGATAACCACTACCCCAACCCGGACACGCTGCATCCGTTTGTAGGCCGTCGGCCGTTAAAATACGTTACGAAGCCCGTGGGCGGTTCCCACGCCGACCGGGGCGCGGATACTGCCGACTCGGGGGCGAACGGAGTTCGCCGGTGAAACGCTTAACCGACCGACCCG
Source organism: Halobacteriales archaeon (assembly GCA_036626315.1). Classification (GTDB taxonomy): domain Archaea; phylum Halobacteriota; class Halobacteria; order Halobacteriales; family PXRE01; genus PXRE01. The sequence goes on from JAZKSB010000020.1 coordinate 4,866, forward strand.
CCTACGATCGGCCAGCGTGGCCATCACCGACAAGATCTACGTGAAGAATCACCGGCAGATCGCGAGCCAGCTGGACACGAGCATCCCGAAGGGCGCGTTCGCCGGTGCGACGCTCGACCTGCTCTTTCGCGGGGACGGCCTCGACCAGCTCGATGAGGCCACCCGCGAGCGGGTGCTCGACTTCCAGGAGGACTTCATGGACTGCGGCTGCCAGGACGCCCCCTACTGTGGCCACCCCGAGCGGAAGTTCATCAGGTACCTGCTCGAACTCCGGGCGGAGGGGCTGGGCCCGGACGCCGTCGTCGACGCGATGACCGACGACTACATGGTCTATGCCTACCCCGGCGACGTGCGCTCGTTTCTCGACGACGCCGTCCGCACCCTGGAGGCGACCGAACAGCTCGCCGAGGTCGACGGTCACCCGGAGGCCGCCCGGGAGGCCCGCGAGCGCAAGCGGGAACTGACGCGGTAACGGCGCCGTCGAACCAGGGACACGCCGTTCCAGCGCCCGCGCGCCGGTCCGACAAGGTTAGCGATTTATACGAAGTGCACACAAGATAACGACGAGATGCAGCCGCTCGACGACACCGCGCTCACCCGCGACGGCAAGGTACTGATCCTCGCGTACGACCACGGGCTGGAGCACGGCCCGACGGACTTCGACCCGCAACCGGAGACGATGGACCCGGCGGCGGTGTTCGACATCGCGACCCACGACGCGGTCACGTCGCTGGCCGTCCAGAAGGGGGTCGCGGAGGCGTTCTACCCCTCCTACGAGGACGACGTGGACCTGCTGGCGAAGGTCAATGGCACCTCGAACCTCTGGATGGGCGAGTACGACTCCGCGGTCAACTGGTCGGTCGACTACGCCGCCGAGATGGGCGCCTCCGCCATCGGCTACACCCTGTATGGGGGGTCGAACCACGAGGTCGAGATGGCTGAGGAATTCCGCGACGTCCAGGAGGCCGCCCGCGAGCGGGACCTCCCGGTCGTGATGTGGTCGTACCCGCGGGGGCAGGGAGTCAAAAACGACACGAAGGACGAGGTCATCGCCTACGGTTCGCGGTTCGCGCTGGAACTCGGCGCCGACGTCGCGAAGATCAAGTATCCCGGCAGCAAGGAGGCCATGGAGTGGGCCGTCGACGCGGCCGGCCCGGTGAAGGTCGTCATGTCCGGCGGCAGCAAGACCGACGACCGAAGTTTCCTCGAAAGCGTGAAGGCGGTGATCGACGCCGGCGGCGCCGGCCTGGCGGTCGGCCGGAACGTCTGGCAGCGCGAGAACCCCATGGCGATGCTGGACGGCCTCGAGGCAGTCATCTTCGAGGAGGCGAGCGTCGACGAGGCGCTCGACCGGATGTAGATGTCCGGGGACAGCGAGGCGGGGTCGCTCGACGGCGCCCCCGAGACGGTGCGGGCCGTCTTCGAGACCGTCGCCACGAGTGCCCCCGAGATCCGGGCCGGCCTGCCGGGTCGCCGCGTGGCGACCGACGAGGAGAACGTCTCCGGGGAGACGGTCATGGCCGCGGACCTGTGGGCCGACGAGTTGCTCGGCGAGCGCCTGACCGCCCTCGACGGCGTCGGCGAGTACGCCAGCGAGGAGCGCGAATCCGTCGTCGGCGCCGGCGAGGGGCTCTCGGTCGCGGTCGACCCGCTCGACGGCTCCTCGAACCTCAGGTCGAACAACCCGATGGGCACCGTCGTCGGCGTCTACGACGCCGCGCTCCCGGCGGCGGGGCGAGACCTGGTCGCCGCCGGGTTCGTGTTGTACGGCCCCATCACCACGATGGTCGCCGCCGTCGGGGACACCTGCACCGAATACGTCGTCGAGGCGGGCGACGCGGACGAAGACGCGGCGGCCGGCGACGGCGAGCGCTTGGCCCACCGGGCCGTCGACGACCTCGAACTCCCGGAGGACCCGACCATCTACGGGTTCGGCGGGCGGGTGCCGGACTGGCCGGCCGACGTCGCGACCTACGTCGAGGAAATCGAGCAGGAGCTCAAACTGCGGTACGGCGGCGCGATGATCGCCGACGTCAGCCAAGTGCTGACCTACGGCGGGATCTTCGCGTACCCCGGGCTGCAGTCCCGGCCGGAGGGGAAGCTACGGCTGCAGTTCGAGGGCGCGCCGATCGGCTACGTCGTCGAGGCCGCCGGCGGGGCCTCCTCCGACGGCGAACAGTCTCTGCTGGACGTCGACCCCGAAAAACTCCACGGACGGGCGCCCGTCCACGTGGGCAACGAGTCGCTGATCGAGCGGCTGGAGACTGCGCTGGACTGAGCCCTGCCCCGGTCGAAACGGCTGGTCGGTCAGCCCAACCGATGCGGCTGGTCGAGTTCCTCGCCGACGTCGCCGATGTCGCGATCGGCGTCCAGGTCCTCCAAGTTGACGACCTCCTCCTCGTCGCCGTCGAGTTCCTCGAGCCTCTCCCGGAGATGGGTGACGTAGCGCTTGTGCTCCTCCAGTTGCTCCCGGAGGTGTTCCGCCTCCAGTTCCAGCCGCTCGTGCTCGCGGACGAAGCTCTTGGGCACTTTCACCTTCGGCGGGAACGTCTCTTCGTCGGCGTCCTCGAGTCGGCGGGCCGGCACCACCTCGACCTGGCCGTCGTGGGCGACCAGCTTGTCGACGTAGTCCCGGAACAGCGCCGACAGCGAAAGGTCCCGCTGTTCCGCGATATCGCGGAGCCGGTCGAACGACTCCTCGTTCACCCGGAACGAGACCGTCTTGTTCTTGTTGCCCATAGAGGGTGAGGACGGCCCGCTGACACTTAACGGTTCGTCAGACGCGCGTCCGGGACTCGTCAGCCGGCGCCGGGCGACACCGACTAGTTTTGTATCACGCCCGCGCCAACGTCGGGCCATGGTCGGCGACCAGGACGCCGACTTCTCGGCCGGCGAGCCCTACTCCGTCGGGGTCCACCTGAACGCCGCCGACATGCTGGAGGGGATGCTCGACCGGGGGTTCCTCCCGGACGTGGTCACCGACCAGACCGCCGCCCACGACGAACTTGAAGGCTACTACCCCAGCGGCTACACCGCCACGGAGGCCGACCGCCTGCGGGAGGAGGATCCCGATCGGTACGTCGAGGAGAGCATGGACACGATGGCCCGCCACGTCGCCGCCATCCTGGAACTGCAGGACCGCGGCGCCGTCGCCTTCGAGTACGGCAACAACATCCGCGGACAGGTCGAAGATTACCGTGGCGACCTGACCACGAGCGCCGGCGAAACCCACGACCCGTTCGATTTCCCCGGGTTCGTCCCCGCGTACGTCCGCCCGCTGTTCGCCGAGGGGCGAGGGCCATTCCGCTGGCTCGCGCTGTCGGGCGACCCCGAGGACATCTACCGCACCGACGAGGCCATCCTCGAACTCTTCCCCGACAAGGACGACCTCCGCCGCTGGATCGACCTGGCCCGGGAGCAGGTCCAGTTTCAGGGCCTTCCCTCGCGGGTCTGCTGGCTGGGCTACGAGACCGGACCGGACCCCCGGGAGGGCCACGACGCCGACGGCCTCACCGAGCGCGCCCGGTTCGCGCTGCGGATCAACGAACTCGTCCGGACCGGCGAGATCGCCGCACCGATCGTCGTCACCCGCGACCACCTCGACGCGGGGTCGGTCGCCAGCCCGAACCGCGAGACCGAGGACATGAAGGACGGCACCGACGCCGTCGCCGACTGGCCCATCCTGAACGCCCTGCTGAACACGGCGGCGGGCGCGGACATCGTCGCGGTCCACGACGGCGGCGGCGTCGGCATCGGCAACGCGCTCCATGCGAACAACCACGTCGTCCTCGACGGCACCGACCTGGCCGCCGAGAAGGCCAAACGGGTGTTCACCACCGATCCAGGAATGGGCGTGGTCCGCCACGCCGACGCCGGATACGAGCGGGCCGTCGCGGAGGCCGACGCCTCCGACGTTGCGATCCCGATGCGCGACCGCGAGGGGGAGTAAGATGGACGAGCGCCCGTTCCGGCAACCGTTCGACTGGCGGGGACCGTCCGACGGCCCCAGCGACGAGCAGTTCGGGGACGTGGTGGCCGCGACGACGCTCGACGCGGTCGCGGAGGCCGCCCCGCCCGAGCGCCCCGACGCCCTGCTGGTCGGCGAACCCTACGACGGTGCCGTGATCGGCCGCAAGGGCGCTCGCGAGGGGGCCGCCGCCATCCGCGAGCAGTTGGCGGCCACCAAGACCCACCATTTCGATGCGGGCCCGGTCGCCGGAGTCGGAGACCTCGGCGACGTCGCCGCCCTCCGGCGCATCCAGGACGGAGACCGGACGCTGTCGGTCGAGGCGGTCCAGGACCGCGTCGAGTCGGCCACCGATGGCGTCCACGCCACCGGCGCGCTGCCCGTGTTCCTCGGCGGCGACAACTCCATGACGGTCCCGAACGTCGGGCCGCTTCTCGACGCCGGGTCAGTCGGGGTCGTTAGCCTCGACGCCCATTTGGACTGCCGGGAGCCCCGCAGGGACGCCATAAGCGGTACTCCATACCGGCAACTCCACGAGGCCGGCCTGGACGCCTTCGCCGTCCTGGGTGCGCGCCACTTCGAGACCTCGACGGCCTATCACGACTACGTCCGCGAGCGCGGCGCCGAGGTCGTCACCGCCGAGGAGGTCGGCGACGGCGCCGTCGAGGCCGCCGACCGGGCGCTGACCGCCGTCGAGGGCGTCGAGCAACTGTACGTGAACCTCGACTGCGACGTGCTCGACGCCGCCGCCGCGCCCGGCGTCAGCGTGCCCACCCCCGGGGGCATCACGAGTCGGGAACTGTTCCGACTGCTGCGCCTGCTGGCCGCCGACGACCGCCTGGCCGGCTTCGAGGTCGTCGGATGTGCCCCCCGGCTGGACGACACCGAGCGCACCGCGAGGACCGCCGCGCGGGCGGTGGCCCACGTGCTGGCCGCAGTCGGGGCGAGCGGCGGCAGGACGCCGAGCCGCAGCGATGTCGAGGCCGCCGGAGGTGACCGCCGGTGACCCTCGACGCCGTCGTCTACGACGCCGCCGAGGTGTTCGCCGTCGACGAGGACGGCGACCCGGTCGTCCACGAGGACGGGGCGGTCGCCGTCGTCGACGGCGAGGTCGCCGCGGTCGGCGACGCCCGGGCGGTGACCCGCGAGTATCCGCCCGCGAACGCCGACACCGGCGTCGACGCCGCCGGAAAGACCGTCTTGCCGGGGTTCGTCGACCCGCACACCCACGCGCTGTTCGCCGGCGACCGCTCCGACGAGTTCGCCGCGAAACTCTGGGGCAAGACCTACCAGGAGATCACCGCGGAGGGCGGCGGCATCGCCCGCACGGTACGGGCGACGCGGGCCGCCGACCGCGAGGAGTTGCTGGCCGGGCTGCTCGACCACCTCGACTGGATGCTCGCCCACGGCTCGACCACCGTCGAGGTGAAGACGGGCTACGGCCTCGACGTGGAGACCGAACTGCGGATGCTGGAGGTCGTCGCCGCCGCCGACGACCGCCATCCCGTGGACGTGGTGCCGACGTTCCTGGGTGCCCACGCCGTCCCCGAGGGCGTCGACGCGGACGAGTACGTCGACCGGGTCGTCGACGAGCAGATCCCGGCGGTCGCCGAGCAGGGCCTCGCGGAGTTCGTCGACGTGTTCACCGAGGAGGGATTCTTCGACGTCGAGCAGTCCCGCCGTGTGCTGGAGGCCGGGAAAGACGCCGGGATGACCCCGAAGGTCCACGCCGAGGAACTGTCCCACCTCGGCGGCGCGAAACTCGCCGCGGAGGTGGGGGCGGCGAGCGCCGACCACCTGCTGCACGCCACCGACGAGGACGCCGCCGCGATGGCCGCGGCCGGAGTCGTTCCGGTGCTGTTGCCCGGAACCGCGTTCTCGCTGGGCGCCGACTACGCCGACCCCGAGCGGTTCCGGCGGGCCGGCGCCCCGGTCGCCGTCGCCACGGACTTCAACCCGAACTGCTACTCCCGGAACATGAACTTCGCCGTCGCCCTGGCGAGCGTCGAGATGGGGATGGTCCCCGACGAGGCGCTGGTCGCCGCCACGCGCAATGCGGCGCTTGCCGTCGATCGGCCGGGTCTCGGCACCCTCCGGGAGGGCACGCCGGCGGATCTCTCGGTGATCGACGCGCCCACCCGCGTCCACGTGCCCTACTCGTTCGGCGAGAACCTCGTCGAGACGGTGCTGAAAGCCGGCGACGTCGTCTACCGGGACGGCGGGGAGGTCCTGCGATGATCCCCGCCCGCCCGCCCCGCGGGGTGGTCGACCGATGACCGTCGAACTCGACGGCGAGTCGCTGAGCGTCGACGACGTCGTCGCGGTCGCCCGGGCGGGCGAGGCGGTCGCGATTCCCGGGCGCGCTCGCGAGCGGGTCCGGGAGTCGCGGGCCCGCGTCGAGGACGTCCTCGACTCGGAGGAGGTCGTCTACGGCGTCAACACCGGCTTTGGAGATCTGGTCGACGAGCGCGTCCCGCCCGACGACCTCGAGCGCCTCCAGGCGAACCTCGTCCGGAGCCACGCCGCCGCCGTCGGCGACCCGCTCCCCCGGGCAGTCGTCCGGGCGATGCTCGTGACCCGGATCAACGCGCTGGCGAAGGGCTTCTCGGGCATCCGCGAGTCGGTGCTGGACCTCCTGGTCGGGATGGTCAACGAGGGCGTCCACCCCGTCGTCCCCGAGCGGGGGAGCCTCGGGGCGAGCGGCGACCTCGCACCGCTTGCCCACGTCGCGCTGGTCCTGATCGGCGAAGGCGAGGCCCGCTACGACGGCGCGACCGACGGTCCCGAGCGGGGCCCCCGCCTCGACGGCGAGGCCGCGCTGGCGCGGGCCGACCTGGAGCCGGCGACCCTGCAGGCGAAGGAGGGGCTGGCGCTCATCAACGGCACCCAACTGACCGTCGGGCTGGCGGCGCTGCTGGTCGAGGACGCCTGGCGGGCGGTCCGGGCCGCCGACGCCGCCGGCGCGCTGACGACGGAGGTGACGATGGGGACGACGGCGGCCTGCGACCCCGCGATCCATCGGGTGCGCCCCCACGACGGCCAGCGGGTCGCCGCCCGGAACGTCCGTCGACTGACCGCGGACTCGGGCATCGTCGAGGCCCACGCGAACTGCGACCGCGTGCAGGACGCCTACTCGATCCGGTGTCTCCCGCAGGTCCACGGCGCCGTCCGGGACGCCGTCTCGCATCTCGAATCGGCAGTCGAGACCGAACTGAACAGCGCCACGGACAACCCCCTGGTGTTCGCCCGCGAACAGCTTGGTCCGGACCCGACGGTCACCGGCGAGCGGCGCGGGCCGGCGGACGCCGTGCCCGGCGACGCCGGGCGGACCGAACACCAGGCCAGCGGCACCGAGCGGGCCGCGGTCCTCTCCGGCGGGAACTTCCACGGGGAACCGCTGGCGCTGCGGCTGGATTACCTCGTCTCGGCGACAACCGAACTCGCGGCCATCGTCGAGCGCCGGATCGACCGCATGCTCAATCCCCACGTCCAGGAGCCACACCTCCCGGCGTTTCTCACCGACCGCAGCGGCCTGCGGTCGGGATACATGCTCGCCCAGTACACCGCCGCGGCGCTGCTCAACGAGAGCCGCGCCATCGGGCGAGCGGCCGCGGACAGCACGCCCGTCTCGGGCAACCAGGAGGACCACGTCAGCATGAGCGCGGGCGCGGCCCTGGACGCCCGCCGGGCCGTCGACAACGCCGTCACGGTCGTCGGCATCGAACTGCTCGTCGCCGCCCAGGCCGCCGAGTTCGTCGAGCGGGCCCCGGAGGTCGACGCGGGGGCGAGCCACGGGACGGGGACCGCCGCCGTCTACGAGGCCGTCCGCGAGGTGGTGCCGCCGCTGGCCGAGGACCGCCCCGTCCACGAGGACGTCGAGCGGGCCGACGCGCTGGTCCGGTCGGGCGCCGTCGAGGACGCCGTCGCGGAGGCCGTCGGTGAGCGCCTGGAGTGAAGCAACAGTCCAACGTTTCGGCAGTCAGGACAGCGATATACAAAATAGATTCTTTTAATTTTTATCGAATCATTCTTGCTCAAGCTAGCGAAAAGACTCCGTAGTACGTGAAGTAGCCCACCTCCTGCCATCGATTTTGTCTAAACAACCAGCATTCGGCGGGATCAACCGGCATTCGGCGGGATGCTTCAGCAACTTGTATCGTCTGGCGCTTTGGAGTTTCGACCCGAGCCGCTCGGCGCCATCGTCGAGCGGCGTCTCAAGACCATCCGGGAACAAGCACCCTGTCCGCGGACTGTGGTGCCACAGCCATCCGAACGTGGAACGCTCTCGACCATATCTGGTGTCGTGGCCGTGAATTCGTAACCACCTATACGCCTGGTATACCGCTCTTTGACGAGAAACTCGCCCCCGGCGAGTCCTTCGTCGCCTTCATCAGCTATGCTGATTCGCTGCTCAGCATCAATCAAATCATTCCTCTGCTTGATCGAGCCTACAACACGATCCACTCAGCGATCCGTGACGTGGAAGTCGCGTTCCAGCGCGGCTTCCCCGTCGTCTGGAATCGAATCGACCACGCTCTCGATGGCCCAACGCAAGTCGATGAAACCCAGCAGGTCTGCTCGGGGTGCAAAGGACGCGACCCACCGCGGGATGGTCTGTCCCGCGGCGGGTCCCCGAAAGACGGTCGCACGCGCTGGGATGGCGTGCCGGGTGATGAACTGACGCTCGTCGCGGCCTGCTTCGACGTGCTTCGGGTGGTCTCTGCCGAGGAAGGGACGAAGTTTGAAGACGAGCTCAAGCCGGTAATCGAGGAGGCTAAAGACCTCTCCCAGCGACTGGGAGAGGTCTGGACGAACGAGTATCCACCGTACCAATAGATGGAGCACAACCACAGAACTGTGGTTCACGACGGGAAATACGTTCCAGATGAGGGTGTTCATACCAACCAAGCGGAGTGTCTCTGGTCGTTGTTGCAACCGTGGGTCGGGGAGTTCTGCGGCCTGTCCAAGCAGAGCTTGGAACAGGCCGCTCGCACCTACGGTTTCCTTCGGTCGCTGACCCTCGCTGAGGCACCGATCCACGGAGTTACTGACTGCTATGCCGCCGATGTTTTTCGCCAGTCCGCGTCAGAGCGTATCGAGTTAACTTGACCCCCGGTCGGGACGCCGCCATCGAACTCCGAGTCGAGCACGCCGACGCCCGTCCGCAGCAGGTCGCGAGCCATACATCTGGAAAGGGCGAGTGCGAGCAAGAGCCTAGCGTACGCCGGACCCGGACACCGTCGGTCGAGACGCAACGATCCCCGCCAGACACAGGACACAACGGACTACCGTCCGAGGAGAAATTTTTACCTATACAGACGATATAGTATCTACATGGTTCGACACGGCCAGGTGGCTAGGGCAGGGCTAGTCATCGTCGTCACGTTGGTCATCCTATCCCTCATCGTGTACATCACCTTGGGAACACAGTGGGGATTCGAGACGTACCTGTTCCCGTATGTCATAGCCGCCTCCACCCTGCCACTAATCGCCACTTTAATAACCAGACGCTACCGTCTGGTTGTTCCATCGCTGCTGTTAATGGGTGGCGTCACGGTGTTCTTCTGGGGAATTACCCCGGTCGCTTGCCGACAGCCCGCAACAGATGCGTGGGGATTCGCGTACGATCTGCAGCAGAATCTCATTCGCTTCGGACCGAAGCGAGGCGGCCAACTCGCATGCCAGGCAGAGCCGTCCCTCCTGGGAGTGATACCCGGATGGGCGCTGACATCCCTCGGAGCGCTCCAGTTGCTGGACGGAACAACGTCCTGGGAGTGGTTGCCGCTCAACTTGCATGCGCTGAGCTGATTTTGAGGTGAGCTCAATTAGTTTGATATATAATAATTATATTGTAATATAATATATAAAATTAAATATTACAAACATAAATATTTTATTTATATATTGTGTATAGAACTCTGTATGCCAGAATTGGATAATGGGGAAGTCATCGACCTCACGGACTACTACACGAACGTTTCACGGCGAACAATGCTCAAATTGAGCGGCGGCGTAGCAGCCGCAGGCCTCAGCCTACCGACGTTGGTCGAGCGGGCTTACGGAACTCAACCGGAGGATAAAGTTCTTGTTCTTACCCGAGACCAAAAAGGTAGGCCAGCCAAGGTAAAAAGCGTTCATCCGGAGCGATACCGCCGCATCAAAGCGTTCTCCAGATTCGACACCGGAGCCATTGCAAAACGAAATAAACATATAAGCGGTGTTACTCTTCGGCAACGTTCGTCAGACAGTACTGACCTTGCAATTCAAATCAATATTCGGCTACCCAAAAGAGACACCTCGAAAAAGAAGACCGGCAACAAAGACGAATTGCGACAAGAAATCGTTAGGAAGGCCGATGTCCCGGCAGAACCCCGCAAACTCACAGGAATCAAGAAAGCACTACCCGAAGGTGCGAGCGACGTGCCATTGGAGTATCGAGGTGATACGACACAAAAGACCAAAAAACAGAGCTTAGAGGGCGGCGCTGAACTGGAAAAACAAGAGAGAGGTCTACTCGGTACCGTTGGTCTGGTTTGCTACGGCGAAGTCTTGGGGACGCAGAACCTACTAACTGCTAAACACGTTGCGGATGCCGAAACGAATGATGAAGTAATCTACAACGGCAAAGAGATTACCAACGTCGCGTTTGAAGACGAAGGCCAAGACGCGATTTCGTTTAACTTCGCCGATGACGACTTCAACACGGATCCGTTGGGCATTACCGGATGGAATACGCAAGTAGATGGCTATTGGACATTCGATGGGCTCTCAGACCAGACAGGATGGTTGAATTCCGTCGATTTCCGACTCTACGGCCAGAAATCAGGTAAAGTCGAAGGGAAAGTCGACAAAACGAAGAAAGACGGACTACTCGGAGATCGACTAGCCCATACTGAAAAAGAGAGGACAAAAAGTGGCGATTCTGGCGGACCATATGTCGATACCGACGATTACTTCATCGGGCATCACCTAGGAATCAACTGTGGCGCATTTACATGCTGGAGTGTTCTCTCTGTTGCCGGACCAACATTCAACCGAGTCAACCTGACTCTTGACCCGAACAGCGACGATCAAACTAAGTAAACGTACTGAATAAGATAGTCTAGACAGTCCTGGCCTCGAGAACAATGTGAAAATAACCCGAATATTGAAATATTCAAAGTCCGCAGGACACCCAGAATACGCCAGGATTCGACCGATTGCTCCTATTACCTCACGATGGTAAAACTGAAGTCGCAGCTTCAAAAAGTGGGTACTTAGTCATAACACTCTGCTAATAAGACAGATGGGGGATTCAAACCTCGGATTCGGGCGCCTCGTCCTCCAGCCGTTCGAGCGCCTCGACGGCCTCGCGCTTGTAGGTGTCCGCGGGGAGGTCGTACTCCTCGCGGGCCATCGTGGCGTACTCGTTGGCATCGTCGTCGAACCGCTCGACGCGGTCGAAGGTTCGCTCGGCGGTCTCGACGACCCACCGGTCCCGGGTCGGTTCGTCGACCGGGGTGATCGACTCGGGACGCACCGAGACGTTGACGGTGCCGTCGTCGGTTTCGTAGGTCCGGGGCTTGCCTACGACGGCGACGTACGCCGGCGGCTCCAGGTCCCGCAACATGGAGGCGGCGTCGGGCTGGTACTGGCCGGCGTAGACGAAGAACGTCCCGGTCGGGTCGACGACGCGGCCGCGCCAGTACTCGCTGTCGTCGCCGACGTCCTCCTTCTCGGTGAGCGTGCCGACGACGAACACGCGGTTTGCGCGCTCGCCCGTCGGCAACAGCAGGTAGACGGGGGCTCGCTCGTCGTCTGACTCCTTGAACGTGTAACTTGCGTCGTTGAACTCGCGGGCGAACACGCGGCGGGCGACCTCGCGGGTGGGGACGCTGGACATGGTCACATCGACCTCCCGCGGATGAGGGCGGCCTCCGGGTCCGCCGGCCCGCCCAGTTCCTCCGCCTCGTCGACCAGCAGGTACCGGCCCATGGTCGGGCCCCGCACCCGGTAGTACCGGCCGACGATGGCGCTGCGCATCTCGTCGGCGACGACGGTGGTGTCCAGGGCGTCCATCGCCATGTCCTTGGCCTCCTCCAGGGTGACGCCGGTCAGCTCCTCGGTCGCCTCGCGGTCGAACAGCACCTCGTGGACCTCGGTGCCGTCGTCGAGCACGCCCTTGATCCGGAGGTCGAACTCGCCGTCGACCTCGCCGTGCTCGCTGCACCGGCCGTTCTGGAGAACGCGGGTACAGTCCTCGACGGGACAGCGCTTGATGAGTCCCGATCCAGACTGGACGTCGACCAGCGCGCCCTCGGCCTCGACGTCGTCGTCGCCGACCTCGATCTCCTCGTCGACGTTCTCGATGACGGTCGTCCGGTTGAGTTTCACCGAATACCGGCCCTGGTACTCGTCGGTGACGACGTTGCGCAGGCTGTAGACCTCGCCCTCGTCGAGTTCGGGGAGGTCGCTTTTCGACCACTTCGTGAACTTGATGGTGCCGGACTCGTCGCCGAGCAGGCCGACCTGGGCGACGGCGTCGCTGCGGGGGTCCCACAGTTCGACGACCTTCGCCGTCAGGTCGACCCACTGCTCGGGTTCGTCGACGTCGGCCACCTCGACGGTCGGGTTGCCGCCGCCGGCGACGTCCTCCCGGTCGAGGCCGGCCTCGTCGAGGTAGTGGCTCTGGACGCTCCGGCGGGCCTCGTCGACCGGCACCCGGTACTCATCGACCAGCGTCTCCAGGCGGTCGAGGACGTCCTCGACCGTGACGTCTACGTGGTCCGAAAACTGCTCGTGTAACTCCTCGGCGTGGGTACGCAAATCGGTCATGGTGTGCTCCGTGTCTCCGCGTGGGTTTCGGTGGGAGACATACGGGACGTGGCGCTCGATGGTATAAAAACCTCCGCCAGCGCGGTGAAAGTGAACGTCGCCACCGTCGCGACGGGGTGCCCGGCGGAGTAGACGGCGGACGAAAGCCGCCGGCAACGGACCGACACCCGCCCGGGGCAACGAACCTATAACGTCGCGCCGGCAACGCCCGGGCATGACCGACCGGACGGGATGGGGCGGCCTGGTCCGGCGTGCGGCCCGGATCGCTGGACGCAAGGCCGCGGAGACGCGCAAGGCGTTCCGCAGGGGCCGCGAGGCCGGTCGGGTGCCTGAGTTGCCCGAGGACGACGAGGGCCGGGTCCGCATCGTCTGCCGGCGCCACGCCGAGCGCCGCGCCGTCGAACTCGACGACGCCGGTCGGCCAGCGTGCTACGAGGCGGGCCATCCCGACTGCGAGGGCTGCGTCGAGGACGTCCGCGAGGGACGGATCGAGACGTGGTGACTGCAGTCGGGACCGCGGGAACCTGGTGGGCGGTACCGAGAACCTGGTGGGCAGTACCGAGAACCTGGTGGGCAGTACCGAGAACCTGGTGGGCATCCGCGAGGGTGGGTTGGAGAAGTGGTTACTTGTGTGGCAGTACCGAGAACCTGGTGGGCAGTACCGAGAACCTGGTAGCCTTTTCGGGCGGGCGCCCCACCGGCCGACATGGACCGTCCCGTCGTCGCCGTCGTGCTGGCGGGGGGCACCGGCACCCGGCTGTACCCCGCGAGCAGGTCGGACCGCCCCAAGCAGTTTCTCTCGCTGGGCGG
>JAZKSB010000021.1:0-18262 GCA_036626315.1 Halobacteriales archaeon
ACACCGGCTACACGGCGGCGAGTTGCGGGGGTGGACCCGGCCACACTCCGGACAGACCCAGACGTACTCCTCCGGGGCTTCCTCGGGCGCCTTCGGGACAACCGCCCGCTCGAAGGAGTGGTGCCCGCAGTTGTCGCAGGGGGGGTCGTTGCGCTCGTGGGGCTTGCCGCACCACTCGCATCGATACTTCATCCGTCGAATCGCCGGGCGGCAGGAAATTGAGGCTTTCGACAAAGGATTTATCCGGATGTCGCCTGTTTCGGGGTCATGACAGACGAACTTCTCCGGGTTTCGCGCCGGACGACATTGATGGCAGCGGGCGTCGGCGTCGCCGGTCTCTCCGGCTGTCTCGATACGGTGCGGGAACTCAACCCGCTGGACGGTAGCGGTGGTTGGGGCCAGTACCGCGGCGACCAGCGCAATCGGGGGCGGGCGGGCAGCGGTCCCGGCACCGACCTCGACGACGACTGGGACTGGACCCGATCGGGCGAAGCGGACGCGGACGCGGGTGCGGTCGAGATGTCCTCGCCCGTCGCCGCCGGCGGAACGGTGTTCGTCTCGGGGACGGTACAGTATCCGACAGCCGACGAGGTGGAACGGACCGGCTACGTCGTCGCTCTGGACGCGGGGTCCGGGGACGAACAGTGGCGCGAGGAGATTCCCTGGAGCGATCTGCCGATCACGCCGGCAGTCTCGGATGGCACGGTCGTCGCAGCGGGCGGGACAGCGGGCGAAATGGAGCTGTTCGCGTTCGATGCGGCGACAGGCGACGAACGGTGGAACGAGTCTCTCGACTTCTTCGTCACCGGGGCCCTGAAAGCGGCTGACGGAGCGGTCTTCGTACCCAGCCAAACGCTGTCGTCCGTGTCCGTCGAGGACGGCTCGGAGAACTGGACCTACGAGGCCGGTGACGAACGCGTCGAGTGGCCGAACTTCGCGCCAGCAGTGGGAAGCGACCGCGCGTACCTGCCGGTCGCCTCGGAAGTACACGCCATCGACCGCGACGACGGCAGCGCCGACTGGGTCGAGGACATAGGCCGGACGAGCGAACCCAGCGGCGGCGTCGGGCAGGTCTACCCGCCGGTCCTGGGGGAGGGGACGCTGTACGCGGCAAGCGGCAAGCTCATTAACAGGTCCTCCGGCGACCTCGCCGCGCTCGACCCGGACGACGGCGACGTTTCCTGGCGGTTCGGTCCCGACCCGAACGGACGGGAATTCGCCGGAGCGTTCGGCTGTCCCGTGGTGAAAGACGGAACCGTGTTCGTGACCGGACGGGAGGATCAGAAGCCGAAACTGTGGGCGCTGGATCCTGACGACGGAGAGCCGGAAGACGACGAGGAGATTCCGGCGGTCGGATTTCACGTCCTCGCAGGCGGTGGCACCGTGTATCTCGGAGGGGGGAACTGGGTCGGAGCGGCGGATCCCGCCGGTCCGGATCTCGAAGCGGACCCCGAGGTATCCGGGGGCGACATCTTCGCGTCGCCCGCCATCACGGATGGCCGACTCGTCGTGGCGAAACGCGACGGGTTGGTCGCCTACGGCGGATGACGGCCTGTTCCTGACCGGACCTCCGCCGCTCAGTCCTCCAGGCGGACGGGCACGTCCCGCTCGTCGAGGTACTCCTTGACCTCGCGGATGCTGTACTCCCCGAAGTGGAAGATCGACGCCGCCAGCGCGGCGTCGGCGCCGCCCTCCGTCAGCACCTGGTGGACGTCCTCGGGGCCGCCACACCCCGAGGAGGCGATGACCGGCGTCGAGACGGCGTCGGTGACGGCCTTCATCAGCGGGACGTCGTAGCCGTCCTTCGTGCCGTCCCGGTCGATGGAGTTGACGAACAGTTCGCCGGCGCCGCGGTCTTCGGCCTCCCGGACCCACTCGATCACGTCACGGCCGGTGCCCTCACGGCCGCCTTTGACCGTCGCCTCGAACCAGACGGACTCCCCGTCCACCTCGACGTAGTGTTCGCCGCGCTCGTCGTAGCGCCGCTTCGCGTCGACGGAGATGACGATGCACTGGTTGCCGAAGGCGGCGGCGCCCGCCTCGATGAGTTCGGGGTTCTCCAGGGCGCCCGTGTTTATCGAGACTTTGTCGGCGCCGGCCCGGAGCGTCTCCTTTACGTCCTCGCGGGTGCGGATGCCGCCGCCGACGGTCAGCGGGATGAACACCTCGTCGGCGACCCGCTCGACGACGTCCAGCATCGTCTCCCGGCCCTCGGCGGAGGCGGTGATGTCCAGGAAGACGAACTCGTCCGCGCCTGCCTTGTTGTACTCCCGGGCCATCTCGACGGGGTCGCCGGTGTACGCCAGGTCCTCGAAGTTGACGCCCGTGTACACCGCCGCGTTGCCGTCCTCGTCGAGGTCGACGTCGATGCAGGGGATGATCCGTTTCGTGAGGGTCATCTGATGTGGCCCGGTACGGGAGCCGCCCCCAAAAGGGACCTGAAACCGGCCGTATCGACCGATCCGGACGGCGATCGTCCGCATGCGGCCGCTCGTCGGCGGCCTGCAGACCGATACAGGCAAGTGGGATGCACGAGAACGCCCGATCATGACGGAAGACCACGTCGAGCCGTCCCTTCCGACCGGCGAGCGCGAAACCGCGCCACAGAGCCCCTACGAGATGCGCGAGGTCGGCATCGGCATCGTCGTCCTCGTGATCGGCCTGATCCTGACGTTCGGTCTGGCGTACGGCATGGTCTGAGTTCGGCCTGGCCTGGTGACTGCCCGAACGGTCCGACGCTGGCCGCCGAGCGTGACGCCCGACCGGCGCACCGTCCGAGTAGCGGACTCGGCCCGTGGAAACTACCCGACCAGCGTGGCGACGCCCTTCGTCTGGCGGTAGTCCGACGACAGGATCGCCGACAGCTCGTCGACGAGGCGCTCGCGGTCGCCGTCCGCCCAGTCGGCCGGGTCCCGTATCGGGACCACCATGAACCCACGCCCGCGGATCCTGCTGGCGTGTAGCCGGGCCATGTCCAGTTCGAGTTTCCGACCCATCGTCGTGTACGCGTCGACGACGTGTTTCGTCGGCCGCCCGCCGACCGGCAACAGCACGTGGGCGTTGATGGCCCGCAGTTCCGTGTCGAAGTACCGCTCCAGTCGGGCGTACTCCTCCTCGGTCGGCGTCCGGTCGTCCGGCGTCGGGCACATGTACCGGTAACTGGCGTAGAGGTTGCTGTACTCCGGTTCGTCTGCG
The DNA here is from genome assembly GCA_036626315.1 of Halobacteriales archaeon. Classification (GTDB taxonomy): domain Archaea; phylum Halobacteriota; class Halobacteria; order Halobacteriales; family PXRE01; genus PXRE01. Next base: position 3,196 of record JAZKSB010000021.1, read on the forward strand.
TTCGGCAGCGCGGCGAACCCCACGTCGTGGAGCACCGGCTGGAGGTGTTCGCCGGCCTCCGACCCCGTGAACGGCACGCCGGTCGCCCGCCCGCCGTGGTCGCCCGGGTAGTCCCCGATCAGGTGAACGTCGCCGTTCGGGTCGCCGTATCCGTAGACGCCCGCCTCGCTGCCGCCGTGGCAGGGGGCACGCAGTCCGAACGGGTTGCTCGTCCGGTCCGTAACGATCTCCACGCACGCGGTACCTTTCGGACGGGCTTAACCCGTCCGATCACGGACGGTCTCGGGGTGCCGGCGGCCTCGCCGTCCCGGTCTGGAGGTCGGACCCGTCCGGCACTCAGCGGCGCAGCACGCCCAGCAGCCGGTAGTCGTGGTCGGGCGTGTACTTCCTGAACACCAGGCTGTTAGCCAGCACGGAGACGCTGGAGAACGCCATCGCCGCCGCCGCCAGCACGGGCTGGAGCAGGCCAAGCGAGGCCAGCGGGATCATCGCTGTATTGTACCCCAGCGCCCAGAAGAGGTTCTGTTTGATCTTCGACAGCGTCCCCTCCGAGACCCGGATCGCCTTCAGCACGTCGGCGGGGTCGTCGCGCATCAGGGTCACGTCTGCTGCCTCGATGGCGACGTCCGTGCCCGACCCCAGGGCGATGCCGACGGTCGCCGCCGCCAGCGCCGGGGCGTCGTTGACGCCGTCGCCGACCATCATCGCGCGCCGACCGTCGGCCTGGATCGACTCGACGGCGTCGGCCTTGTCGTCGGGGAGCACGCCCGCCCGGACGTTCCCGGGGTCGATGCCGACCTGCTCGGCGACCGCTCGGGCGGTCCGCTCGTTGTCGCCGGTCACGAGCATCACCTCGCGACCGCGCTCCCGGAGCGCGGTCACGGCTTCCCGTGCGGTCTCCTTGACGGTGTCCGCGTCGGCGACGACGCCTGCCAGGCGGAGCGTTCCGGTCTGGCCGTCCCCGTCGCCGACGGCGACGAGCATCGCTGTCTTGCCCTCCCCCTCGAGCCGCGCCATCGTCTCTTCCGCGGGGCCGACGTCGACCCCCGCGTCCGTCAGCAACTTCCGGTTGCCGACGAAGACCTGCCGGTCCTCGACGGTGGCGCGGACGCCGTGGCCGGGGACGTTCTCGAAGGCCTCGGCGTCCGGAACCTCGATACCCCGCTCGCGGGCGCCCTCGACGATCGCTGTCCCGAGCGGGTGCTCGCTGTGCTGCTCGACGGCGGCGGCGTACCGCAGGACGGCCGTCTCGTCGATCGGGGCAGCGGCGCGTTCGGCCACTGCCGCGCCGCCGTCGGGAGCGGCCTCGCCGCCGTCCGCCGCCGGCCCGACCGCCTCGACGTCGGTGAGGGTCATCTCGCCTTCGGTGAGCGTGCCGGTCTTGTCGAAGACGACGGTCTCGACGTCCCGGACCCGCTCGAGCACGTCGCCGCCCTTGAACAGCACCCCGTTGCTCGCGCCGATGGCGGTGCCGACCATCGTCGCTGCCGGCGTGGCAAGCCCCAGCGCGCAGGGGCAGGCGATCAGCACCGCGCTGGCGAACACGACCACGGCGAACTCGAAGGTGGAGATGCCCCCGCCGACGAGGGCGGGGCCACCGCCAACTAACCCCCACACCGGGAGGCTGCCGACGAACCCGGCCAGCGCCCCCGGGAACAGGAACCACGCCGCCGCCCAGAACAGGGCGTTGGCGATCACCGCGGGCACGAAGTACGCGCTGATGCGGTCGGCGAGGTTCTGGATCTCGGGCTGGCGGGCCTGGGCCTCCTTGACCATCGCAACGATCTGCTGCAGGGCCGTCTCCTCGCCGATCTTCGTCGCCTCGACGGTCAGGACGCCGTTCTCGTTGACGGTCGCGCCGATGACCTCGTCGCCGGGCGACTTGCCAACGGGGACGGATTCGCCGGTGACCATCGACTCGTCGACCGCGGACTCGCCGTCGGCGACCACGCCGTCGGTGGGCACCCTCTCGCCGGGGCGCACCTTCATGAGGTCGCCGACAGCGATCTCCTCGATCGGCACCTCGCGCTCCCCGTCGCGCTCGATCAGCGTCGCGGTGTCGGCCTCCATCTCCAGGAGTTCCCGCAGCGCCTCGCCGGCCTGGCCCTTCGAGCGGGCCTCGAGGAAGTTGCCCAGCGTGATGAACGTCAGGATCAGCGCCGCCGACTCGAAGTAGTAGCCGCCGGGCCACCCCAGGAGGACGGCGACGGAGTAGACGTACGCGGTCGTCGACCCCAGCGCGATGAGCACGTCCATGTTGGCGGTGCGGTTGTTGACGACCGCAGTGTAGGAGTTCCGGTAGAACTCCCGGCCGAGGAAGTACTGGACCGGCGTTGCGAGCAGCAGTCCCGCGAGCCCCTTGTAAGTCATCTCGCCCAGGCCGAACAGCGTCTCGGGGTAGAGGCCGGCAGCGAACAGTTCGACGAACATCATTCCGACCAGCGGCAGCGACAGCGCCGCCCCGAACAGCGTCAGGCGGCGCTGCTTGCGTATCTCTGCGTCGCGTGCGGCCTGGCGACTGTCGACCTCCTCGTCGCCGTCGGCGGATCCGGCGGCCGCTCGGTCGCCGCCGCCGTCGCCCTCCCGAACGGGCGTGTAGCCGGCCTCCTCGATGGCCCGATAGAGCGCATCCGTCTCGACCGCGTCGGGGTTGTACCGCACCGGCGCCTCGTCGGTCGCGTAGTTCACGTCGACCTCGACAACGCCGGGAACCGCCGCGATGGCGTCCTCGTTCGCGCTCGCGCAGTTGGCACAGTGCATGTCCGCGATGCCGACGCTGACTGTCTCGGCGATCGGGTCGTAGCCCGCGTCCTCGATGGCGCCGTAGACGTCGGCCATCGAGACCGCGGCCGGGTCGTAGGTGACGCTTGCCTCGTCGGTCGCAAAGTTGACCGACGCCTCGACCACGCCGTCCAACTCCTCCAGGGCGCCGGCGACGGTCGCCGAGCAGTTCGCACAGCTCATCCCGCCGACCGGAACCGTCGTCTTCCTGGTCTCCGCGCTCATTGGTTGCTAATAGGGGCTGGCGTTTGATGCGGTTTCCCCTTAAAAATCCAAACCGGTCGGCTGTTCGGCGGCGAGGGCCATGGCGGTTCAGTCGGCGTCGGCCTCCAGTCGCTCGTAGCGGTCGACGAACTGCTGTTCGCAGGACGGACAGCAGAAGTAGTAGCGCGTCCCGTCGAGCGTCGCGGTTTCGCCCTCCTCGGTGACGGTGTTGCCACACTCGTCGCACTCGATGTCGAAGCCGGCGGCGCCGAGGCCGGGCGTCCACTCCGCGGCGGTCAGCAGGTGGACGTCGTACTCGCGGACGTCGGCCAGATCGACGGCGTCGGCCAGCAACCCCCGGACGTCGCCGTCGTTGACTGTCGCTTTCGCGAACACCCGCGCGTCGGCGGTAGCGAAGACGTGCTCGACCTCGTCGCGGTCGGCCAGTCCTGCCTGCAGCGAGTCGGTCGCGTCGGGATCCGGCCGCACCTCCATGAGCACCTCGACGCCGCCGGTGAGTTTCGAGCGGTCGAGGTCGACGGTGATCCGCCGGATGATGTCCTCCTCCCGGAGTCGCTCGATGCGGTCCGACACCGCCGGCGGCGACAGGTCGACGGCCTCGGCGATGTCGCTGTACGGCCGGCGACCGTCTGCGGCCAGCAACTGCAGGATCTCGATGTCCGTCTCGTCGAACTGGGCCATGACCGGCCGAGGGGCGTGATACCCAAAGGAGTTGCGGCGGACCGGTTAAAATTCGAAAGTCGGTCAGGTTCGAGTCGTCGGAGTTGAAAAGAGCAAACCACAAAAGGTGGGAAAGCCTATCTGGAGGCATGGCAACCGAGCTTGCGGTCGAATCGATGACCTGCGAGGGCTGCGAGGACATCGTCGAGAGTGCGCTGGAGGACGTCGATGGCGTCAAGAGCGCCGCCGCGGACCGCCACGAGGACGTGGCCGTCGTCGAGGGCGACGCCGCCGTCGAGGACCTCGTCGAGGCCGTCGACATGGCGGGCTACCAGGCCAGCGAGGCCTGACGGGGCGGGAGTTCGCCCGGCCACGAGAACGAGACGGGGCGGCGAAAACCGCGTCCGCCGTAGGACGCGCGTGCGGGCAGTGGCCTGCGATCCCGGCGGCCGCCGACGATGCAGACAACGTTTGCCGCTGGCCGTCGGCTTTTCTCGCACTGTCACCGAGTGCGTGTACATATGGCCGCCGACGCAGACAGCACGGAGACGGACAGACCGGGGCCCGACCCCCTGGACCTGGATCACCTGGCCGCCTACGACGACGGCAAGCACCACGTGATCCGCGACGAGGACGACCCCCACGCCTGGATGCGTGCCGACTGTGTGCAGGAACTTCGACCCTGAAGGCCGTCCGCGGCGTTTGCCGGACCGGCTGCCGAGAGAGCGACTGACGTCCGTTTTCGGATACGGTCGACCGGATCCGTTAGCGTGTAAAGCTTAAGACCCGTCGCCACGGCATCTCTACACATGCGTCGGGAGGGGCACATCGGGGCGGCGCTGCTCGTATACGCGCCGGTGGGGACGGCACTCGCACTGACCGGTGCCGAGCGGTTCGCACTCATCGGAGCCGCGGCGATGGTGGCACTGTCGAGGGTGCCCGACTGGGACCAGCGCGTTCCGGCCGTCTCCCACCGGGGGATCACCCACACGTTCCTGTTTGCTGCCGCGATGGGCGGGGCTGGATGGCTCGCGGGTCTGTACGTCGCAGAGGTGCTGGCCCCCGGGGCGAGCCCCGCCGTCGCGACGTACGCGGCCTTCCTGGGCACGCTGTCGGTCGTCGTCCACGTCGCCGCCGATGCCCTGACGTCGGCGGGCGTCCGCCCGTTCTGGCCGCTGTGGGGGCGGACGATCTCGCTGCAGTTCACCCGGCCGTGCAATCCGGTCGCCAACTACGCGCTACTGGGACTGGGCGTGCTGGCCACCGGCGTCAGCCTTCTGGTCGTGACCGCGTGACCCCGGTCAGCGCGAGTCCAGCGCGTCGAGGACACGTTCGACGTGCTCGGCGCGGTCGGCGGAGGCGAACAGTTCGTGGCCGCCGTCGTACGGTTCCAGCCGCGCCTCGGCGGCATGCTCCTCGATGACTGCCGTGTCGACGACCGGATCCGCCGGTGAGTAGAACACTGCGTCGTCCGGATCGATCGGGGGCAGCGTCTTCTGGGCGGCGACCATCGTCCCGAGCCAGGCCGGCGAGAGACGGTCCGGTGCAGTGTGGTCGCGCGGCTCCGCCAGTTTCCCGAGTGCCTCGGGATCCATCGGCGTCGGGACGACTCTCGCCGCCAGGGGGAGTTTGCCGATCACTCGCGCCACGTCAGGGGCGGCCTCGCCGAGGCCCCACCAGGGACTCAAAAAGACCACCGGGCGGTCGGGACGGAGGTGCGCGGCGACGAGCCCGCCCATCGAGTGCGTCACGAGCGCGTGGTCGTCCACCTCCGCGCGGTAGGCGCGGACGGGGTCGAGATAGTCGGCCTCGAAGTCGGCCCCGTTGGTGGGGAGTTCGATGGCGTGGACCCGATAGCCGCCCTCGACCAGGCGGTCGACGAACCACCGCTCGTGGCGGCCGTCGGCCTGGTTGCCCCAGCCCATCAGCCACACCAGGTCCGTCCCGTCGCCGAAGACGTCGACGTTCATGGGTCTCCCTGCGGCCACGATGCCCAAAGTCCTTGCTGCCCCGGCATCGCGGACAGAGCACATGTATGCGGCGCGTCCGTTGCTACCCGTCCACGTCGACCGGTTCGCCGGTCGCCGCACTCTGCTTCAGTGCGTCGATGACGGCCATGTTGCGGGCGGCCTCCGCCGCGTCCGTTCGCGGCGAGTCGCCCGATTCGACGGCCTCTGCGAAGTGCCCGACCTCCAGGCGGTACTGGTCGACGGGGTCGAACGTCTCCTGGACGGTCCGGCCGTCGGCCGCCCAGGTCATCGTGACGCTGCCGTCGTCCCGCGGGACGTAGGCCGGGTCGGCCGTCAGCCAGCCCTCGCTGCCGTCCACCCGGTAGTGCTGGGCGTCGACGGAGTCGAACCCGGAGGTGACCGTCGCCGTCGCGCCGTCCTCGAACTCCATCACGGCCGAGAACTCGGTGTCGACGCCGGCGGACCAACCGTCGTGGCTCGTCGCCCGCACCCGGACCGGTTCGCCCAGAAACAGCCGCGCGGTGCTGACGGCGTACGAGCCGACGTCCATCAGGCTGCCGCCTGCCAGGTCCGGGTCGAGCCGAACGTCGTCCCGGCCGCGGGGCAGCGGGAACTGGAACGAGGCGTGGACGAACCGCAGGTCCCCCAGGTGCTCGCGTGCGACCTCGACCGCCCGCTCGGTGCGGGGATGATAGCGGTACATGAACGCCTCCATGAGCGTGACACCGGCGTCGTCAGCGTACTGCCCGAGTTCGCCAGCCTCCGCCGCGTCGACGGACAGCGGTTTCTCGCAGAGCACGTCGAGCCCGCGGTCGGCGGCCCGTTTCGTCCACTCGGCGTGCAAGGCATTCGGCAGAGGGTTGTAGACGGCGTCGAGGTCGCCGTCGTCGAGGAGTTCCGCGTAACTGCCGTACGCCCGGGGGACGTCGAGGGAGTCGGCGAATTCGCGCGCGCGGTCCGGGTCGCGCGATCCGACCGCGAGTACCCGGTGGTCCGTCTTCCGGATGGCTGGAATGACTGCTCCACGAGCGATGTTAGCCGTGCCGACGACGCCGAAGTCCATAGCCCGGTTCGGGGGCGATGCCGGCATAAAGGTGAGCGATACCCATTTAGGGGAGACCGGCATCCGAAGCGGTATGGTCCGGTGGAAACGACCGGTCGCCAGATACGGCGCCCTGTTTGCCGCCCTGCTCACCGTCTCAGTCGTCGCGTATCACTTCGGAATGATCTACCTGGAGGGCGAACAGTCAACGGTGTGGCAGTCGCTGCAGGTCGTCGTCGAGACGTTCACGACCGTGGGATACGGCTCGCAGGCGGGGTGGTCGGACCCGGCGATGAACGTGCTCGTCGTGGTGATGGACCTCACGAGCTTCGTCCTGGTGTTCATGGCGCTGCCGCTGGTGGTCGTGCCGCTTCTGGAGGACGCCCTCGAATCGGCCCCGCCGACGGAGGTGCCCGACTCCGAGGACCACGTGATCATCGCGGGGCACACCGACCGCGGCGAGAGACTGATGGAGGAACTCTCCGCCTGGGACGTCGAGTACGTCGCGGTCGTCGAGGACCGGGACGTCGCGACGTCGCTGCACGAGGCGGGCGTGCCGGTCGTCCACGGCGACCCGGACAGCACGGAAGGGCTGGACAGCGCGAACGCCGGTCGCGCCCGGGCGGTCGTCGCCGACGCAGACGACCAGACGAACGCCAGCATCGTCCTGGCCGCCCGGGAGGTGGCACCCGAGACGACGGTGGTCGCGACTGCCGTCGACCCCGGCGACGCGCGGTACCTGGAGTACGCCGGCGCCGACGCGGTGCTGACGCCGCGACACGCCCTCGGCGTGAGTCTTGCGCAGACCGTCGCGGCGACCGTCTCGGACGTGCTCGAGGAATCGGGCGCGTTCGAGGACGACTTCGAGATCGCCGAGGTGCCGGTCGCGGCCAGCGCCGACGTCACCGACCAGCGGCTTGCGGACAGCGGGATCCGCGAACGAACCGGCGCGAACGTGATCGGCGCGTGGCATCGCGGGGAGTTCGTGACGCCGCTGACGGCGGAGTACGTCGTCCAGCCGCGGTCCGTGCTGCTTGCGGCGGGAACGGAGAAGCAGGTCGATCGGCTTCGCGAACTCCTCAGTTCGGGTGCCGAGCCCCGCACCGGTCACGTGGTCCTGGTCGGTTACGGGGAAGTCGGCCGGACAGTCGCGTCAGAACTCGCCGCCTCGGGCGTTCCCTACCGGGTGATAGACCGGGAGGAGGGCGGCGGCGTCGACGTCATGGGCGACGCAACCGACGAGGCGACGCTCGCCGAGGCCGACGTTGCGGGCGCCCGGGCGGTCGTCATCGCGATCCCCGGCGACACGCAGACGGCCTACGTAACGCTGGTCGCACGGGAACTCGCACCGGAGGCCGAGATCGCCGCTCGCGCCGACGAGGTCGACGCGGAGGCGAAACTCTACCGCGCCGGCGCCGACTTCGTCCTGTCGGTCGCGACGGTCACCGGCCGGATGCTCGCCTCGGAAGTGATCGACGAGGAGGTGGTCACGCCGGACAGGCAGGTGGAGGTGGTCAGGGCCGAGGCGCCCGCACTCGCCGGGCGGAGCCTCCGGGAGTCCGACCTCCGCGAGCGGACCGGTTGCACCGTCATCGCGATCGAACGCGACGGGGAGTTGATCACCGACGTCGGGCCGGAGACCGTCGTCCGGGAGGGCGACCAGGTGGTCGTCGCCGGCAGCGACGACGGCGTCAAGGCGTTCGGCCGGATCCGCGAGTGACCGCCCGTCAGGAGGCCTCGTCCACCCAGTCGGGTCGCTGGATAGTCGTCGCACCGACGTCGGTGACCGTCACCTCGATCTCGTAGACCACGGTCTTCTCGTCGGCGGTGACGCGGGTGTGGACCGAAACGTGGTGGACGACGCCCTCGGTGTCGACCAGCAGCACGCCGGACGATTCGACGGCACTCGCATTCGCCACGTCGACGGAGTCCGGAACCGAGACGTGGGTCGCCTCCATCCGGATCAGCCGGGTGCCGTTGCGCTCGACGACGCCGGTCGCCGTCCAGTTCGCGGCGCGAACAGCGTCCCCGATGCGTGCGTCGGCGCCGAACCGGGGTTCGGCGGGGATCGCGCTGACCTCGTCGGTCGTTCCGTACGTCGTCTCGCCGCCGCTCTCGACGCGCTGGTAGGTCGTCCCGGCCTCGGTGTAGTAGGTGCCGACGCCGTCCTGGAGCGTGACCTGTATCCAGCCCGCGTCGGCGTCGGGGGTGACCTTCCCGCGGAAGGAGACGTTCTGTCCGCTGCCGTTGACCTCGAGCCGGAAGTCCATCGCGACGGTGGCCGACTCGCCGGAGAGGGCGTCGGCGTGGGCCGACACGAGCGCGTCGGCGTCGGTGACGCCGGACTCGGAGACGCCCGTCGGCAGTTTGACGTCGTCCAGACCGACCGTCGGCGTCGGTGACGGTCCGTCCGGCGACGTCGTTTCGGCGGGGCTGTCGGCGGTGGGCTCGGCGGTCCCGCCACAGCCCGCCAGCAAGACGAGCAGTGCGACCGCGACCGTGACGAGGACTCGTCGGGTCATGCTCCAACGTTTCCGGATCGGTCACTTATCGCTGCTGGCCGACGGACTCGATGGTCTGCCGGGTCGTCGGAGGACCGGTCGGAAACCGGTCCGGTGCAGTCGTGTGGGCGGGAACCGGCTCGGTGGAGTCGTTTGGGTGGAAATCGGGTCGGTGCAGTCGTGTGGGCGGGAACCGGCTCGGTGGAGTCGTGTTCGACGCGGTCTCGACCCGTGTGGCTTATGACGGCTCGGTCCATGACTGGGGCGTATGTCGAATGCGGGAGACGTGCACGACCGCTCCCGGCGCGACGTCCTCGGGGTCGTTGCCGGCGCCGGAGTCGTCTCGCTTTCGGGGTGTCTGGGCGCCGTCGGCGGGGGTTCTAGCGGGGACACCGACGACGGAACCGGGAGCGGGACGCTGGAGTTCGACACGCTGGACGTCGGTGGGTCGCCCGGGAACGTGGTCCCCCTGCGGGCGAGCGACCGACTCTCGCTTGTCGACTTCTTTGCCACCTACTGTGCTCCCTGCAAACCGCAGATGGGCCGACTCGGGGCGGTCAGACGGCACTTCGAGTCCGAGCAACTCCACATGCTGTCGCTGACCAACGAGTCCGACGCGGACCCGGTCCGGCAGTTCTGGCGGGACCAAGACGGAGCCTGGCCTGTGGCGCTGGACACCGACAGTGAGGCGATCGAGCGGTTCGCCGTCCGCGGGATCCCGACGCTGGTCCTTCTCGATCCCGACGGCGAGGAACTGTGGCGCCACACGGGCCTCGCGGAAACCGCCGCCATGAAACGGGAGATCGAGGCGGCGCTGAACGAATGACCCCACTCGCGGAAGCTCAGTTCGGGCTGGCGTTTCTCCTCGGGAGCTTCTCTTTTTTCGCGCCGTGTGCGTATCCGCTGTTGCCGGGGTATCTCGCGTACTTCTTCGGGAATGCGGACGCTGCCGAGGACCGGTTCGGCACGGTCCTGCGGGCGGTGATCATCGGCCTGCTCGTCAGCCTGGGGTTCGTGATCGTGTACGCGGCCCTCGGCGGGGTCGTCGTCCTCGTCGGGACCCGGGCGCTGTCGGACGTGCTCTTTCTCGAACTGGCCGTTGGCGCGCTCCTCGTCGTACTCGGGACCCTGATGGCCGTCGGGCGAGGCCCGACGATGCGCGTCTCGCTGCCGAAGCGTCGCCGGTCGAACCTCGGGTTCGTGCTGTTCGGCGTCGTCTACGCCGTCGCCGCCGCCGGGTGTACGGCGCTTCTGTCGTTTTCGGTGGTCGCAAGCGCCCTGGCGGCGGGGCCGGTAGTCGGGCTGGCGACGCTGCTGGCCTACGTCGCCGGGATGAGCGCCGTCATGGTCGTCGTGACGGTCCTGGCCGGCCTCGGGAAGGACGCCCTGCTCCGGCGGCTGTCCGACCAGACCGGCCGCGTCGAGCGGGTCGCGGGCGCGTTACTCGTGCTGGCGGGGCTGGCACAGCTGTACTTCTTTCTGTTCCGGTTCGAGGGGCTGGCGCTGCTCGGGTTCTGACCGGCGCCCAGGCAACCCGCAACCGGAGGCGGTCACCGGTGACAGAAACCCTATGTCGGCCGGGCCGCACGCGGGACCATGGACGAGATACCGACCGAGGCGTACTACGACCTCACCCGGGTCCGTGCGGTCGCCACCGCACCGGACGGCGACCGAGTCGCGTTCCTGACCGCGGAATCGGACCCCGAGGAGGACGAAACGGTGAACTCCCTGTGGGTCGTCCCGACCGACGGCAGCGCCGACCCCTACCGGCTTTCTCGTGCCTCCGACGCGTCGTCGCCGAAGTGGAGCCCCGACGGGTCGAAACTGGGGTTTCTGGCCGCCCGCGACGAGGATCCGGATCTGCGGGTCGGCAGAGACGACGAAAGCGAACCCGACGGAGGTGACGAGGCCGACTCCGACGACGAGGACGAGCCGGCCAGCGGCAACGGCGACGAGGAGCCCGAACGGCAACTCTGGTCCTTCGACGTCGGACGCGGCGGCGATGCCCGGCAGGTGACCGACCGCGAGGAGGGCATCCAGGAGTTCGACTGGTCGCCCGACGGCGAGCGGGTCGTCGTCTCGGCGCGGGACCCGACAGACGACGAGCAGGACGAACTGGAGCAGCGCCGCGAGGACGGACCGATCGAGATCGAACGCCTCCAGACGAAGTTCGACGGCCAGGGCTACCTCGACGAGGTGACAACGTACCTGTTCGTCGTCGACGTCGAGACCCGGGAGACCGAGCGCCTGGACGACGCCAGCGACGGCGGCTACGGCTTCTTCGGCGGCCTCGAACCCGCCTGGGGGCCGTCCGGTCGCATCGCGTTCACGGCCAACCACACCGACTGGCCCGACGACAACTACGTCAGCGACGTTTACACCATCGCCCCGGACGGGTCGGACCGCCGCAAGGTCACCGAGAGCGAACTGTCGGCCGGAAGCCCGACCTGGAGTCTCGACGGCGACCGCCTCGCGTTCACCGGAGGCCAGCCCGACAACTGGTACGTCCCGACGGACGTCTACGTGGCCGACGCCGAAACCGGCGAGTACGAGGCCGTCACGGACGACATCGACCGGACGGTGGCGCGGGGCGGCGCCCCACAGTGGCTCGACGACGAGACGCTGGTGGCCCTGTTCGGCGACGAGGGGCGGACGCGGTTCGGTCGCATCGACGCCGAGGGCGGCACGGAGCGCGTCTTCGAGCGGCAGGGCGACTACGAGGCCGTCGGCGCGATGGACGTCGGCGGCGACGCCGTCGCGTTCGTCGTCTCCCGCCCGGATGCCGGCGTGGACGTACACGCCATGACGGCGGGAGACCTCGACGCCGGGCCCACCGACGAGGATCCCCGCACTAAACTGACCGCCGTCAACGACGAGTTGCTCGCCGAGTCCGCCGCCCCGGGCAGCGAGCGGATCACCTTCGAGAGCGCCGACGGCACCGAGATCGAGGGCATCGCCTACTACCCGCCCGACTTCGACCCCGACGACCCCGACGAGCGGGCGCTGATCCTGAACATCCACGGCGGCCCGATGGCCTACGACGAGCCGTCGTTCCGGTTTCAGGACTGGTATTTCACCACGCGGGACTACGTCGTCCTCAAGGTCAACTACCGCGGCAGCACGTCCTACGGCCGGGAGTTCTCCGAGACGCTGAAGGGCGCATGGGGAACGAAGGACGTCGAGGACCTCCAGGCCGGCGTCGACGAGCTGCTCGACCGCGGGTGGGCCGACCCCGACCGCCTGTTCCCGACCGGGTTCTCACAGGGCGGGGTGAACACGGCGTACCTGGTCACCCGCGACGACCGGTGGGCGGCCGCCGCCGCCGAACACGGCGTCTACGACCTCCGGTCGGACTTCGGGACCGCCGACGCACAGAACTGGTACGAGGCCGACTACGGCCTCCCCTGGGAGAACCCCGAGGCCTATGAGGAACACTCCTCGATTACCGACGTCGGCAACGTCGAGACGCCGCTGCTGGTGACCGCCGGCCAGGAGGACTGGCGGTGCCCGACCGGCCAGTCCGAGCAGCTGTACGTCGCCGTGCGCAAGCAGGGCGTCGATGCGAAACTCGTCGTCTACCAGGGCGAGCACCACAACGTCGGCGACCCCGACCGGGCGATCCACCGCCTGGAGGAGCTGCGCGACTGGTTCGGGAAGTACGACCCCGAGCGCGGAGATTCGGACGGCTGAGCGCGCGCCACGCCGGTGGTGGGGCGGTCAGTCCGCCAGTTGCGGATTCGGCTCCGGCGACGCCCCGACCAGCGTGCTCGCGACCAGCACGCCGGTCAGCACAACCAGCACGGCACACAGCAGGTACTGGGTGCCGAACCCGATGCGGTAGGCGACCGGCAGCGCGATTAGCGGGCCGGCGGTCGAGCCCACGTCCCCGAAGACGTTGTACGCGCCGCCGAGTTTGCCCACGTCCTCGGCGGGACTGATGTCGCCCAGGTACGCCAGAAGCGGCGGGTTCGTCCCGCCGACGCCGACCCCGATCAGCGAGACGCCGACCAGCGTGCCGACGAGCGTCGGAACGGTCGCCACAGCCGCGAATCCGACCGCCAGACTCGCAAGGGCCGGCACGGGGACGAGAGCGCGGTTCGGCAGCGAGTCGGAGATCCGGCCCGCGACGACGGTCGTGACGCTCGAAGCGACGACCGAAACGGCCATCACGACGCCGCTGACGCCGGACTCCGAGAGTCCCCCGATGGCGATGGCGTTGCGGTCGGCGTACAGCACCACCGTCGAAAGCAGCACGCCGGCAAAGAGAAACCGGACGACGAGGTTGACCGTCCCGACCGCCAGCACCCGGCGGTCCCGCGAGACCAGCGCCGGCAGTTCCCGCAGCGGGGCGGTCCGGTTCACCTCCGCGGCGAGGTTCGGCAGGACCGCCGCGGCGACCAGCGTCGAGAGCATGCCGGCGGCGCCCGCCAGGACGAACGCCTCCGTGATCCCGGCGGCGTCGGCGACGACCCCGCCGACGACCAGCCCGGTGGGAAATCCCATCGTCTGGCCGCCGCGCATGTACCCGATCCACTTTCCGCGGTTGTCGGTCGTCGTGACGTGGGTGATCGTCGAGAACGCGCCGACGAACACGAACGCCGACCCGACCCCCCAGGCCGCCCGCGAGACGAGAAAGATCCCCGCCGCCGAGCCCGGAACGGCCTCCGGATGCATCCCGACGACGTAGCCGAAGGGGGCCAGCGACATGACCAGAAAGCCGCCGATCATTGGCCGGCGAGTTCCCATGCGGTCGAGGATGGACCCCGCGGGCGTGTTCAGCAGCAGCCTCGTGAACCGGTTGACCGAGAGGATCACTCCGACGAGAAACGGCGAGATTCCAAGGAGTGGGCCGAGTCGAGGCAGCGTCGGAAACGCCACGCCGCCGGCGACCCCGCCGAAGAAGACGCCGGCCACGAGGCTGGCGGCGACGTACCGGACCGAGGGCTCCTCGCGGTGGGCCGGGAGGCGCATCCGTAGTCGATTCGGGACCCCGGGGAAAGTCGGTTCGGGTAGCGGCGAGCGGGCGACGGGGTCGCGGCCCCCGCCGGCCCATCCGAGCGCCCTTACAGCGGAAACAGCGCGAAAGCCCACGTCTGCAGTCGTGGGATGAAGCGCGTAAGCGTGATTTGGCATCCGCTCGTATCGTTTGATGCCGAGTCCGAGGCAAGCCCACCAACGCCGCTGTCTCGGTCGGGGGCCGTACTGACTCGGCCCGGAATCCCGGCATCCGACCGGGAAACTCCCACGTGGGGATGCCCGTCTGTGACGGGCGCTGGTCTGTGGCCAGCACAACCCCACGACTGCAGTCGTGGGAGAAGTCAGGACGACGGCGCCTTTCAGTCGACGTGCCCGGTTCCGGGCGGCCTCGAACGTCTCGCGGTCGTGTTCGTGGACGTGGTCGCGGTACTCGACATCGTCTCGTTCGACGACGGCGACCAGGTAGTCGTCGACGGTGGCGACGTCCTCCGCCGGGTCGGCGAGTGCCGCCCGGTCGTCCGCCAGCGGCACTTCGACGTCGGCGTCAGCGGCCTCGGCGAGCGGCGCGGTTCCCGGGGGTCGGTCTGCCGCCACAGGAAGCAATAGCGAGATACGACTCAAAGCTGTGTCGCAGCGACCGATCGACAGCAGGAGCGTGTGCCCCCTCCCGCCCGTGGCGTCGATTTCTTGCACCCGCTGACCGGTCCCGCCCCGACCGTTTTTGCCGACCACGCCCAACGAACGATCATGGAGTTCCAGGTCGTCCAGGGCGACATCGCAGCACAGTCCGCGGACGCGCTGGTCAACGCCGCGGGGACGAGCCTCCGGATGGGCAGCGGCGTCGCCGGTGCACTCCGGCGCGCGGCTGGCGGGAACCTCAACGAAGCCGCGATGGCGAAGGGGCCGGTCGA
>JAZKSB010000022.1:0-17508 GCA_036626315.1 Halobacteriales archaeon
AGTATCTGCTGGGCGATCCGGGGGCGACCGGCGTGGTCGTCGAGAACGCGGACCTCGCGGAGCGGGTGTTCGCGGTCGAGGACGAACTCGACCTGTCGTTCGTGGTCGTGATGGACGACCCCGGCGAGTATGGCGACCGGGAGGACGTCCACACGCTGGCGGAGGTCCACGACCGCGGGCGAGACGTGTTCGACCCGGAGGCCTACGAGTCCTGGCTCGACGAGCGCGACGTCGAGGACCTGGCCAGCCTCATCTACACCTCCGGCACGACAGGCCAGCCGAAGGGTGCGAAACTCACCCACTGGAACTTCCGGAGCAACGTCAACCAGATCCGCAAGCGGGTCGCCCCGCGACCGGAACGCCCGGAGGGCGTGCCGTCGATAGGCGCCGACGCCCGGTCGGTGTCGTATCTCCCGCTCGCACACGTCTTCGAGCGGACCGCCGGCCACTTCGTCATGTTCGCAAGCGGCGCGACTGTCGCCTACGCCGAGACGCCGGACACCCTCCAGGAGGACTTCAACCTCGTGGAGCCGAACACCGCAACGAGCGTCCCGCGAGTGTACGAGAAGATCTACGAGGCGATCCGCGAACAGGCCAGCGAGTCCGCGCTCAAAAAGCGCATCTTCGAGTGGGCGACCGACGTCGGACAGGCCTACCACGAGAGCGACTCGCCCGGCCTCGGACTGTCGGCGAAGCAGGCGGTCGCCGACCGGCTCGTGTTCGAGACGGTCCGGGAGAATCTCGGGGGCAACCTGGAGATGCTCATCAGCGGCGGCGGCAGCCTCTCGGCGGAACTGTGCTCGCTGTATCACGCGATGGGCCTGCCGATCTTCGAGGGGTACGGCCTCACCGAGACCGCGCCCGTCCTGACGGTGAACCCGCCCGAGGACCCGAAGGTCGGCACCATCGGCCCGGCGCTGCCGGACGTCGATCTGCATGTCGACACGACCGTCGTCCCCCAGGAGAAGTACGACGACGTGGACGGCGAGACCGGCGAGTTGCTCGCCCGCGGCCCGAACGTGTTCGGCGGCTACTGGAACAACCCCGAGGCCACCGAGACGGCCTTCTCCGAGTTCGAGGGCGAGGAGTGGTTCCGGACCGGCGACGTCGTCACGGTCCGCCCGGACGGCTATCTGGTGTTCCGCGAGCGGGCGAAACAGATCGCCGTGCTCTCGACGGGCAAGAACGTCGCCCCCGGTCCCATCGAGGACGCCTTCGCCGCCAGCGACCTCGTCGAGCAGGTGCTGGTCGTCGCCGACGCCCGGAAGTTCGTCTCGGCGGTCGTCGTCCCCAACGATGACGGCGTCCGGCGGTGGGCCGACCGACAGGGCATCGACGTCCCCGACGACCCCGAGGCGATCGTCGAGGACGACCGCGTGCGCGAGCGGATCGCGGACGTCGTCGAGGAGGTCAACCAGGGCTTCGAGAAACACGAGCGGATCAAGAAGTTCGTCCTCGTCCCCCAGGAGTTCACCGAGGACAACGACATGCTGACCCCGACGATGAAGAAGAAACGGCGCAACATCCTCGAGCAGTTCGAGGAGGAGATCGAGTCGATGTACGAGGAGACCGGCGTCGACGCGTAACGCTGCCGTCGCGACGGATCGCTCGCGGCGCGAGCGCCGAGGGTCCGGCCGCGCATCCCGCCGGACCGCTACCGTGCGCGGGCCGCGAACAACCACTTGATTTATAGTTCCTTGCCATCACATCCCACGAACGATGGACTGGCAAGACGCCGAGCGATCCTTCGAACACGAGTTCCTGCGGACGGAGACCCTGGCACGGATGTTCGAGCGGTCGGCGAGTGACCACGCCGAAGAGGTCGCACAGCGGTACAAGGGCGGCCTGTACGACCGGTCGCTAGTGCCGACTGTGTTGCCGGCGGCGCCCGACGATGAGTTCGCCGAGTTGACCTACGGCGAGATGCGCGAGGTGGTGCGGAACCTGGCTGCCGGCCTCCGGGATCTCGGACTGACCCACGGCGATCGGGTCGGGATCTTCGCGGACACGCGCATGGAGTGGGCCCAGACGGACTTCGCGGTGCTTTCGGCGGGCGGCGTCGTCACGACAGTCTACCGGAGTTCCTCGCCCGACCAGGTGCAGTATCTGCTGGGCGATCCGGGGGCGACCGGCGTGGTCGTCGAGAACGCGGACCTGGCCGACCGGATGTTCGCGGCCGAGGACGCGCTGAACCTGTCGTTCGTGGTGGTGATCGACGACCCCGGCGAGTACGGCGACCGGGAGGCCGTCTACACGCTGGCGGAGGTCCACGACCGCGGCGCCGACCGCTTCGACCCCGGCGAGTACGACGCCTGGCTCTCCGAGTCCGACCCGGACGACCTGGCGACGCTGGTGTACACGTCCGGGACCACAGGCCGGCCGAAAGGCGTGAAACTCACCCACCGCAACGTCCGGAGCAACGTCAACCAGATCTTCCGCCGGTACGGCCCCCGCCCCGACAAGGACCCGGACGTGCCGAGCCTCGAATCGAACGACCGGTTGCTGTCGTATCTCCCGCTGGCCCACATCTTCGAGCGCACCGCCGGGCATTTCCTCCCGTTCGGCGTGGGGGCGTCGATCGCGTACGCCGAAAGCCCCGACTCGCTCCGGGAGGACATGCAACTGGTCCGACCGACGGCGATGTTCAACGTCCCGCGCATCTTCGAGCGGATCTATGACGGGATGCGCGAGCAGGCCAGCGAGTCCGCGCTCAAAAAGCGCATCTTCGAGTGGTCGATGGAGGTCGCCCGCCAGTACCACCGCAGCGACCGGCAGGGCACGGTGTTGCGCTTGCGCCACTGGGTGGCCGACCGACTGGTGTACAGCAGCCTGAAGGAGGGGCTAGGCGGCGAGATCGAGATGCTCGTCAGCGGCGGTGGCACCCTCAGCAAGGACCTGGCGGAACTGTACATGGGCATGGGCCTGCCGATATTCGAGGGCTACGGCCTCACCGAGACCGCGCCCGTCGTGACCGTCAACCGCCCGGAGAACCCCAAGCCGGGCACAATCGGCCCGCCGCTGATGGGGCTGGACATCGACGTCGACATGAACGTCGTCCCTGAAGGCGAATTGACCAACACGCTCGGCCGGATCGGCGAACTGCTGGTGAGGGGCCCGAACGTCACCGAGGGCTACTGGAACGAGCCCGAGGAGACGGAGGCCGCGTTCACCGACGAGGGCTACTTCCGCACGGGCGACATCGTCACCATCCGCCCGGACGACCACCACGTGTTCCACGAGCGCAACAAGCAGATGCTGGTGCTCACGACGGGCAAGAACGTCGCCCCCCAGCCGCTCGAGGAGCAGTTCGCCAGCAGGGAGGTCATCGACCAGGTGATGGTGCTCGGCAACGACCGGCGGTTCGTCACCGCGCTCGTGGTCCCGGACGTCGACGGCCTCCGGCGGTGGGCCGACCGGGCCGGCGTCGACTTGCCGAACGACCGCGCGGCGATCCTCGAAGACGATCGCGTCCGCGAGCGCATTCAGGCGGTCGTCGACGAGATCAACCAGCGGTTCGAGGACCACGAACGGATCGGCGACTTCCGACTCGTCGACGAGCAGTTCGACCAGGACAACGACATGATGACCCCGACGATGAAGAAAAAGCGGCGCAGCATCCGGGAGGCCTACGCCGACGAGATCGAGTCGATGTACGGGGCCGACGACGGGACCGAATCCCGGGCACCGACGACTCCGGACGACGACTGAAGGGCGTCGGTGGGTTCTGGACGACGACCGAGGGGTTTCGGGGAAGTTCTGGAGGACGACCGAGGGGCGTCAGCGCCTGATCCGGCCGTAGTCGGGTGATATCTTCCCATACCTGTCGGTTAGCTCTCCCTTCACCGCTTTAGGATCGTTTTTGGGGCTGGTTGTTTTATTAACGGGCGTACGATGGTAGCGGAATCGGGCGGCCCGGAACTTCTGATACTTGTCGCCGGCATCATCGCCCTCGGGGTCGCCGCACAGGTCGTGGCCGATCGGTTCCAGATACCCAGCGTGCTGTTTCTCATCCTCGCCGGCATCCTGCTGGGTCCGGTCTCCGAGGTCGTGGGGTCGGCGGTTTACGACCCGTCCTTCCCCGGCCTCGTCCACGAGGGGAGTTTCGGCGATGCACTCCCGGCCATCGTCGGCCTTTCGGTCGCCATCATCGTCTTCGAGGGCGCGTTCCACCTGAAGGCCGAAAAACTCCAGGAGGCGCCGCGGGCGTCGCTGCGGCTGGTGACGTTCGGTGCGCTCGTGTCGCTTCTCGGCACCGCACTCGTCGTTCGGTTCGTGCTGGGCGCGTCCTGGAGTCTCTCGTTTCTGATAGGGGCGCTGCTGGTCGCGACGGGCCCGACAGTCATTACGCCTATCATGGACGTCGTCCCGGTCCGGGACCGGGTCGCGATCGCCCTGGAGACGGAGGGGATCGTCAACGACGTGACCGCCGCCATCCTGGCGATCGTGGTCTTTGAGTCGGTTACGTTCGGCGACGCCACCTTCGCCGAGTTCCTCCGGAGCTTCCTCGGGCGGCTCGGAATCGGCGTGATCGCCGGGCTGGCGGTCGCCGCGGCGCTCTGGTACCTGATCCGGTTCGTCGACCTCTCGCCGGGTAGCGCCCCCCAGAACGCACGCCTAATGGTGCTCGGCGGGGCGCTGCTGGCGTACGCCGGCGCCGAAATGATCGCCCCCGAGTCCGGCATCGCCGCCGTCGCGACCGCCGGGGTGGTGCTGGGCAACGCCGACCTACCCTACGAGGAGGAGATCGAGGCGTTCAAAGGCGACATCACGCTGCTCGTGCTGTCGTTCGTGTTCATCGCGCTGGCGGCGCTTCTGGACTTCGGTGACCTGCTTGACCTGGGTGTCGAGGGCATCGTGGTCGTGCTCGTGGTGACGCTTCTGGTCCGACCGGCGCTGGTGTTTCTCTCGCTGATCGGCGACCGCTTCACGACGTCCGAGAAACTGTTCGTGAGCCTCGTCGGCCCGCGGGGCATCATTCCCGCGTCGGTCGCCACGCTGTTTGCCCTGCAACTGTCCGAGACGGATCCGGCGGGCGCCAGCGTCCTCGTCGGTACCGTCTTCCTGGTGATTCTGGCGACGGTCACCTTCGAGGGCGGGCTCGCCCGCCACCTCGCGGAAACGCTTGACGTGATACCCATGCGAGTCATCATCGTCGGAGGCGGAACGGTGGGCCGTGCGCTCGCCACACGCCTCGAGGACCGTGGAGAGAACGTCGTCCTCGTCGAGGAGGACGTCGAACAGGTCGAGATCGCCCGCAACGAGGGGTTCACCGTCCATCACGGCGACGGGACCGACACGGAGGTCCTGCGATCCGCCGGGGCGGAGAACGCCCGGATCGTCATCGCCGCCACCGGGGACGACGACGCGAACCTGCTGGTCGCACAGCTCTCGAAGTCGAAGTTCGACGCCGAGAACGTGATCGCCCGCGCGAACAATCCCGGCAACGTCGACGCGTTCGAGGACCTTGGCGTCCAGACCATCTCCTCGGCGGATGCCACCGCCTGGGCGATGGACAACGCCATCGAGCGCCCGGCGATGGCCCGCTGGATGACCCGGGTGGGCCAGGAGGGCGACGTCCAGGAGATCGAGGTCACGAATCCCGAGATGGACGACGCGACCATCGGGGAGGTAGACGCGATGCTGCCGGACGAGGTGCTGATCGCGCTGGTCACCCGCGACGGGGGGACGTTCGTCCCTGGACCCGACACGTCGATAGCGATCGGCGACCACCTCACGATCCTCGGAGACAAGGAGTCCGTGCGCGAGGCCATGGGGTTGTGCGGCGGGGCGTGACCGTTGTGGTGGTCGTTGCGGGGCGTGTGGCGACCTGGGGTGGTGGTCGTTGCGGGGCGTGTGGCGACCTGGGGTGGCGGTCGTTCCAAGACGCGGCGCTGGCGAGGATCCGTCGAACGGACACCGACCGAGAAAGATCCCTGGCCGCGAGCACTCTCCGAGGGCACCCGCCTCGCCGTTCTGCCGGGGGTCGGCTCAGGTCCGTCTGCCGCGTCGTTCTGCCAGTTGCCACTGTAGGTGCTCGCGCAGGCGGGCGTGGACGTCGTCTGCCGTCACATTGTCGACGTCGTGGGCGGTCGCGTCCCGGCCGAGCAGCCCCGCGGAGGCCGCGGTGTCGGCGACGACGCTGGCCAGGTCCCACCGCCGCTGGAAGACGGTGC
This sequence comes from Halobacteriales archaeon, assembly GCA_036626315.1. GTDB lineage: Archaea > Halobacteriota > Halobacteria > Halobacteriales > PXRE01 > PXRE01. Next base: position 6,174 of record JAZKSB010000022.1, read on the forward strand.
GCTCGGTGACGACCGTCTGGACGCGGTAGTATGGGACGACCCGGGTCGTCCGGCGCCAGAACCCCGACCGCCCCAGGAAGTGGCGGTCGCCGGCCCGGTGGCCCAGGTTGCGCCACTTCAGGTGCGCTGCTGCGGGGGCGACGACCAGGCCGGCAAGCGGTAGGGCCCACAGCCAGCCCAGCGGCACCGCGAACGCGTCGACGCCGGCGAGCAGCGCGGTCCCACCGAGCGCGACCAGCGCGTACCGACCGGCGAACCGGCGACGGGCGCGCTTCGGAGGGCGCTCGACGTCGAGGCGTTCGACACCCTCCAGGCTCGCGATGAACTCCCCTACTGCCGCCCGGTCGGCCAGCGGAACCGCGGAGGGAACCCTGCCGCCGGACCCGCCGTCCCCACCGGGGGCGTAGCCCGCCGTCTCGACGGTCAGCGCGGCGTACCCGAACTGCCGCATGAGGACGTTCTCCTCGACGGTCAGTGTCTGGATCTTCTCCAGGGGGATCGACCCGGAGTACCGCTGGACGAGTCCGCGCTCGTAGACGAGTTCGTCGCCGACCCGCGAGAGCCGAAACCCGTAGTAGTTCAGAAACGTGATCGCCGCGCTGGCCAGCCAGGCCACGGCGACGACGCCGACGACGCCCGCCGCGAACAACCCGACGGCCAACAGCGAGAGGTTCCCCATGACCGCGTCCCGGAGCGCCGGTGCGGCGGCGTCGACGACCCGGTCGCCGACGATCGGAACGCCCAGCAGCCCGAGCGGCAACACGCCCCACCGGAAGGTGAGCGCGCTGAGGATCAGAAGATCCCGATTCGACAGCGCAAACAGCACCGTCTCGGATTCGTCGGGTCGACGTGCGCCGCCGACCGTGTCTCGAGCGCGTCCGTCGCCCGCACCCGCGGCGGGCGTCGTGGCCTCCGACGGAGCCGTGATTTCGCCGGGGTCGCTCGTGTCCGCCTCGTCGCGCTCCTTGTACCGGCGCAGTTCGCGCCGGAGTCGATCGGCATCGCTCCGGTCGACCAGCCGCAGGACGGCCTCGGTCTCGCCGCCCCCGGCGGTCTCGAACCGAACCACGGCGAGTCCGAGCACCCGCTGGAGTGCCGACTGCTGGGCGTCGACGTTCTGGATCCGCCCGACCGGAATTTCCCGCTGCTGGCGGCGGATCACGCCCTTCCTGATGTGCAGCGCCTCCGGCCGCAGGTCGTACTCGAAGACGTAGTAGTCGGCGACGGCGTAGCCGACCCCCGCCAGCGCGGCCAGCGGCGCGAGCACGAACGCCGCCGTCACGGGCACGGCATCGACCGACTGGGCCATCACGGCGGCGAAAAACCCGAACGACCCGACCTGGATGGCGTAGGTCAGGCCGTTGCGGACCGCCGTGAACGGGTGGAGCCTGGCCATCAGACCGCGTCCTCCCCCTCGCTCTCGATGGCCAGGTTCCGGAGTCGCTCTCGGATCTGTCGGGCCCGGTCGGGGCGTAGCCCCGGAATCCTGACGTCGGCCCCGCGAGAGCCCGCGGTGTAGACGACGATGCTGGCCAGCCCGATGGACCGCTCGATGGCGCCGCGCTGGGTGTCGACGTGCTGGACCCGGACGTACGGCACCGAGGACTCAACTCGCGTGATCACGCCCCGCTTCAGGTACAGCGCGTCGTCCTGGACGTCGAACTGCCAGACGCGGTAGCGCAACAGCGCGTGGACGACTCCCAGGACGGCGACGGCGGCGGCGACCCCGGCGATGATCGGACGCCCGATGGAGAGGACGAACGCGTCGACGGCGGCGAGAACGCCGCTGAGGACGGCTCCCCGGAGCACCGCCTGCGCGACCCACACTACCCGGATCCGCGAGTGCAGCGTCTCCATGGTCCCCGTTCGGGTCCCGCCGGCCAACTATCTTTTCGTTCCGTCGCCGGCACGGGGACGCTACCCCCGCTTTCGGCCCTGGCATTGCTACGTGTACGTGCGAAGGGACTTTTGCACCCCCGTTCGAACACGTGGCCATGCAGGGACTCGACGTCGGCGGCCCGGTCGGCTTTTCGGGGCGGTCGGGTCGCCGGACGACCGTCGGGCGCCGCGGGATCAGGGGACTCGCAGAGCGACCGCCGGTCCGGACCACCGCCAGGACCCGCCGGTCCGGGAGCGACGGAACCGGCGACACGAGGGCTGTGGCGTGACCCGGTACGACGTCTCCCAGCCGGTGGCCGACGGCCAGTCGGGCTACCCCGACGACCCGCCGGTCTCGGTCTCCGAGCACGCCTCGATGGACGCCGACGGCTACCGGGCGACGACGCTGTCGATGAGCGCCCACGCCGGCACCCACGTCGACGTGCCGGCCCACACCGAGCCGGGCGGCCGCACCGTCGACGCCTACCGGGTCGACGAGTTTCGGTTCGACGCCGTTCGCCTGGATGTCACCGGGCGGGCGCCCCGCGAACCGATCGAGCGGGCGGACCTCCGGGAGGCCGCCGCTGCGAACGACCCCGAGGAGACGTTCGCCGCCGACGTGGTGGTGCTCTGGACCGGATGGCCGGAGTACCGCGGGACCGACTGGTACCGCGATCACCCGTTTCTCACCGCCGGGGCCGCCGGCTGGCTGGCGGACAACGGGTATCACGTCGCGGTGGACGCCCTCAGCGTGGACCCGACGCCGTCGCCGAACGCCCGCCCGGACGAACCCGACGGGGTCCCGGCCCACCACGAACTGCTGGGGCGGGGGCGGTTCGTCGTCGAGAACCTGGCCAACCTCGCGGACGTCCCGGCCACCTTCACGCTGGAGGCGTACCCGCTCGCGGTCGAGGGGGCGGAGGCGGCACCTGCCCGGGCCGTCGCCGTCGTCGAAGAGTAATAGTGAGACCGGAGCGCCGTTTTTGAGGGATTCGACGACGGTAGCCGGTCGGCACCCCCAGGAATTATAAAGATGCACAGGCGGAGCAGGCCGAGTGCCTCGGGGTCGTACGGCAGTCTCCGATTTCCGTGATGACGAGCCCCCGCCGGCGTCTCGAACCACTTGCCCTCGAGGCGGTTCACCGGGTGAACGTCGTCGCCGCGCCCTGCCCGAAGCCGACGCACATCGTCGCCAGGCCCTTGTCGGCGTCCTGCTTTATCATCTCGTGGACGAGCGTCACCGGCAGGCGCGCGCCGGAGGCGCCCAGCGGGTGGCCGATGGCGATGGCGCCGCCGTTGACGTTGAACTTCTCGTCGGGGATCCCTAGCTGCTCCTGGGAGTACAGCGTCTGGGAGGCGAACGCCTCGTTCAACTCGACCAGGTCGAATTCGTCGATGGACTCGCCGGTCCGCTCCAGCAGCCCCCGGGTCGCCGGCACCGGACCGACGCCCATGATGGTGGGGTCGACGCCGGCGACGTTGTTGTCCCCGACGTAGGCCATCACGTCGAGGCCGTAGTCGTCGGCGAACGCCTCGCTCGTGATCAGCAAACTGGCCGCGCCGTCGGAGATCTGGGAGGCGTTGCCCGGCGTGACCGTGCCGTCGGCCTTGAACACGGTCGGCAACTGCGAGAGCGCCTCCATGGTCGTGTCCGGACGGATGCCCTCGTCCTCGGTAACGGTGCCGTCGTCGGTCTCGATGGGGACGACCTCGTCGTCGAACCGGCCGGACTCGGCCGCCTCGGCGGCCCGCTTTTGGCTCCGGAGAGCGTACTCGTCTTGCTCCTCCCTGGAGACGTCGAACTCCTCGGCGACCTTCTCGGCGGTCATGCCCATGTCGAGTTCGGCGACGTTGTAGTGGTCGTTCATCCGGGGGTGGACGTTGTGGGTGTTGTCCCCCATCGGGATCCGACTCATCGACTCGACGCCGCCGACGATGACGGCGTCGCGCTGGCCGGCCCGGATGGCGTCGGACGCCGACATGATCGCCTGCATCGAGGAGGCACACCAGCGGTTGATCGTCGTCGCCGGCACCTCCTCGCCCAGGTCCGACAGCAGCGCGATCACCCGCGCCAGGTTGTTGCCCTGCTCGTCGCGCTGCTGGGCACAGCCCCACATCAGGTCGTCGATGTGTCCGGAATCCAGCCCGGTCTCCTCGAGGATCGTGTTGATCAGCGGGATCGACAGGTCCTCGCTTCGCATGTCAGCGAAGACCCCGTCCTCCTTGCCCTGCGGCGTGCGGTAGGCCTTCGCGACCACCGGTGTGGTTTCGGCTGACATGGCCGGACATCCGACCTCCAGCGCCTTAAAGTCGGCAGAACCCCCGACCACGCACCGGGAGTTTTCGGGATGTCTCCGGTCGCCGGGTGCGACGGGAACCGGCGGCCCATCGAGGGCGACCGGGAGTCGCACCGGCTCGTAGGGTCGGCAGTTCTCGTCCGTTCAGGGCGGCTGTCGGTTTGCCGTCGGACGGTTGCCTGCGTTCTCCAGTGCGGTCGCCAGTTCGTTCTCGGTGACCGGTCTGGCCGCCTCGGCGATCCCCAGCCGCCGGGCCAGCCGCACCGGGGCCGGCGGGCGGAGGTTCGCCGACGCGAGCAACTCCTCGTCGTAGAAGATCTCCTCCGGCGGGCCGCGGCCGACGACGTTGCCGTCGACCATCACGAGCAGGCGGTCGGCCACGTCGGCGGCAAACGCCAGGTCGTGAGTCGAGAGGACGACGCTGATGCCGTCATCGTGGACCTGTCTGATCCGGTCAGCGACCAGCCGCGACCGCTCGGGATCGAGGCCGGCCAGCGGTTCGTCGAGGACGACGACGCTGGGTTCCAGAACGAGCACGCCCGCCAGGCCGACGAGTCGCTTCTCGCCGCCGCTCAGGTAGTGGGGGATGCGGCCGGCGAGTTCGCCGGCGTCGACGGCGGAAAGCGTCTCGCAGGCCCGCTCTCTGGCCTCCTCCTCGGGGACGCCCTGGTTGTGAAGTCCGAACATCACGTCGTCGAGCACCGTGGGCGCGACCAGCTGAGTGTCGGCGTCCTGGAAGACGAACCCTACCTCCCCCCGGGCGTATGCCCTGTTGTCCTCGGTGATCGGCGTCCCGTCGACGACGAGTTCGCCGACGTCGGGCACCAGTGTCGCGTTGAGATGCTCCAGCAGCGTCGATTTGCCGGCCCCGTTGGCGCCGACAAGCGCGACGACCTCGTCCTGCCGAACGGTCATCTCGATGTCGTGGATCCCGACGGTTCCGTCGGGGTAGGTGTGGGCGCCACAAGACAGGTCGATCAGCGGCGGCTCGTCGTCGCTCATAGCCACACCCCGGCCGTGGTTGCGGCGTACCCGACCACGACGGCGTACGCGGCGACGGTGACCGCGACCTCCCGAGCGGGTGGCCGCGGGACGTTCCCGTAGACGGTGATGTCGCCGTCGTAGCCGCGGGCCTCCATCGACTTGACGAGCCGTTCGGACTGCTCGATCGCCGACAGCATGGTCATCCCGATCATGCGGGCGTACAGCCGCCGGTTCGCCCAGAACTCCGAGAGGTTCGCGCCCCGTGACAGCACCGTCTTCACGAGGTCCTCCAGCGTTTCGACCATGACGAACGTGAACCGGTAGGTCAGCAGGGCGACCTGGTCGATCGGCCGCGGCAGCAACCGCCCCAGCATGTATGCCGTGTCGGTGTACGTCGTCGTCATCGCCGCGGCCAGCACGAACGTGACTACCGTCAGCGACCGGACCGCGAGTTCGGCAAACAGCACCGCCCCTGCCATGGTAACCGACAGGCCGCCCAGCGGCGTGGGAATCGCTGTCCCGATCGGCATCCCCGGTTCGAGAAACGCGAGCGGTCCCGCAACGGAGACGACGAACAGCATCGGCAGGGTGTACCAGTAGACGAGCCGCTCGGAGGGGAGTCCCGCGGCCCCGTAGGCGGCCAGCACCAGCCCGTAGACCCCGGCCAGGAGAGCGAGTCGGTCGAACACGGTGACCGCGAGCACGAGCGCGCCCACGACGGCGAGTTTCGTCCAGGGGTTCACCCGGTGCAGCGGGCCGTCGCGGCGCTCGGCGTAGACGGTGACGAGTCGGGGGTCGGGCACGTGGTTGGTGAGCGTGGTCACGGTTGTCGGGTCGCCCGGTCTCGTCCGTCGCGGTCGCTGGCCCGGTCTGCGTAGACGTACAGGCTGATCCCGGCGGCGGTCATGAGTACGACCAGCGCGCCGTATTCCAGTACCATGCCGCCCTGTCGGATGGGGCCGGCGATGACGACGCCCCGCCCGAGGTCGACGAGAGTCCCGCCGCCCTCCTGGAGACCACGCTGGAGCGCCGTCGCGGACCGCTTGCCCCACGGGAGCGCCCCGCCGGTCGAGCGAAAGCCCCACAGACCACCCGCGAATCCGACCGCGAGCAGGGTCAGCAGGCCGGCGTACTGCTTCCAGCGCTGCATCAGGCCACCACCTCCGCTGGCTCCTCGCGGGTTCCGGGCTCGTCGAAGCCGAAGAGGTCGGGCCGGACGGACGCGAGGAACCGGACGACGAACCCGGTCAGCAGCCCCTCGACGACTGCTACCCCGAGGTTGAGTCCGACCAGTCCGGCGACGGCGATGGTCAGTTCGCCGCGCGGCAGGGCGCTGCCGTTCACGCCGCTGACGACGATGATCGCGCCCATCAGGACCGCACCCGAGGCGAGCCCCAGGACCGCGGCGCTGGTGCTCGCCGGGAAGGCATCCCAGTCCTGCCGGAGCAGCGTCCGAAACGCGTAGTAGGCGACGATTGCCTCCGACGCGTTGACCAGCACGTTCGCGCCGAGCAGTCCGACGGCGCCGTGTCCGAGCGCCGCCGAGAAGACGTTCACCACGAGCGCGATCAGCGCCCCGAGCAGCGGGCCTGCCAGGATGCCGACGAGCGCAGTGAGGTTCATGTGGATGCCGCCCCAGACGGGGATGTTCAACTGGAAGACGGCAACACTCGCCGCAGCGCCGATGCCCGCGAGCGCGACCTGGTCGGTCTGGATGCCGCCCTTCCGGATCCGGTACACCACCATCCCGATCAGTCCGGTGCCGACGACCGTCCACAGGACGAGCGCCCACAGGGGAAACGAGCCTTCTCCGAGGTGAATGTGTGCCATGCAGAATAACAATAGATGCATTTCTATTATTAAATCTTGCTATTATTAGCATATGTTTTCATAACTCTGTCCGTGGCGGCCAGGGCTGTAGATGCTCTCCAGGCGGGCCCCCGTCGCCGGTAACGACAGTCAGGAGCCGGGTCCTCGTCGGAGCCGCCGGCCCGCCATGTGGCCACCCACCGCTCTCAGTCGGAGGCTCGTGTCGAAAGGGTTAGGCGGCTGGACGCCCAAATGAAATGGCAATGAGCGAGGCCGAAGCCGAGGCCGATGCCCGAGCGGGGCCGGCGCTGGACGTCGTCGAGTTCCTGCTGACGGCCCACGTGTACACCGAACAGCGCAACCTGGAGCCCGACGACCTGCCCCCGCGGTACCGGACGGTGTTCTGGAGGGGCGGCGGGATCGAGCGGCCGCTTGCTGCCACCGAGGAGACGGCGACGGCGGTGACCGGCGTCGACGAGCCGTGGGCGGCGGTGAGCGATCTGATGTTCACCGACCGGGACCGGTTCGCCGGCGAGATCGAGTTGACCCAGCCCGACCTGGCCGCCGAGTGGTTCCGCAAGCGCGTCGACGAGGAGCGCCTGCTCGAGAACCCCGTCCTCTCTTACCACTACGAGGACGCCGACTACGAGGCGGCCTCCGAACGTGCCCGGCCGATCCACGCGGACCGGGTCTGGATAGACAGCCTGCTCGAGGAGTACTTCGACGAGGAGGAAGAGGAGGAGATGCTGGACCTGGTCGACGTCCGGGCGCCCGAGGAGATCGAGATGAACCTCGACCACCTCGTGCTCACCGAGGAGCAGGAAAGCGAGATCAACAAAATCGTCACCGCCATCGAGCACCGGGACTATCTCGCGACGATCGGCCTGCGGGAGATCGGGAAACTCCTGTTCGTCGGCCCGCCCGGCACCGGCAAGACCAGCGTCTCGCGGGCGCTGGCCCACGAACTCGACCTGCCGTTCGTGGAGGTGAAACTGTCGATGATCACCAGCCAGTACCTCGGCGAGACCGCGAAGAACGTCGAGAAGGTGTTCGAGGTGGCAAAGCGGCTGTCGCCCTGTATCCTGTTCATCGACGAGTTCGACTTCGTCGCGAAGACCCGAAAGAGCGACGAGCACGCCGCCATCAAGCGCGCGGTCAACACCCTGCTGAAGAGCATCGACGAGGTGTCGCTGATCCAGGACGACGTGTTGCTCATCGGCGCGACCAACCACCCCGACGAACTCGACGCCGCCGCCTGGCGGCGGTTCGACGAGATCGTCAACTTCCCCAAACCCGACACGGGGATGCGTGCGGACATCCTCGAGATCATCACCCGCCAGATGAACCTCGCGGAGTTCGACCCGCGGGAGATCGCCGACCGTACCGAGGGCCTGACCGGTAGCGACCTGCGACTCGTGCTGCGGGAGGCGGTGCTGGATGCGCTCACGGAGGGACGGCGGGAACTCACCCAGGCGGACCTGCTCGACGCCGTCGAGGACTTCGAGCAGCGGGACAACCTCAAGGACCTGGACATGATCGAGGGCGACCACGACGCCCTTGTCGCCGGCGGAGACCTGGGCGACGGCGGCGGCGACGACCACGATCACTGACCGGACGACCGAACGCGTCGCTCGTGGGTCCGGTCCCGGGCGGCGACTTTTAAACTCCGGCCTCCAAACCCGGCGCGAATGAGGGTCACGCTGCTCGGAACCGGCGACACGACGGGGACGCCGACGGTCGGCTGTGACTGCGACACCTGCAACCGCGCCCGGGAACTCGGCGTCGAGCGGTCCCGCTTTTCGGTCCACGTCGAGAGCGAGCGCGGCGAATCGCTGCTGGTCGACGCCAGCCCCGACTTCCGCCAGCAGTTTCTGGACACCGGCGTGTCGCTGCCGGACTGCATTCTCGTCACCCACATCCACTTCGACCACCTGGACGGTCTCGGCAACGCCTACCGCCTGCTGGGCCCTCGCGGCGGCGGAGACGAACCGGTCCCCGTCTACGTCGCCGACGAGGTGGACGAGGCGACCGGCGAGAGCGTCGCCGGGACGGTCGCCCGCAAGTACGACTACCTCGACTCGGTGACCGTCGAGCCCCGCGAGTCCCTGGAGACGTTTTCCGCGTGCGGGCTGGAGTTGACCCTGGTCCCGGTCGACCACCCGCCGCTTGTCTGTTACGGACTCGTCGTCGAGGACCCCGAGACCGGCGGGAAGCTGTCGATCACCGGCGACACCAGTTACGCGATCCCGGAGCCGTCCCGGGAGGCGCTTTCCGACCCCGACCTGCTGCTGGCAGACGCTATCGTGCCCGCGCGGGCCGCCGAGCGCCACCCCATCGGCGGTCGGCACGAACGCGAGAACGGCGTCGCGCGCACCTTCGGCACCAAACACATGACCCGGGAGGGCGCGCTAGACCTGGCCGACGAACTCGGCGCCGCCGAGACCCGACTCGTCCACGTCGCGCATTTTTACCCCGCCGACGAGGCGTTCGCCGAACCACTGGCGGTCGACGGCGAGCGATACGAACTTTGAGATGCGATCCGAACGGTCGCTCGCGTCAGGAAAAGGAGCGATCACTCACTCGCCGAACCGGTCGAGCCCCGACTGCTCGGTGGCCAGACCGTCTGGGTCGGGGTCCCAGGGAGCGTTTGCCGCCCGGATCGCGTCCACGTCGATGTCCGGCGCGCGGCCTGGATCGAATCCGGGACAGTCGGGACCGCATCCGGCGGGGTCGACGACCCGGTCGTAGTACTCGCAGTACGGAACCCCCTCGGTTTCGGCGACGTCCGACCGGAGGGCCCTGCAGCCGGGAAGCGCCGCCGGCCGCCAGCCCTTCCCGTAGGCGCGTTCGGCGATCCGCAGCCGCGCCCGGCGCTTTTCGGCGGGGTCGACCACGTCGATGTCGGTCCGGCCGGGTTCGGCGTCGAGGCGCTCCACGCCGGGCTCGTCGGGCGAAAGCGGCGTCGGCTCCCGGACCACCTCGACGGCCACGCCGTCGGCGGTCCCGTCCTCGCCGCCGTGGAACCGCCAGATGCCGACCTCCTCGGGGATTCGGTTGCGGTGGGCGCCGGTGACGTGGCTCGCCGTCGCCAGCACGACCCCGTCGAACAATCCCAGCGAGACGTCGGTCCGGAGTTGGGCTTGCAGGTCGCCCGGCCGGCCGAGGTCGGGCTTGTTCTCGATGCCGACCAGTTCCGAGAACCAGTCGGGATAGCGGGCGACCTGCCGGACGTACTCCCGGCCGTTGCGCCGCTCGCGCTCGAAGAAGCCGATCTCGACGGCACGTTCGACGGCCCGGCGGGCTCGCTCGGGATGGCCCTCGAAGGCGTCCTTCCAGTAGCGTGCCCGCCCGGCGCCGACGTCGCTCTCGATGGCGGCCACCGGGATCGCCTCGGGCGTCAGCGCCGCGCGCCGTTCGAACGTCGGCCCGGGCACGACCCTGACGACGTCGACGACGCGGTTGCCCGGCTCGGCCACTCCGGCGCCGAGCTGGCGGGCGACGACCTCCTCGCGCCGGCGTTCGAGGTGGGCACACAGCGACAGTTCGAAGGCGTACTCGCCCACGGCGGGGTTGGGGCGGGCCAGCGTGAAAGCGGTGTCGCCGCGAGCCGACCCGTCGCCGTGTCCGACGCTACCTCGGCAGTCGAGTCGTGCCGTTCGGACCGGAACGACGGTCAGCCGGGCGTCGTCGGCGGATTCAGAAAGAGCGCGTCGACGACGGCCAGCCCCGCAATCAGCGACGCGACGGCGACGGCACCCTGCGGCGGCAGCGGTAGCGCGTGCCCGACGAGAATCGCGAACGCGAACGCGGCGGGGATCACCGCGAGCACGAGGTCGTAGTAGGTGAGCCGTTCGACGCCGGTACCACGGAGTCGAGTTCGAAGAGCAGCCGCGAATTGCTTGAGCGTCGATGCCATCGGATTCACCTCCCGTTCGATCCTACGGGCCGATCCCACTTATAGTTAATCTCTAAAACCACGTACGAACGTTTCACGAACGTTGCAGTGAACCTGAAATACAAGACTAAAATTATCTTCATAGGTTATACAGGCATTACGAGTGGGGTCGTCGACGGTGTCTCGCCCGCGGCAGCGCTGTCGGAGGACAGGCCCGGAATCGCCGAGCACCGAGCGAGCCAACCCGACCGCGAGCGGGGGACGTTAACCCGACCGTCGGCGGCGGTCCCTCTCCGAGCGGTTCCGGGGCGACGGCGCGCCGTCGGCGCCGGCGATAACAGCAAGTTTATCACTCGCTCGGCGTGTACGTTTCTTCAAGATTACTCCAGGAGGTCAATCTTGACAGGGACACACCGACAACCGGAGGTGAACATCGGGCTCGTCGGCCACGTCGACCACGGGAAGACGACCC
>JAZKSB010000023.1:0-17485 GCA_036626315.1 Halobacteriales archaeon
CGAGCGCCGTCCTGTCGCATCTGGGCTACCGGGTCGAGTGGGACGGGTTGAGCGGAGGCACGGTCCGGGAGCGTCGCGACTGACCGCCCGCTGGGAGTGAAGGCGACGACTGCCCGCCCGACCCGAGGAAACACAGCGGCCAGTTGCCCGCTGGGAGCGACCGCGACGACTGCCCGCCCGACGCGAGCGAGCGCAGCGGTCAATTGCCCGCTGGAAGCGACCGCGACGACTGCCTGCCCGACGTCGACGGATCGTTCGCAGTTCTCCGAGCAGAGAGCCGGGCAGTCAGAGTTCCCGACGCCGCCCCTTGGGCACCATCGACCGGAGTTCGCCGTGGAGATACAGGCCGACTCCGAGCGGTTCGGCCTCGCTGGCGGTCTCGCGTGCGGCGATGAGATAGCCCCAGTCGCCGTCCCAGCCGAGGTCCTGGTCCTCGCGCGCAAAGAAGCGTCGGGCCTGCTCGTCGGTCAACTCGACGACGTTGCGGGTCGCGTGCCGACCGAACCGCTGGGCGGCCTCCGTGGTGGGCTTCCAGTGTTCCTGGCGCGTTCGCAGAAACGCCATCCCGAGCGCCTGGATCTCGATCGGCGAGGGGAGCCACTCGCGCCCCTCGGGGCCCGCGGGACCGTCGCGCTCGGTCCGGCCCGGTCGGCCGCCCTCGTGGAGCACCCACACCTTGCCCGCGCCCTTCTCCCAGAAGGTGAACTCCGCGAACGTCTCCGGCGGCACGCCGAACCGGTCGGCCCAGAAGTCGACGACCGCGGTCCGGGTGGCCCGACCGGCAACCGACCGGTCCGCCTCCGTCGCCGGAAGTCGGGCAAAGCGGTCACCGACGTTGTCCCCGGGTTCGTCGTCGGGTCCCGTCCTGCGGTCGGTCATCCCGTCACCTCCAGTTTCGCGACGAAGAACCCGCCGGTGTCGTTCTGGTGGGGGTAGATCCGCTTTGCCCGCCGGACCGACTCGTCGAACCGCTCGCCTTGCCATTCCGCGACGCCGGGCGAGGTCTCCAGGCCGACCTCGTAGTCGACGACCCGGCAGTCCTCGGCGGCGAGTGCGTGGTCGACGACCGCCTCGTTCTCTTCGGGGGCGAACGTGCAGGTGGCGTAGACGACGGTGCCGCCCGGTTTCGTCGCCTGGACCGCCCGCCGGAGGATGCCCTTCTGGATCGCCGCGGCGTCGTCCAGGTACTCGCGGGTCCAGCCGTCCAGCGCGTCGGGGTTCTTCCGGATCGTCCCCTCGCCCGAACAGGGGGCGTCCACCAGCGCGCGGTCGAAGGCGTCTATCTCCAGCGGGTCCAGCGAGTAATTGCGCGCGTCCCGGTTGGTGACCGCGACGTTCGTGAGCCCGAGGCGCTCGGCGTTCGAGCGCAGCGCGGAGAGCCGGTCGAGGTTGCTGTCGTTTGCGACGACCAGCCCGCGGTCGTCCATCCGGTCGGCGATCTGTGTCGTCTTCGAGCCGGGCGCCGCGGCGGCGTCCCAGACCACCTCGCCCGGCCGGGGGTCCAGCACGACCGGCGGCACCGCCGACACCTCCTCCTGGCCGTGGATCCACCCGAGGACGTACGGCCAGGTGTTTCCGGGGCGGTCCGTCTCGACCCGGAGCAGTCGCTCGTTCCAGTCCGCGGGCGTCGTCTCGACGCCCTCCGCCGCGAGGGCGTCCCGGACCCGGGCGACCGCGGCCGCCGTCGACTCGCCCTCCCGGGCGGCCTTGGTTCCGTTGACCCGGACCACGTTCGGCAGGGGGCGCCGACACGCGCTGCGGAACGCGTCGTAGTCCTCGACGAGCGGTTCGTAGCGCTCCAGAACGTCCATCGTGGTCAAGGTAGTGTCATCCGGGGCTTGTCAGTTTCGACCCTGGCTGGCAGGTCAGGCGGGAGCACGCGTTTCGTCACCCGCCACGATAACCGAGTTCGACACCGCAAGACGTGCAGAACTCGTCTCCGGGCTGGACGGCAGTTTCACATTCGGGGCATCTCGGGGGGTCGACGCGCTGGTCCGTTCCCCGGTTCGGATGACGATCGCGTTCGTCCCGGCGCACCTGCCGAGATCTGCGGTCGTCCGCCGGTCGGTCGCGCTGACGGTCGTCCGTTCGGCGTTCGGTGCGTGCCTGATCGCCCCGGTCGTGTGGTTCCGCGGTCCGGTGGCTCTCTCGCTCCGTGGAGGCGTCACTCTCTGCGGAATCACGAGGCCGGCGCCGGGATCCGTCCGTCGGGGGCGGGGCGGTCGACCCCGGTTCGTCGTGCTTCTCGGAAGGAGGTGTCCCCCGTGACCCGTCGTTCCCACTCGGTTCCCTCGCCGAGCCGTCGCGTCCGGGACGCAGAACTGCGCCGCAGTTCTGACACCGATCTGCCCCCTGCGGGAGCACGGCTCCACAGTTCGGACAGTCGGGTTGGTGCGGTCGTGCACCTCCGCCGGTTTCGTCCTGATGTCCCGCGTTCGACGGTCGTGGTTCCGTCCGGGTCGACGGTGACTCGCCCGGCGCTCGCTGCCGGGGTTCGGACCCCGAGCGATGCTGGGGTCTCTGCTGGTCGTGGCCGGCAGACCGGTCACCCGTGCCGGGGGCCGGTGGAGTCCCGCCTTTGCTCATGCCGCCGTCCGGTGGACCCCCGCTGTCAGGGACGTTGCCGCTGTCTCCAGTCCGTTTGCTTCCTCCCTTGCCCTCCGCCGGCATCGGGCCGCCGGAGGGATCATCCCCGTCCAGGTTCGAGCCGCTGTTCACGTAGCGGTAGACGGCGTATGCCCCGCCGAGCATCGTCAGACCGGCCCCGCCGTAGAGCACTCCGTCGGGGACTCCCGGAACGGGGTTGTCGACGTCGAATCCCCCATCGGATCCGACGGCCGCTAGCGTGACGTCGTCGGTCCCGACCTGAATCATCGACTCCGTAGTGTCCCGTCCGGCGGACCAGTCCACTCTCACCGTCGCCGTGTGGACGCCCTTCGACGTCGCCTCCGTTTCGAATGCGAGCGTCGTCGACTCGCCGGCAGGGAGGGCTCCGACGTTTCGCCGGGCAGTCTCGTACTCGAGACCGTCCACCTCGGGGAGGCGAACGACGACGGCGGCGGCCTCCGCGTCCCCGACGTTCTCGACGACCACCTCGACGTCGAACGTGTCGCCGACTTCGACGGCGTCGGTCGGCGCCCGGATCGCGGTCGGCGTGACCTGGCCGGGTAACGTCGTCTTCTCGACGGCGTCGCGGACCTCCCCTGTCGTCGCCGCTAACTGCTGCTCGTTCCCCGTCGTCTCCTCGATTCGCTCGGTCAACCGGTCGGCGTCGGCCGACTCGGGATCCTGCAGAAACCAGTCGGCCGTGGCTGCAAAGGAGGCCCGTTGCACCGACGCTTTCAGGGCGTCTCCGATGACCTCGTTGACCCGCTTGCGCTCCGCGAAGGGGACGTCGCCCGCGTCGCGAGTGAGTTGTGCCCGCGTGACGAGCGCGCGCTGTCGCCGCCGGAGTTCGGCGTAGGCTTGCCGAATCTCCGTGCGGGTGTCCCGTGCGTCTTCGTAGTCGCCGTCCTCGACCGCTTCGCGAAACCGCTCCAGCAGTTCGACCACCGTCTCGGCATCAGACATGGTCGAACACCACCGGCCGGCCCTCGAGGAGCGCGTCGGTCATTTCGGCGTAGGACGCCTTGATGAGCGCGAACGATAGCAGCCCCTGAAAGGACGCCGCCGTCGAGAAGACGACGTCCACGACCTGGGTCACGAGGTCCGCGAGAATCCCCAGCGCGTCCCGGACGGTGAACTCCTCGTCGGTCAGCAGTTCGTAGAGGTTGTCGTAGAGACTAATTTCTCCGGCGATCGAGCCGAACCCCTCGACCGCGTCGGCGGTGTCCCGGATGGCTTCGGTGACTCGCGGAACGAAGTCGGCCACCGATTCGACGGCGACGTCGGTCTCCCCCGGGAGGCCTTCCTCGACCGCCGTCGGCTGCAACGATTCGTCGAGGTCACGCAGTGAGCCGTACGTCGACCCGCCGGCCAGTCCACCCATCGCGGGCTTGGTCGCCTCCAGAACGGCGTTGTACGACTCCAGTTCGACCCAGGCCCGAAGCCCGTCACGAACGGTGTCGACGACCCCGTCGACCAGGTCGTCGACCTCGCCGGCGAGGGCATCGGCGCTCGTGATGCTGCCATCGACGACGTTCTCGAGCAGCCGCTCCGCGTCCGGGGTCACCGCCTCGCGCATCTTTCTGGAGAAATTGCTGTCGCCATCGTTGGGGGTCATTCGACCCAGCAGGAAGCCGATGGCGTCGTTGAGTTGGACGGTGATCGCGTAGCCGGCAGCGCCGACCGTCAGTTTGACCGCAACGACCAGCAGCACCAGACCCACCAGTGCCTCGACGGTGTATCGAGCGGTGACTTCCGCCAGATTCGTCGCCGCGCCGTTCGGGCCCAGCAACGACAGGATGCGCTCGATCCCGTCCTCGGCGGCGTAGTGCCGCTGGAACGCTTCCCTGGCCGCTTCCCGATCGAGCCGTCCATCCGTCACCGCATTCTCCAGGGCGTCGAGCGTTTCCGCGGCCAGTTCCGGGTCGCCCCGGAGGCTGGCGCCGGTCAGCGACTCGACGTCGGTCAGCACGGAGTAGTCGTCGACTCGGCCGGCAAGTTGCTCCTTCGCGTCGCGCTCCCGGAAGGCGAACGCGACCGGAACACGGGTGGTCACGGTGTCGGTCGCGCCGCCCTCGTCGGTCACCTGAAGCCGGACGGGCACCGTGCCAGCGGTGTCGAACGTGTAACTAACCTGTTCACCCCGGCGTTCGACGCTCCCGTCGGCGCCGACGTCCCAGGCGTACCCCCGGATCTCCCCGTCGGGATCCGACGCGTCGCTGGCATCGAAGGTCACCCGTTCGTCGACACGAGGTCGAGACGGTCGGATCTCGAACGCGGCGCGTGGGGCCCGATTCGGCGGTCGCAATCCGACTGCGAATCCGGTCGCATCACCGAACCCGACCGCCGCGTAACTGCCGTCGGCAGTTCGGGTCACTGTCCGCACAGTTGCCGGCCGCATCGAGGTCAGTTCCCGCGTCCAATCGAGCACCCCATCGTCGGTGACTTTTGCGAGATGCGCCCGGGACCCGTCGTCCGGAAACTCCGTCCCCGTCGCGAGCAGATATCCGCCCTCGCCCGTCTGTACCAGCCCGGCGGCCGAGTCAGCGCCCGCGACGTCGAACGCACGGTCCCACTGCACCCGTCCTTCCGAATCGGTCTTGACCAGCCACGGTTTCCCGTCCTCGGTTCGCTTCCCGGTTCGACCGCTCAGCGCGAACCCCCCATCGCCCGTCGGAACGATGCCGAATGTCCTGTCGAAATCCGACTCGCCGAACCGGCGCTCCCAGGTAAGGGTGCCGCCGTCATCAAACTTGACTAGCCAGCCCTCGTGGGGAGCGTCGGTGTCGTCCTCGCGATGTCCGACGACGACCACCCCGTCCCCGGCAGGGGCGACAGACTTGACGAACCAGTCGGTGCCGGCATCGCCAAGCGTCCGCTCCCAGTTCACTCCACCGCCCGTTCCGAATCGGGCCACCCAGGCGTCGAACCCGTCGCTACTGACGATGCCCGTCGCGACGTACCCGTCCCCGTACCGAATGAGCCCGTTCACTTGATCGTGGTCGGTGGTGTCGAAGGTCCGATCCCAGTTCGGCGTCCCGTCGCCGTCGATCTTCAACACCCACCCGTTCTGGTTGTCCTGACCGGTTTCTGCTGTGCCCCCGATGACGAACCCGCCGTCGACTCCCGGAGCGATCGCCCAGGCGTACTCGGCACCGCCCTGGGCGTAAACGGTGTAGGTACGCTGCCAGCGGACCGCTCCACCGTCCTTTATGCGAACGGCCTGCGGGACGATCCCGTCGCCGTAGTCGACCGTTCCCACGGCGATAACGCCCCCGTCGTCGGTCGCGATCACCTGTCGCAAGTCGCTCTCGTTGCCGTCGTCGATCGTCGTTCGCCACGCAATTTCATACTTCTGTCCACGTGCGGATGCTTCCCCGGCGATGCCCCACGTTGACTCTGCCACGCCCGCTGCACCCGCCGTTCCCAGCATCCTCAGCACCCGCCGCCTGGGTGGCCTCCGGACCATACATGTGTGGTGACAGTACGATAGATAAATATACGGGTTGAGTGGACGATCGCACCGGTCGTCGCCACGCCGAAGTCAGTCGTCGGCACCCTCCCGCACCTTCACGGCCATTCCGCGGTCGAAGTCCGCCATCGCCGCCGCGGGCAGTTCCGCACGGCCCACCGCGAGCAGGTCGCCGTCGTGGTGAGTCACAAGCACCTCGTCGCCGGGCCTGATCTCGGGGTCGGCCTCCCGGACGAACTTCGCGAAGGCGTTGCGGCCCGTGCGGACGTACGGTTCGCTGTCGTCGCCGACGACCACCCGATAGCCGGGATGGTCGAGCGCCGCCGCGAGTCGCCGGCCGCCGGCGAGTCCCAGCGTGAACCGGCCGTCGGTGCCGACGCTGACCAGTCGGCCGTCCTCCGCAAGCACCTGGACCACCCGGCCGCTCGCGGATCGCTTCACTCGACGGTCGTCCCCCCGCCCGAACAGCGCCGCCCCCGCACCGGCGCCGAACTGGTAATCGGCCACCGTCCGAAGCCGCGGGGCCTCCGGGAACGGGTTGCTCATGCAGTCGACTTCGGGACGGGCAGGCTTGTGGGCTTCGGACGCTCGCCGGGGGAACGCGACCGTAAACCGGCGACCCTCGGTCGTCGGGTTTATTACAGTCCGAATCGTGCCCAGACCCATGGACGGGAAGCGGGCATCCATGGGGTCGCTGCTGCTGGCGGGCAGCGGCGCCATCCTCACGAGTTCTGGCACAGCCGGCGGCGGGCTTCTCCTCTCGGTCGGGGTGCTGGCACTCGTCGCGACGATCGTCAGTTCACTCCGGGAGAGCGTCGACCTGCTCGCGGTCTAGAGCAGAAACCTGTCAGGGTCGCTGCTGAGGTCGAGGAAGCTGTCGGCGGCCTCGACGAGGTCCTCGGAGGTCGACTCCTCGAACGCGACGACCTCCACCCGGACCCCCTCGTGGCGCAGGTGCGAGCAAAGCCGGGTGAAGTCGCCGTCGCCCGTCGCGAGGACGACGGTGTCGACGTGGTTGGCAAGGGTCACGGCGTCGAGGCTCATGCCGACGTCCCAGTCGGCCTTCTTCGACCCGTCGGCGAACGTCCGGATCGCCTTGATCTTCGTCTCGAACCCGATCTCCTGGAGCGCCTCGAAGAAGCTCTCCTCCTCGGGGGCGTCCGCGCGGATGACGTAGGCGATCGCGCGTGTCAACTGGCGGTCGTTTCTCGCGGCGGCGAGCAGTTCGGCGTAGTCGATGTTCCTGGAGTAGGTGCTCTGGGCCGTGTGATAGAGGTTCTGCGCGTCCGCGAGAACCGCGACGCGCTGGCCCGGGTGGACCTCGCTCATACGCGACCCAGGACGCCCCGGGATAAAGGTGTGGCGCGAGCAACGAACCCTCCAGGGGACGCCGACCCACCGGCGGCGACGACGGAACTGGCCGGCGAACGTTGCGTCTGTCCAAACGGTTAAGGCCGAGGCAGTCCCCTCCGGGAACATGGCAGGCGCCACCGTCGCCGCGTCCGACCGCCGGACAGGCGAGGGTGGCTCGATCTTTTTCACTAAAGGCGGGACCTGAGGCGCTCCCGGCCGGCGTGGCGAACCGGTCGTCGGGCGCGTTCCGGGGCACCGCCGTCGACCGACCGCAGCAGCCTCCCAGACCACATGACATTCGACCTTCGCGGGGTCTATCCGGCCATCACGACCCCGTTTCACGAGGACGGACGCATCGACTTCGAACGACTCCGCGCGCACGCCCGCCGACTGGAGGCCGCCGGCGTGGACGGCATCGTCCCCGTCGGCTCGACCGGGGAGTCGGCGACGCTGAGCCACGACGAACACGTCGAGGTGATCGAGGCCGTCGTCGACGCCGTCGAGGAGGCCCCGGTCGTCGCCGGAACCGGCAGCAACAACACTCGCGAGGCGCTGTCGCTGTCCCAGCGGGCCGCCGACGCCGGGGCCGACGGGATCCTCCTGATCTCACCGTACTACAACAAGCCCGAGCAGCGCGGCCTGCTCGAACACTACCGCACCGTCGCCGACGAGGTGGACCTGCCACAGGTCGTCTACAACGTCCCCTCCCGGACCGGGCGCAACGTCGCTCCGGACACGGTCGTCGAACTCGCGAGCCACCCGAACGTCGCCGGCTACAAGGCTGCAAGCGGCGACGCCGGCCAGGTCAGCGAGGTGATAGAGCGGACCCGCGAGGAGGCGTTTGCCGTCCTCTCGGGCGACGACGGGATGACGCTGCCCCTGCTTGCGGCCGGCGGAACCGGCGTGATCAGCGTCGCCGCCAACGTCGTCCCCAGGCGGACGGTCGGCCTCGTCGAGGCGGCCCTCGACAACGACTACGAGCGCGCCCGCCGGCTCCACCACCAGCTCGGCCCGCTGTTCCGGGCGCTGTTCGTCGAGACCAACCCCATTCCGGTCAAGGAGGCGCTGCACTACCGGAATGACTACCCGCCGCACCTGCGGTCGCCGCTGTCGCGGCTCCGGGACGAGCACCGCGAACCTCTCCGGTCGGTGCTGGACGAACTATCGGCCCGACCGGCGCCCGCGGAGGTGGCCGAGTGATGGCACGGTCCGCTGGATGGAGTCGGCCCTCTCCCGGAGTTGCCCGAGGCCGCGCGTACCGGGAGGTGAGCGGGTGATGACCCGCGTCGCGGTCACCGGCGCGACCGGCCGGATGGGCGGCGAGGTGATCGGCGCCGCGGAATCCCGGCCGGACGTCGAGGTCGTTGCGGCGGTCAGTCGCAGCGGGTCGACAGAGGCGAGCGGGTTCGCGGTCGCCGACGCCGCCGACCTTCCCGCAGTCCTGGCCGACCGCGACCCGGCCGTCCTGGTCGATTTCACCGCGCCCTCGGCGACCGTCGAGTACGCCTCGGCAGCCGCCGAGGCCGGCGTGCCGGTCGTGGTCGGGACGACCGGCTTTGACGACGACCACCTCGCGGCCCTCCGGGCTGCCGCCGAGTCGGTCCCCGTCCTCCTGGCGAGCAACTTCGCCCGGGGGGTCGCGGCGCTGCGGGCCGTCGTCCGGGCGGCGGTTTCGCGACTCCCCGAGTACGACGTCGAGGTGACCGAGACCCACCACCGCGGGAAGCGGGACGCGCCGAGCGGTACGGCCCGCTCCCTGCTGGAAGAGGTCGTCGACGCCGGCGGGCCCGGCGAGCGTGTCCACGGTCGCGAGGGCGACCAGCCCCGCGCCGCCGACGAGGTGGGCGTCCACGCACGCCGCGCCGGCCAAGTGACCGGCGAACACGAGGTGCTGATCGCGGGCAACCGCGAGACGCTGTCGCTGACCCACCGCGCGGGCAACCGGGGCGTCTTCGCGGAGGGCGCGCTCGACGCCGCCGTCTGGCTGGCCGGACGGGAACCGGGGTGGTACAGCTTCGAGGACGTCGTCGCCGGAGGCGAGACCGCGTGACCGCCGACGTCGCTGCCCTCCGGGAGGCGATCGAGTCGCTGTGGGCCCGCCACGAGGCCGGCGACCTCGACGCCGACGCCGCCGGGCCCGCCGAACGTTCGACGCTCGACGACGTGCTGGACGGCCTGGAGGCCGGCGAGGTCGCCGCCGCGTCCCCGGTCGACGGGGGCGCGAGCGACAACGCCGCCGGGTGGAGAGCCAACGAGTGGGTCAAGCGCGGGATCCTGCTGAACTTCGCGCTGCGGCCCATCGAGGCCCGCGAGCACGGCGGCGTCGTCTACAACGACGTGCTCCCGCTGGCAGAGACCGACGGCTACGGCGACCGCGGGACCCGCAACACGCCCGACGGGACCGTCGTCAGGCGGGGGGCTCACGTCGGCGACGACGCCATCCTCATGTCGCCGTCGTTCGTCAACGTCGGCGCCAGCCTCGGCGACGGGACGCTAGTCGACTCGGCGGTGACGGTCGGATCCGCAGCGCAGGTCGGCGACGGCGTCAAGATCGGGGCCAACACGCTCGTCGGCGGCGTGCTCGAACCCGTCGAGGACGCGCCGGTCGTGCTGGAGGACGACGTGACGCTGGGCGCGGGCTGTCGGGTCACCTCGGGGTTCGTCGTCGGCGAGGGGTCGGTCGTCGCCGAGAACACGTTGCTGACGCCGCGGATCCCGGTCTATGACCTCGTCGAGGAGCGGGTGCTGTACGGCCACCTTCCGCCGGAGCGGCGGGCGTTCACTCGGTTCGTCGCGTCGTCGGTCGGCGACCACGACCTGTTCGACGGCGGGGCCTACAAGCCCGCCGTGGTCGCGATGGACCTGACGGCGTCGACGCTCGACGGAGCGGCCCGCGAGGAGGTGCTCCGGGAGTGAACGTCATCCGCTATCTGGTCGGCGGAGACCGGTACCTCGCGGTCGACGCGAGCGACCACGTCCCGGACCGGACCGCGTTCGCGTCGCGGGTCTGTGACCCGGAGACCGGCGTCGAACCGCCGACCACGGAAGACGGGTCGCCGGTCGAGTCCACCGCCGAACCACCGCCGACGGGAGGGTGGTCGATGGACAGGGCCGGCGAGGAGAGTGTACGGTCGCCCGACCGCCCCGCTTTCGACGGGGGCCGTGCCGTCTCCTCGTCCGTCGGGTCCGCAACTCCGGCCGGGCGCGGCGCCGGCCTCGACGCGGATACAGGACGCGGTGCGGACCCGGATGCGGGTACTGGTGCGCACCCGGATGCGGAAACTGGTGCGGACGCCGTCCTGTTTCTGGGCCCCGAAACGGAGTACGACCCCCCGCGAGTCGTGCTGACGGTCGTCGAACCCGACGGCGACCGGACGCCGTTTGCGACGGGACCGGTCCGGGCGGCGGCCCGGTGGCTGAGCGAACGAACGGACGCCAGCCGCGTGATGGTCGACACCCAGGCCGGCACTGCCGCGGTCCGGGTTCGGGACGACGGCACCGCGACCGTCGAATCGGTCGGCAGTGGTCGTGCGGACGGCCGCCCCGCTCCCGACGCCGGGGAACGGCCCCCGCGAATCGAACGGGAGTTCGCCACAGAGGTTCGGGGGGCGCCATGAGGGCAACGGACGGCGCCGACTCCCCGGCGTACCGGCCGGTCGTCGACTGGGACGGCGACCGGTTCGCCGACCTCGCAGACGAGTACGGCACGCCGCTGTACGTGACCGACCTCGATCGGGTTCGGGCGAACTACCGGCGGTTCGCGTCGGCGTTCGAACGCGAGCGAGTGCTATACGCCGCCAAGGCCAACACCGGTCGGGCCGTCCTGCGGGCGGTGATGGACGCCGGGGGGACCGCCGAGTGTGCGGCCGCTGGCGAACTGCAGCGGGCGATCGCCGCGGGCGCGGACCCGAACGACCTCCAGTACACCGCCGTGAATCCGCCAGGGGGCGACCTCGGTGCCGCCGTCGAACTGTGGCGCGACCATCAGGGCCTCACGGTCACCGCCGGTGCGACCGACACCCTGGACCGACTCGCGGAGCGTGGCTTCGACGGCCGACTCCTCGTCCGGGTCAACCCGGGCGTCGGCGCCGGTCACCACGAGAAGGTCGCCACCGGGGCGGACGCCAAGTTCGGCATCCCGGCGGGGCGGGTGCCCGACGTCGTCGAGCGCGCCCGCGAGGAGTTTTCGTTCCTGGGCCTGCACGCCCACGTCGGCAGCGGCATCCTGGGCGGCGACCTCGACGACCACCGACGGGCGATGGAACGTGTCGGCGAACTCGCTCGCGAGGTCGCGCCCATCGAGGTGCTGGATGTCGGCGGCGGCTACGGCGTTCCCTACCACCCCGACGAGGAACCGCTTGACCTGCCCCGTGTCGCGGCGGCAACCCGGTCGGCGCTCGGCGACGTCGACGCCGAGGTCGTCCTGGAACCGGGCCGGTACGTCGTCGCCGACACGAGCGTCCTCCTGACCCGAGTCAACACGCGAAAGGAGACCCCCGAGGACGTCGTCGTCGGCGTCGACGCGAGCATGAGCACGCTGCTCCGGCCAGCGTTCTTCGACGCCTACCATCCCGTTCGCAACATCTCCGGAACCCACCGGGAAACCGAACCGGCCACCGTCACCGGGCCGCTCTGTACCAGCGCGGACGTGCTCTGTGAGGACCGTCCGCTCGCATCGCCCCGCCGCGGCGACCTGCTGGCAGTGGGCAACGCCGGAGCGTACGGCTACGAGTTCACCTCGACGTTCCACTCCCGGCCCCGTCCGCCGGAGGTCGCGCTGGACGGCGGGGACGTCCGCCTGGTCAGGAGCCGGGAGACGGTCGAGGACATCACCAGACTGGAGCGGGCCTGACCGGGGCATTTTCGTGGCGGAACGCCGCGTCGGCCGCCACCGGCAACAGAGTCAAGCGTCGGCAGTCCCCAGGATCGCTCGATCCACGCATGGACCCGTTGCTCGCGGCGGCAGTCGGCACGCTGTTTGCGGCGCTCGTCGCCGCCCATCCCGCCTGGCGCGAGCAGTTCGGCAAGCGATACGACGACGACCGCGAGTACTTCCGGGCACGGCGCCCGCGGCTCTGGACGTTCGTCGACGCGGTGGACGCGGCGCGGTCGGCGGTGCCCGCTGACCCCGACGGCCAGGTACGGTGTCCCGCCTGCGGCGCGGACAACGAGAGCCGGTTCGACCACTGTGGGAACTGCGGCGCGCGACTGCCGACGATCGAGCAGTGATCGGGGAGGGAAGTCGGATCCCGACTGCATGACGCGCGTCTGACGGGTGCTTTTGGTGGTCCGACGTGATCGGACGAACATGTATCGACGAGGGAGTGAGCGACCGTGAGTTTCCAGCGCAGGCAGTATCGGGACCGCGCACTCAGGCTCGGCGCGGTGGTCGGCGGGTCGACGCTGGCGCTGACGATGGGCTTTTTTGGCATCATCGCGCTGGCGTCCGGCGAGGTCGGCGGCGCGCTCGGGCGGTTGCCGCTGTACGTGTTCGCGCTCGCGGCGACGTTCGTGGGCTCGCTGGTAGCCTTCGAAGAGGCGCGAATGGGCCCGGAGACGATGCTGAAGGCGGCGGTCGGTGCCGCCGCCGGCAACTTCATCCTGGTCGGCCTTGCCAGCGAGGGCCTCGTGTACGTGGTGCGGTATCCGGGAAGCGTCGTCTCCTCGCAACTGTTCGTCTACGTGCTCTCGGCGGGCATGATAGCGACCGGACTCGGGTTCTGGGTCGCAAACCACTACGACGAGGTTGGCGTGCCGTCGAACCGCGGCCTGTAGCGACTCGACGGTCCGAAAGTGCCGCAGGCCGGTTTCTACTTCAGGTCATCGACGAGGGCGTCGGCGAGGCCTGTGTACTCGGCGGGTGTCAGCGCCCGGAGTTCCGCCCGGACCGACTCCTCGACGTCCAGGTCCTCGAACAGGTCCCGGAACGCGGCGAGGGTGACACGCTCGCCGCGGGTCAGCGACTTGACCCGCTCATAGGCGTCTTCGTGGCCCTCCCGCCGGAGGATCGTCTGGACGGCCTCGCCGATCACCTCCGGATTGGCTTCCAGGTCCTCGCGCATGACCGCCTCGTTGGGGACGACCGATTCGAGGCCGTTGCCGAGTTTCGAGTACCCGATCAGGCAGTGGGCGAACGCTGCACCGACGTTGCGCTTGACCGTCGAGTCCGAGAGGTCACGCTGGAGTCGCGAGTTGGTGACGTACTCGCCGAGAAACGCGAGGTCGCTGTTGGCCTTCGAGAGGTTGCCTTCCGCGTTCTCGAAATCGATGGGGTTGACCTTGTGCGGCATCGTCGAGGAGCCCGTCTCCCCGTCGGCGGTCGCCTGGCCGAGATAGCGGTCGGAGACGTACAGCCACGCGTCGACCGAGAGATCCAGCAGCACGTCGTTAGCGCCACCGAGCGCGTCGAACAGCGTCGCCAGGTCGTCGGACGGGTTGACCTGGGTCGTCGGGGCGACGTGTTCCAGGTTCAGGTCGGCGACGAACCGCTCGGCGAACGCCGGCCAGTCGACGTCGGGGTAGGCGACCTCGTGGGCAGCGTAGGTCCCGGAGGCGCCGGCGAGTTTGCCGGCGAGGCCGTCGATGGCTCGCTGGATGCGGGCGGTCGCCCGCCCCAGTCGGGCGGCGTAGACGGCCATCTCCTTGCCGAACGTGGTCGGCGTTGCCGGCTGGCCGTGGGTCCGGGCCAGCATCGGCACCGAGCGGTACTCGCGGGCCATCGCCGCGAGTTCGTCCCGGACCGCCCGCAGTTCCGGCAGCAACACCTCCTCGACGGCGCCCCGGACCAGCAGGCGGTACGCGAGGTTGTTGACGTCCTCGCTGGTCAGCGCGAAGTGGACCCAGGGCGTCGCGTCCCCCCGCCCCAGGTCCGACAGTGCGTCCCGGACGAAGTACTCGACGGCCTTCACGTCGTGGTTGGTCGCCGGTCGGTCCGCCGTTCCCTCCGTCTCGATGCGCTTGATCCGTCGGGCGTCGGCATTTTCGAAGGACTCGACGACCTCCCGGAGTGCGGCGCGCTCGTCGGAGTCAAGCGCCAGGGGCGTCGCCTCGAGGTCCGCGAGCGCGAGCAGGTACTCGACTTCCACCCGGACGCGGGCGCCCATCAGCGCTTGCTCGCTTGCGTACGGTCGAAGCGGCGCCGTCCGCGAGGCGTACCGGCCGTCGAGCGGCGAGACGGCCATCAGTGTGTCGACCATGCCCGTGGGTGTGCCCAGGCGGCCTAAGAGCGTGTCGGTGGGCGGGCCGACCCGCCGGCGTCCGAGCGGGCCCCGTAACTGGCCCCCAGCGCCACGGCGTCCTCGCCGAGCGCCGCCGGTTCGATCGAGGGGGCCTCGACCAGCACCCGGTCGGGGACCCGCTCGCGCAGCGGGTCGACGACGAGTTCGGGACTGCCCAGCGCGACGCCGCCGCCGACGGCGACCACCTCGGGGGCGTACGCCTGGACGACGTTAACGACGCCAACGACGTTGTACGCCGTCGCCCGCTCGACCACGAGCGTCGCGAGGGGGTCGTCGCCAGCCAGGTCGTAGACGTCGGCGGCGTCGAACCCGGGGTCAGACAGTGGAAGGTCGGTCTCCAGGTCCCGCTCGGCGGCGAGGTCGGCGGCGACTCCCGGCAGGTTCGCGCCGCCGCTGTAGGCCTCCCAGTGGCCGACCCCGCCACAGCCACAGCGGCGCCCTCCATCGGGATCGACGGTCATGTGGCCGACCTCGCCGGCCCCGGCCCGGTGCCCGCGGAGCACGCGGTCGTCGACGACGACGCCGGCCCCGATGCCGGACGAGACGGTGAGATACACGAGGTTTTCCGCGGAGCGGTCGGCGACGTACCGCTCGCCGAGCGCTCCCGCGGCGGCGTCGTTGAAAAGCGCGACGGTCGCGTCCGCGAACCGGTCCGACAGCGGGTCGATGAGGTCGATCCGGTCGACGCCGTCGACGTTGGGCGGATCGACTGCGGCGCCGGCCTCGACGTCCAGCGGCCCCGCCGCCGCGATGCCGACGGTGGCCACGTCCGCAGGGTCGACGTCTGCGTCCTCGCGGGCCGCCCGTGCGGTCGCCAGGAGCGTCGCCCGGATGGCGGCGGCGTCGTCGGCGTCCCGGTCGGCAGTCGCTCTGCCCAGGAGGCGCCCGCCGTCGTCGACCGCGACCGAGACGACGTTCGTGGCGCCGAGGTCGACCCCGAGATGGCGGTCCATGTCGACGGCAGGCGGCGGCGACCGCAAAAAGGTGTCGCGACCACTCGACGCGACGAGTCGGACGGACGTGGATACCAGAGACCGAGTGCGTCCGCTATACCGGGCAGTGTGTCCACGGACGTGCATTTCCTTCCGCAGGCGACCGCAACTCCTTTGGACCGTGCGCGCGGCGGATCGTCCATGAATTTCGCCGGCATCGCGAGCGACACCGGCCGACTTTTGATGCACCTCGCGGACGTCGCGCCGGGCGGCGCCGACCTGGCCGTCGTGCTGACCGACGACGCCGACGCGCCCGTGGTCGACGCCGCCGAGCAACGGGGCGTGCCCGTCGAGGTCGTCCCCGAGCGCGGCGCAGGGGACCGCACGGACGCCATCGTGGCCGCGATCGGGGACCACGGCGCCGACCTGGTGTGTCTCGACGGCTACGACCGCGGCCTGCCGGGCAGGTACTTCGAGGCGGTGCCGCCGACGCTCGACGTCGCGTACTCCTTGCACTCGCCCGCTGAAACCAGGGACGACCGCCCGACGGCGGGCGACGACGTCGCGGGGGCAACCGTCTACGTCCGCACGCCGGGGGAGGGAACGCCGGTCGTCGCCAGGGAGCCGGTCCCCGTCTTCGGCGACGACGCCCCGGAGGCGGTGGACCGGCGCATCGGGGAGGCCGCGCTGCGTGCGTATCCGCGCGCGGTTCGGCGGTTCGCGGAGGGCCGCATCGATGTCGACGTCGCCTCCGGAGACGCCGCCATCGAGGGCGAGGCCGGCGGGGCGGTACCCGCACGGTACCTGGGGTCGGCCGACCGCGAGCAACGGTTGCGGTACGGCGAGAACCCCCATCAGGACGCCGCCGTCTACCGGGACTTTGCGAGCGACGAGGCCTCCGTCGTCGGCGCCCCGCAGTTGAACGAGGGCGCGAAGGGCCTGTCGTACAACAACTACAACGACGCCGACGCCGCGCTGAACCTCGTCAGGGAGTTCGACCGGCCGGCGGCGGCGGTCATCAAGCACACCAACCCCGCCGGCGCCGCCGTCGCCGACTCCGTGGAGGACGCCTACGCCAGGGCGCTTTCGACCGACGCAAAGAGCGCCTTCGGCGGCATCGTCGCGCTCAACCGCCCCTGCGACGCCGGGACCGCCGCGCGGATCACCGACTCGTTCAAGGAGGCGGTCGTGGCGCCGGGGTACACCGACGACGCGCTCGCCGTCCTCACCGGGGAGGACGACCTGCGCGTCCTCGAGGTGGGTCCCATCGGCGACGCCGACGACGGGACGCCCCTGGGCGAGCCCCCCCAGCGGACGACCGAGAAACACCTCGTCGGCGGCCGACTGCTCCAGGAGCGGGACCTGCAAGCGCCGACCGCCGAGGGCCTGGAGGTCGTCACGGAGCGCGAACCGACGGAGCGGGAAGTCGAGACCATGCTGTTCGCCTGGCAGGTCGTCAAACACGTCAAGTCAAACGCCATCGTGTTCGCCGACGGGACCGAGACCGTCGGCGTCGGCGCGGGGCAGGTCTCGCGGGTGGACGCGGTGGAACTCGCAGCGAAGAAGGCCGACCGCGACGCCGAGGGCAAGTCGGCGGCGGGGGCCGTGATGGCCAGCGACGCGTTCTTCCCGTTCCCCGACGGCGTCGAGGTCGCCGCCGACGCCGGCGTCGAGGCGGTGATCCAGCCGGGCGGGTCGGTCAACGACGAGGACGTCGTCGCCGCCGCCGACGAGCACGGCCTCGCGATGGCGTTCACCGGCCAGCGTGCGTTTCGCCACGACTGAGCTCCACCGAGCGGGCGTTTCGCCACGACTGAGCTCCACCGAGCGGGCGTTTCGCCACGACTGAGCTCCACCGAGCGGGCGTTTCGCCACGACTGAGCTCC
>JAZKSB010000024.1:0-16682 GCA_036626315.1 Halobacteriales archaeon
TTCGCTGGCCGACATCGCGGTGAACAGCGCGATGACCCCGCCCACGACGAACGAGATCGCGACGGCCGGTCCGGCGGCGGCGGCGGCCGTTCCCGGCAACACGAAGATGCCGGCCCCGATCATCGTTCCGACGCCGATGGTCAGCGCCGCCAGAGGTCCGAGGTCCTTCGCGAGTTCCTCCTCGCTCACGTCAACGCACCTCCCGCCGCTTCCCGAGCGGTCGTGCGTGGCGTTCGCTCATCTGTCGTCTCGTCGGATGCAGAGGTCCATCAGTCCTGTGCTTTCCCCGGCGACCGGAACCGCAAACGCGGGATCTGCGAGAGACGCTGGAATCGCGAACCATCACTCGGCAGCATCCGTGTCCGGTAGGACCAGCACCGGTCGGTCCGTCTCGGTCACCAGGTCCAGCGCGACGTCGCCGGTCAGCAGTCGGACCCAGCGACTCCCGCCCCGGGGCGTGAACGCGATGGCCGTCGCGTCGGCGTCGTCCGCGGCCGAGAACACTGCGTCGGCGACGTCGGTGCCGTAGCGGATCTCGGTCTCGACGTCGCCGTCGCCGAACGCTTCCCGGAAGGCGTCGAACGCCTCGCGGGCACGCGCTTGGAGCTGCTCGACGGACGCCTTGTCGGGGGCACCCCCGGCCTTCTCGACCACGTTGACGACCAGCACCGAGGCGCCGGGCGGCAGGTAGCGCGCGAGGCCGGTTGCGGTCGTCCGGGCGTCCTCGGGGCTCGCGACCGGAACGACGACGCGGTCGAACACCGCCGACGGCCCCCCGTCGAGACGAACGGGTCGGCGTGTCATACCTGCGGGTTTGCCGCGATCGCCCTTAACCCTTGACACGGCTGGCCGGTCCGCGACGGGGAGCGCGGCCTCTAGCAGACCGGACCCGGCAAGACGCCCGCTACTCCCTGCCGGGGAGCACGACGATGGGAACGTCCGGTTCGGTGACCAGTTCGCGTGCCACGTCGCCGGCCATGATCTGGCGCCAGCGGCTACCGCCCCGCGAACGGAACGCGACTGCCGACGCGTCCACGTCCTTCGCGACCTCGAATATCGTCTCCGTGACGTCGTCGCCCTCCCGGAGCTCCGTCTCCACCCGGTCCTCGCCCAGCACCGACTTCGTCCGCTCGAACGCGTCTTCCGCGAACGTCTCCCATTCGTCCTTGCTCGCGTACTCGTCGTCCTGCAGGACGTGGACTGCCACGATTCGGCTATCCTGATTCAGGTACTCGCGGGCGGCCCGCGCGGTCGTCTCCGCCACGTCCGCGTCCGCGACCGGGACCACCACCTTCGAGAGCAGGTCAGCCATCCCGGTGGCCTCCCGAGAAACCGCTCCCAATCGGTCGGATCATACGGATCTCTTATGGGTCGGTTCACTTAAACTTCGTTGCCCCCCGCTCGGGACCGCTCTGCCTCGGCGAGCACTTGTCGAAACCCACTTCACCGAGGCAGTCGATGGCCGACGCATGTACGTCGTCGTGGTCGGCGCCGGCGAGGTCGGTTCGACCATCGCGGCCAGCCTCTCCGAGTCCCACGAGGTCGCCGTCGTCGACGTCGACCCCGAACGGGTGGAGACGCTGACCTACGAACTCGACGTGCTCCCCGTCGAGGGCGACGGGACCGACCTCGCCACGCTGCAGGAGGCAGGCATCGAGCGGGCGGACCTGTTCATCGCCAGCACGGACGACGACGAGACCAACATCGTCGCAAGCGGCACCGCGGCTACCCAGGGGGACGCGTTCACGATAGCCCGGGTCCGGAGCAAGCGCTACCTGCAGACCTGGCGCGGCCACGAGGGTGCGTTCGGCATCGACTTCATGGTGTGTACCGACCTGTTGACCGCCGAGACCCTCGTCGGCGTGATCGGCCTCCCCGCCGCAGTCCACGTCGACACCTTCGCCAGTGGGACCGTGCGGATGGCCGAATTCGAGGTCCCGGAGGGGAGCCCCCTCGCCGAGAGCACCATCCAGGAAAGCGACAGGTTCGACGAGGTGACGTTCGTCGCCGTGGTCCGGGACGAGGACGTGATCCTGCCGACCGGCGAAACGGTTCTGCACGCCGGCGACGACGTGGTCGTGGTCGGGACACCCGCCGGCGTCCGTGCGTTCGGCGGCACGCTCGCCCCGGACGCGGACGAATCCCACGACGTCGTGATTCTCGGCGGCACCGAGATCGGGTACGAGACCGCACGACTCCTCGAGGGCCAGGATCTCCAGCCCCGACTGATCGAACGCGACGAGAAGCGGTCCCGCGAACTGGCCGAGACCTTGCCTGCGACGACCGTGCTGGCCGGCGACGCCACAGACCGCAAACTGCTGGAGCGCGAACACGTCGGCGACGCCGACGTCGTCGTTGCCACGATGGACCAGGAGGAGCGAAACCTGCTGGGCGCGTTGCTGGCGGGCCGTGTCGGCGCCGAACGCACCGTCGCCGTCGTCGAATCCGGCGAGTACGTCGAGCTGTTCAAGGCGGTCGGCGTCGACGTCGCGGTCAACCCCCGGACGCTGACCGGCGAGGAGATCACGCGGTTCACCCGCGAGCGCCGCATGGAGAACGTCTCGAACATCGAAGACGACCAGGCGGAGGTCATCGAGATCGAGATCGACGACGACAGCGCACTCGCCGAGCGGCGGATCGGCGAAGCCACCGGGGACTTCCCCGAGGGCGTCGTCATCGGCGCCATCACCCGCGACGGCGAGTTCGTCACGCCCCGCGGAGACACGATCGTCGAGGTCGGGGATCACGTAGTCGTGCTGGCCCGCCAGGAAGCCGTCGACGAGACGATAAACGCCCTATGACTGGCATGCAAAACGGGCAGGCGGAGGCGACCCGTCGATGAAGGTGTACGTCGACTGGCGGGCGACCCTCGGGTTGCTCGGGGAGATCCTGACCTACCTGGCGGTGCCGGTGGCGTTGCCGCTTCTGGTCGGGATTTACTACGGCCGGGACGTCTGGGTGTTCGTCGTCACCATCGCGCTGGTCGTCGCGCTCGGTCAGACGCTGTCCCGGGCCGGCACGGACCCCGACATCGGCGCGCGGGAGGGATTCCTGCTCGTGGGACTGACGTGGCTGACGGCGGCGGTCGTGGGGACCGTCCCGTACCTGCTTGCCGGCCACGGTACGGCCTCGACGCTGGCGAATCCGTTCAACGCCCTCTTCGAGAGCATGAGCGGGTTCACGACGACGGGCGCGACCGTGATGGGTGAGATATCGACCGACCGGCATTCTCGGGCCCTGCTCCTGTGGCGACAGCTCACCCAGTGGCTCGGCGGGATGGGGATCGTCGTCCTGATGGTGGCCGTCCTGCCCGAGCTGTCGGTCGGCGGCGCTCAGCTCGTCGACGCGGAGGCGCCGGGGCCCGGCATCGAGAAGCTCACCCCCCGGATCGCCGAGACCGCGCGGGTGCTGTGGCTGTTTTACCTCGGGTTCACGCTGCTCGAAATGGCCCTCCTGTACGGTCTCCACCATGCGGGGATGGCCCCGGAGATGACCCCGTACAACGCCGTCGCCCACGGCCTGACGACGCTGCCGACCGGCGGGTTCTCGCCGGAGGCCCGTAGCATCGAGGCGTTCTCCGCGGCGGTCCAGTGGGTCATCGTCCCGTTCATGGTCGTCGCCGGTACGAACTTCGCGCTGTTCTGGTACCTGCTGCGGGACGACCCCCGGGCCGTCCTGCGCGACCGGGAGTTTCGCACCTACCTCGGAGTGCTGGGGGCGGTGACCGCGGTCGTGGCCGGCCTGCTGTTCGGCGGCCTCGGCGGCGTCCTGGAAGGGCAACTCGAACCGGCGATCCGGCACGCGGCGTTCCAGTCTGTCTCCATCGTGACGACGACCGGCTACGCCACCTTCGACTTCAACGCCTGGGGGCCGGCTCCGCAGTACCTGCTGCTCGCGGCGATGTTCGTCGGCGGCTCCGCGGGGTCGACCGGCGGCAGCGTCAAGGTGATCCGCTGGCTGGTCGTCGTCAAGTCGATCCGCCGGGAGCTGTTCACGACCGTCCACCCCGACGCGGTCACGCCCGTTCGGCTCGGCCCGATCGTCGTCGACGAGCGGGCGATCCGCGGCATCTACGCGTTCACCGGGCTGTACGTCGTCCTGTTTTTCCTGGCGACGGGGCTGGTCGCGATCGACGCCGCCCGGGTGGGCCTGGAGGCGACGCCGTTCGAACTCATGAGCGCGGTCGCGGCCACGCTCGGCAACGTGGGACCGGGATTCGGGATCGTCGGGCCGATGGAGAACTACGGGTCGTTCCCGCCGACGACGAAGCTCCTGATGGTGTTTCTGATGTGGGCCGGTCGGCTGGAGATCCTGACGGTGTTCGTGTTGCTGACGCCGGCCTACTGGCGGTCGTGACGCCAGCCCGTCCCTCCGCTTTTTCGTCCTTCGTGCAGCGTCTCCAGCATGGCAACCCGACGCAGTGCCCTGATCCGGCGGAGCTTCGTCTCGGGCGTGTTGCTGGTCGCGCCCCTCGCCGTGACGCTTTTCGTGTTCAGCCTCGCGTTCGGCTGGCTCATCGGCCTGGTCGACCAGGTCGTTCGGTGGGCGGGACCGGAACGGCTCGCCGAAGACGTCGCACTCGTCGTCCGGATCCTGGCGATCGTGATCCTGGTCGTGGTCATCACGTTCCTGGGATATCTCGCCAAGCGGGGGCTGGGGAGGCGAGTGTTCGGTCGAATGGGTCGCGTGATGAACGTGATCCCGCTGCTATCGGTCGTCTACGGTAGCGTTCGCCAGGTCGCGGATTCCCTCGTCGAGCGATCGAGCCGGTACGAGGACGTCGTGCTCGTGGAGTATCCACACGCCGACAGTTACGTCATCGGGTTCGTCACCGGCGAGACGCCGCCGGAACTGCAGGCGGCGGTCGACCGACCGACGACGCTCGTGTACGTCCCGAACAGCCCCAATCCCACCGGCGGGCGCATGCTCGTGGTTCCGGACGACCGGCTCCACGAGACCGAGATGTCGATCCGGAACGCGCTCCGGACGACAGTCACGACGGGCATGGCGACGGACGGGCAGGTCGAACCCGTCGGACGGCATCAGCCTGGGTCCCGTGGTACCGGGCAGGCACGAAAGTAGGGGGATGGGGGGAGTACGGAACGCGTGGCCGCACCGGACGCGAAAGAGAAGCGTGGCCCGGCCCTGCGTTCCCGTCCTGACGGGGTTCACCGGACGTTATAGACCTTCTGGCCGACCGCAGTTCGAGGACCGCCGTTCCGGACGGTCCCCGTCTCGACGTCGTGCCGTGCGGCGATCGATGCACCCCCCTCGGAACGAAATAACCGGTCAAAAGAGTGTTATAAACAGTTTCCGACCGACTCAGCCGGTTCTGAAAGGGCGGTATAACCTGATTACTAGCGTGAAGCGGCGCGAACTGGGACCAAAGTTCGGCCCCCTATATGATGGACGGGTCCCTTCCGTCGGATACGCCATGTCGGCCCTGAATCCCTCCCGCATCGGTTCCGACGACGAGGGCGCCGCCGAGGCGTCCGCCTCCGCCCTCCACCGGATTCTGCCGGCAGCGAAGGCGTCGCTACGGGCCGGCGCGTTCTGGCTGGCGGTCGCGTTGCCGTTTCTGTACGTGCCGCTGCTCGCGACGGGCGTCTCGACCGCCGGCCAGCGCGGCGCACTCGCGGTGCTGCTCGTGGTGAACGTGTTCGCGCTGTACGCCGGCCACGGCTACCGGCCCGGATAGCGAGCATCGACGTCGTTTGCGGCCCGCCGACCGATCGGGCGTGGTGGCGCGCCCGCAATCACTCCGGCGACCTGCCGCGGAGACGTGCCAGTTCCGCAGCAAGTGCACGCCGTTTCACCAGGCCGAATCCGGTCACGATCGCCAGAAACGCCACGCCCGTCCGGACGGTCACCGTCTCACCGAGCACCGCGAACCCGACCGCCGCGGCGACAAGCGGCACCACGTAGGAGACGAGGTTGAGTTCAACCGGCCCGATGCGGTCGAGCAACCGGAAGTAGATCAGAAAGCCGAGCGCGCTCGCCAGAAGCGACAGGTACCCCAGCGCCGCGAGTGCCGGCGCGTCGAGCGCCACCCGCTGTGGCTCGCCGGCGGCGACGCTCCCAACGTGCATCAGCCCCGCGCCCAGCAGCATCGCCCAGGCCTCCATGGTCTCGACGGGCAGGTCCGCGCCGCTCCGGCGGGCCAGCACGCTCCCGAGTGCAAACGACGCCGCGGCGGCGAACACCAGCACCGGCCCCCTGCTGGTTGCGCCAAGCAGGTTCGACGGGTCCGGGTTCGCGAGCACGACCACGCCCGCCAGGCCGAACACCAGCCCCGCGACCCCGAGGACGGTGAGCCGCTGGCCGGGCAGCAGCGCCCGGGCAAACCCCGTCGTCAGGACGGGGTTGAGCCCCACGACGACGGCGGCGACCGCGCTCGTGGTGTACTGCTCGCCGACGAACAGGAACGCGTGATAGCCCGCGATCATGAACGCACCGCCGGCGACGGCGGCCACGTACCACTCCTGTCGCGTCCGGGGGAGCGGGCGGTCCGTGACCCGGGCGGCGTAGGCCAGCATCAACACGCCGGCGACGTCGTAGCGCAGCGCTGCGAACAGGACGGGCGGGAAAAACGATAGCCCCGCCTTGATGGCGGGGAATGCCGCCCCCCAGAGCACCGACAGCGCGAGAAACAGCACCGCGGTCCGGACTCGGCTCACAGCTCGCAGTTTAGTCGGCGACCGCCTAACGCTTCCGCTTTCGGCAGTTTCGTCGACGGGAAATTCCGACGGCGGCAGTCCTGGCGACGGGTATTTCCCGCGGCAGTTCCGACGACGGGTTTTTCGTGCGGCCACCCGAATCCGGGCGCGATGACCCCCGAGAACCGGCGGCGCGAGCTGCTGGCGTCCGGCCCGGACGGCTACGTCTATCCGGACTACGGCGGCTACAGTTTCCACCGGGTCGTGCCGACCCTGCTGGATCTCCTCGGGGGCGACGTCGCGACCGACCGGACGCTCCCCAACGACGTGCTCCGGCCGATCGAGCGCGACGTCAACCGGGTCCTGCTCCTGTTCGTGGACGGCTTCGGCGACGCGGTCTGGCGGCGCCACGTCGACGATCCGCTGGTCTCGGCATTCGAGACGGCGGGTCACTTGACCCCGCTAACCAGCATCTACCCCTCCGAGACGGCGGCGGCGGTCACCAGCCACCACACGGGCCTGACCGCCGGCGAACACGGCGCCATCGGCTGGGACCAGTGGGTGCCGGACGCGGACAGCGTCGTCCAGACGCTCCCGTTTACGGCGGGCGACCGGCCCGCCGACGAGGCGGGCGCGAAACCGGCGGATCTTTTCGTCGGCGACCCGCTCTACCCCTCGGCGGGCATCGACGCGGCGCTGGTCCAGCCATCGGAAAGCGTCGACTCGACCTACACCCGCCGCGCGACCGCCGGCATGGGGCGGCGCGGCTACGAGGAGATAGACGAGTTCGCCCGGGTCGCCCGGGACGCGGTCGCCGGCGCCGACGGGCCGACGCTGATCGACGCCTACCTCCCTCACGTCGATGCGGCGGCCCACTCCGCCGGCACGGAGTCGGACGCATTTGCGTTGGCAGTCGCGTCCGTCTCGCGGGGGGTTCGGGACCTGCTCGATGGGTTAGACCGGACGAGCGCCGAGCGGACACTGGTGGTGCTGACCGCCGACCACGGCCTTCTGGACACCGAGCCGGCTACGAACGTCGACCTCCGGACGGTCGACGGCGTCTGGGACCACCTCCGGCGACGGAACGGCGACCGCATCCCGCCGGTCGGTAGCGGCCGGAACGTCCACCTCTTTCTCGAACCCGGCAGCGTCCCGGCGGTCCGGGAGGCGATCGAAAACCGGGTGGCCGCGCTGACGTTCACGCGCGAGGAGGCTCTCGACGCCGGTCTGTTCGGCCCCGCGGCCGGCGAGCGGATCCGGGAGCGTTGCGGTGACCTGGTAATCGTCCCTCGGTCGAAGACGGTCTGGCACGACCCCGAAAAGCTCGAATACGTGGGGATGCATGGGGGGCTTGCGCCCGAGGAGATGCTGGTCCCGTTCGCGGTCGCTCGGGCGAGTGCGCTGGTGTCTGCGTGACCGGGGCGTTTGAAGCAGCGGCCGTCGCGCTTCCGTCCCCGCTCACCCGTCCGCCGCCGTGTTCCGCTCCGGCGCCGAGTCCCGGTCGCCGTACCTCGACTCGAACTCGCGTATCAACTGACCCATCTGGGCGTACCAGTCATTGAGCAGCC
Organism: Halobacteriales archaeon; assembly: GCA_036626315.1. Classification (GTDB taxonomy): domain Archaea; phylum Halobacteriota; class Halobacteria; order Halobacteriales; family PXRE01; genus PXRE01. Next base: position 8,225 of record JAZKSB010000024.1, read on the forward strand.
GCTGCATCTCCTCGGCCATCCGGTCGCTGCCGACCGACCGGTAGACGTGATAGTAGCCGCCCTGCTCGTAGTTGATCTGCTCTTTCTCGATCAGGCCGGCCTCCAGCAGCCGCTGGACCGAGCGGTACGCCGTCGAGCGCTCCCGCTCGACCGCCTCAGCGAGGGCGTCGACGGTCTGCGGGTCCTCTGCATCGGCGAGCACCTGAAACAGCTCCCTGTCGAGTTTCTTGAGCCCGTGGAAGCACTCGAGCAGGCCCTCGCACTCCATGTCCCGGCGGACCTGCTCGACGATGGGATCCGGCATAGTAGGAGGATTGTGAACACCTCCTAAAAAGAGTTTGTATGAACCGTACACGACTTCGGCGTACAGACCGTCGGCGTCCCGCCAGGGAGCCGGTTGAAATACCACACCAGCGAACCGGGGCGGCATCAGTCTTGGCTCCATTCCCCACGGGACGGTACGAAACATCACACCAATGACCCGGGGCGACGTTAGCCTTGCCCCCACTCGCCACGGAACGGGTCGGTGGCCCTCCGGCGGCCGACTGCCCGCCTACCACTCCTCGCGCAGCGCCGACTCCAGTCGGTCCACCTCCTCGGCCGTGTTGACGGCATGGACGGACGCACGCACGGCGTCCGGAAACGGCAACGACCGCACGACGATCCCCGCCGCCGCGAGGCGCTCGACCGTTGCCTCCGGGTCCTCCACCTCGACGGTCACCAGTCCCGACTCCGGCGTGGCGGGGCTCAACAGCCGGTCGTCGGGGACGCCGTCCGCGAGGCGGCCGGCCAGTTCGAGCACCCGGGACTCGATCGCCTCGACACCCACCGCCTCGACGCCCTCGATGGCGGCCCGGAGCGCGACGTGTGTGGCGGGATTGGCCGACCCGACCTCGAACCGGCGCGCCGCCGGCGCGAAGGTGAAGCGGTCGGCGGTGGGCTTCTCGACGCTCCGGTAGCCCACCGCACGCGGGCGCAGATCCGAAGCGACGTCGGCGTCCGCGTAGAGGAACCCGCCGCCCCACGTCCCCAGCAGCCACTTGTGGCCGGCGGCGGCGACGAAGTCCGCGTTCCAGTCCGCGAACGCCGACGGGAGGTGGCCGGGCACCTGGACCGCATCGACCAGCGCGAGCGCGCCGGCCTCGTGGGCGGTCTCGACGAGGTCGGCCACGGGCAGGTGGGTTCCGTGGGTCCAGGTGACTGCGCTGAAACAGGCCAGATCGGCGCCAGCGACCGCCTCCGCGAACCGGTCGGGGTCGAGTCGGCCGTCGTCGGTCTCGACCACACGGACCTCGACGCCCTCGGATTCGAGGCGCTGCCACGGCAAGATCCCGGCGGGGTGTTCGAGGTCAGTCCGGACCACCACGTCGCCGGGCGTCCAGTCGATCGCGCCGGCGACGGCGTTGACTCCCGCGGTCGTGCTCTCGGTGAGCGCGATCTCGTCGGAGTCGGCCCCGACGAAGGAGGCCACCGCCTCCCGGGTGCGCTCGAACGCCTGCGATGCTGCGTCGTACGGGTCGCCACTGGCCGGGGTTTCGAACTCGTGGCGGCGCAGAAACGACTCGGCGGCTTCGACGACGTGTGTCGGACTCGGCCCGTGGGCGCCGAAGTTGAAGTACGTCGTCTCCTGCAGCGCCGGGATCGACGCACGCAGGTCGAGCGGCGTCGACGGTAGGGGGGGCTGCCCGTCGGTTCGCCCGGTCACCGGGGTACCCTCCCCGGCCGCACGAGGTCACAGTTCCCGAGCCGTTCCGCAGTGGTATCGGTCCTCCCGAGCCGTTCCGCAGTGGTATCGGTCAGCACGCCCGGCCGGAGGCCCACCAGCGGGTAATACGTTGGGGTCGCGGTCGTGCCGGCGGACGCCGCCGTCTCCGGTTACCTCCCCAGCGTGTCCGTCCCGAGGATGCTGTAGGCGGGACAGATCCGGAGGTAGCCGGTCACGAACAACACCAGACCGACCACGAGCGCGACGGCACCGATGGCCGTGCCGAGCGAGAGGACGTTCGCGAACTCCGCGATCCCGACGACGGCGAGCACCGCGCCGAGCACGATTCGAACGGTCCGGTCGGATGCCCCGACGGTTTGATCCATGGTACCATTTAGAGGTCAGTCCCTTATAAGGGTTGGCTTGCTATCGGGGGTTCCGGCCTCGAATGTGGGGTGCCTTCAGTCGATTTTTCCGGCGAGCACCTTCGCCGTCGTGAGGATCGGATCCCAGGTGGGACTGAAGGGCGGGGCGTACGCGAGATCCTGGTTCTGGAGTTCGGTGACGGTCATTTCGGCGCTCAGCGCCGTCGCGACCGTGTCGATGCGCTTGACGCCCTCCTCGCCGACGATGCTGCCGCCCAGCACCCGCTCGGTGTCCCGGTCGGCCAGCAGCGTGATCTTCAGTTTCGCCCCGCCCGGGTAGTAGTGGGCCCGCGACCCCGCGGAGATGGTCACCGAGACCGGGTCGAAGCCGGCCTCGCGGGCGCGCTCCTCGTCGACGATGCCGGTCCGGGCGGCGCCCAGTTCGAAGGCCTTCACGATGGCCGTCCCCGCGATGTCGCCGACCGGCGTCGGGTCGCCGGCGACGGTCTGGCCGATGGCACGGCCGGCGCGGTTGGCCGTCAGCGCCAGCGGGACGTGGTCGGGGTCGCCGGTGACGACGTTGCGGGCCTCCGCGCAGTCGCCCGCCGCGTAGACGTCCTCGTAGTTGGTCCGGCCGTACTCGTCGTTCGCGATGGCCCCCGTGGGACCGAGTTCGATGCCGGCGGACTCGGCGAGTTCCGCGTTCGGGCGGACCCCGACGCCGACGACGGCGACGTCGGCGTCGACGCGCTCGCCCTCGAACAGCACATCCTCGACGGCGCCGTCGCCGTCGAACCCGGCCACCTCGGTGTCCAGGTGCAGGTGGATGCCCTGCTCGCGGAGGTGCTCCTCGACTGTTTCGGCGACGGGTTCGCCGAACGGCTGGAGGACGTGGGGCAGCATCTCGAAGAGGTGGACGTCCATGCCCCGCTCGTCGAGCGCCTCGGCCATCTCGATGCCGACGTAGCCGCCGCCGACGATGGCGGCGGTCTCGGGATCCCGCTCGGAGACGTACGTCTCGATCGCGTCGGCCTCGTCCATGTCGTGGACGGTGAACACGCCGTCCAGGTCCATCCCGTCGAACGGCGGTTCGATGGCCCGCGCGCCGGTCGAGACGAGCAGTTCGTCGTAGGCCTGTTCGAACTCCTCACCGTCCGCCGAGATGGTGACCGTTTTGTCTTCCGGGTCGATGGCGACGACCTCGTGGCCCGTCCGGAGGTCGATGTCCCGCTCCTCGACGAACTCCTCGGGCGTGACCGCGACCAGGTCCTCCAGTTCCGGCACGTCGCCCTTTACGTAATAGGGGATGCCACAGGCGCCGTAGGAGACCCACTCGCCCCGCTCAAAGACGACCACGTCGAGGTCGGGGTCGTCGCGTTTCGCCTTGCTGGCGGCACTCATTCCCGCGGCGTCTCCGCCGACGACGACGAACGTGTCTGCCATGTCCGAAGTTGGGTGGCCCCGAACCTAAAGAATTTCCCAGTGGGAACAATACTGTGCCATCACCGGACCGCGTCGCGCTACAGGTGTTTGCGGACGGCGCCGAACAGTTGCTCTTTGCCCTGGGCGCCGACCAGCCGCTCTGCCGGCTGGCCGTCGGCGAACACGACCAGGGTGGGCACACCCTGGACGCCGTACTGGGTTGCCAGCCGCTGGTACTCGTCGACATCGACCTTCGCGGCGGCGGCGTCGGTCTCCGCGGCGACGTCCTCGACGATTGGCGCGACCATCTTGCAGGGCCCACACCAGTCGGCGAAGAAGTCCGCCAGCACCACGTCGTAGGAGTCGACGATCTCGTCCAGGTGGCCGGCGTCGTCCAGATAGATCGGCTCATCGGGCGCCTCATCGGCGCCGCCCCCCTCGTCGCCCGCGCCCATCTGCTGGTTGCGGAGTTGCTCCACCTTTCGCTCTTTGATGTCATCGATCGTCTCGTCGGTCATCACCGATTCGTTTGACATGGCCCCGTATATTTGTTTTGCAAGCCCCGGTCACGGCCGTACAATATCGCCGGCACTGAGTGCGATCGCGTCGTCGGCGACCTGCGACGGGCAGGCCGATGCCCCGGGCGTGGGAACGGCATGGCGCCGTTGCCACCCATCAGAGTGCAAGCCCTAAGTGCCCGCCACGCCCATTCGTGTCCGATGAACGGCAACCGCTTCGGTCGCCTGTTTCAGGTGACCACCTACGGGGAAAGCCACGGCCCGTCGATGGGATGCGTTGTCTCGGGCTGTCCGGCGGGGCTGGAACTCTCCGAGGAGGAGATCCAGGCGGAACTCGACCGGCGCCGCCCCGGCCAGTCGCAGATCACAACCAGCCGCGACGAACCCGACGCGGTCTCGATCGAAAGCGGCCTCCAGGACGGGTACACGACCGGGACACCCATCGGGCTGACCATCCGGAACAAGGACTCCCGATCGGAGAAGTACGAACCCTTCGTCACGGCGCCCCGCCCCAGCCACGGCGACTTCACCTACTCGGCGAAGTTCGGAACGCGGAACTGGGGCGGCGGCGGGCGATCGTCGGCCCGCGAGACCGCAAACTGGGTCGCCGCGGGCGCGGTCGCGAAGAAGTTGCTCGTGAGGGAGGGGATCGAGATCGCCGCCCACGTCAACCGAATCGGCGACGTCGAGGCGCCCGGGGTCTCCTTCGAGCAGATGCGTGACCACGCCGACGACAACGAGGTGCGGTGTGCCCACCCCGGGACCGCCGAACGGATGCGGGACCTGATCGAACGCCACCAGCACGAGGGCGACTCCATCGGCGGCAGCATCTACTTCGAGGCCCGCGGCGTCCCCCGGGGGCTGGGCGCCCCGCGGTTCGACGCGGTGGAAGCACGCCTGGGGCAGGCGATGCTGTCGGTGCCAGCCACGACTGCCTTCGAGTTCGGTCTGGGCAGGGAGGCCGCAGGGGTGGCCGGCTCCGAGCGCAACGATCCCTTCGCGTTCGGTCCGGGCGGGGAGGTCCACCCCGCCGAGAACGACCACGGCGGCATGGAGGGCGGCATCACCACGGGCGAACCCATCTACGGGGAGGTGACACTGCACGCCCCGACGTCCATCCCGAAAGAGCAGACCACCGTCGACTGGGAGACCGGCGAAGTGATCGACGATGCACAGGTGATCGGCCGGCACGACCCGGTGCTGCCGCCGCGCGGGGTCCCCGTCGTCGAGGCCATGCTGGCGCTCACGCTGGTCGACTTCATGCTCCTGGCCGGCCGGATCAACCCCGACCGCGTCGACGGGGCTGTCGGCGAGTACGACACCGACTATCATCCGAGCAATCCCCGCAACGAGTGAGCGTCGGCGCCGCGGGGTTTTGCTGGCTACGAGGTCGCCACTGGCCTTGCCACCGGATTTCGCTGGCTACAAAGTCGCTGCCATCGAACGCCGACCGTGCGCGACGAACACGACTTCGAGACGGAGATCGAGGTCAGGTACCGCGACGTCGACGCGATGGGCCACGTCAACAACGCCGTCTACGCCACGTACCTGGAGCAGGCCCGGACGGCCTACATCCGGGAGGTCGCCGGACTGTCGACCGGAGACATCGAGTCGGTGCTCGCGTCGCTTTCGATCGACTTTCGCGAACCGATAGCGCTCGACGAGACCGTCACCGTCGGCCTCCGCGTGGCAGACCTGGGGGAGTCTTCGATCACGATGACCTACGGGGTCCGCCGCGCCGACGGGACCGTGGCCGCCACCGCCGAGACCGTCCAGGTCACCTACGATCGGGAGACCGACTCCCCGCGACCGGTTCCGGCGGACTGGCGGGAGGCGATCGAGGCCGCCCGGGTGGAGTGATCGGCGGGAGTGGTCGGAGCGGCGTCAGCGACGGCGGGACTCCCGGCAGCGCGTGGATCGCTCTCGCCGCCGCGGTGGCTTCCCGGCGACGGAATGGTCCGGGTCGTCGCCGCCGAAAACGGACCGGTGCTGGCCCGAACATGTCGAGACTGAAAGGTGAGGTACGCCGACGCCGTCTCTCCACCACGTCGCTGCCGTCTTCGAGATCCGGCCTGCGAGTCCGCGAAATCCTTCATGATCGTTCCATGGTAATGGATAGCAAACACTTTAGGTGCTAACGCACCAAGCTGCAGGTTGAAGCCGGTCCAGCAGGGCCGCGACCAACCATGTCTGACAACGAACTCGTCTGGCGAATCGCAGGTGGTTCCGGCGACGGAATCGCCTCGACGAGTCAGAACTTCGCGAAGGCGCTGATGCGCTCGGGCCTCGAGGTATTCACACACCGACACTATCCGTCGCGGATCCGCGGCGGCCACACGTACGTCGAGGTGCGAGCCAGCACCGAGAACGTGAAATCGCGGGGCGACGGGTACAACGTCCTCCTGGCGCTAGGGGACTCGTTCGCCCGCAACCCCGACGACGACGCCTACTACGGCAACGAGGAAGTGAAGCCGCTCTCGGAGAACCTCGACGACCTCCGGGAGGGTGGTATCATCGTCTACGACGAGGGCCTCGTCGACGACGATGACGTCCCGGACTTCGAGCAGCGCGCCGAGGAGAACGACTGGGACGTCTACGGGATGGACCTTCGGGCCATCGCGAACGAACATGGCCGCGAGGTCATGCGCAACACCGCCGGCGTCGGCGTCACCGCCGCGCTGATCGGGATGGACCTGGAACCGATCATCGACGTGATGTCCGATTCGAAGATGAGCGGCGACGTCCTCGAGACCAACGAAACCATCCTCCGGCAGGCCCACGACACCGTCCTCGAGGAGTACGAGCAGGACAACGACGTGACGGTCCCGGAGGCCGACGACGACGACAGCAAGGCGCTGATCACCGGCTCCGACGGAATCGCCTACGGCGCCATCGACGCGGGCTGTCGGTTCATCTCGGGGTACCCGATGACGCCGTGGACGGACGTGTTCACGATCATGTCCCAGAACCTGCCCGACATGAACGGCGTCGCCGAGCAGGTCGAGGACGAGATCGCGGCGGCCTCGATGGCCATCGGCGCGTCCCACGCCGGCGTGAAAGCGATGTCCGGGTCCTCCGGCGGCGGGTTCGCCCTGATGTCCGAGCCACTGGGACTGGCGGAGATGACCGAGACGCCGCTGGTCCTGGTGGAGGCCCAGCGGGCCGGCCCGTCGACGGGGATGCCCACCAAGACCGAGCAGGCCGACCTAGAGCACGTCCTCTACACCAGCCAGGGCGACACCCACCGGGTCGTGTTCGCCCCCGCGAACCCCAGCGAGGGCTACGAACAGACCCGCCTTGCGTTCGAGATCGCATACGACTACCACCTCCCGGTGATCGTCCTGTACGACTCGAAGCTCGCCGGCGAGATGCGCAACGTCGACGCGGAGTTCTTCGACCGCGAGCCCGCTCCGGACCTGGGAGCGACGCTCAGCGAGGATGAGATCGCGGAAGCCGCCCACCACCACTCGGGCAAGTTCAAGCGGTTCCGGTTCGACGCCGAGGACGGCGTCAGCCCACGGTCGATCCCCGGCCAGAAGGGCGGCCGGTTCCTGGCGACGGGCAACGAGCACAACGAGGCCGGCCACATCACCGAGGACCCCGACAAGCGGGTCATGCAGGTCGACCGGCGGCTGCGCAAGCTCGACACCATCCAGTCCGACCTCGCCGACCGGAACGTCCTCCAGTCCCACCACGGGCCCGAGGACGCCGACTACGGGATCATCACGTGGGGGACGGCCCAGGGCGCAGTCGAGGAGGCCGTCGACGCGCTCAACGAGGCCGGCCACTCCGTGAAGTCCCTCGGCGTCGGCCAGATCACGCCGTTCCCCGAAAAGGAGATGACGGCGTTCCTCGACTCGGTGGAGGAGGCCATCGTCGTCGAGATGAACGCGTCCGGCCAGTTCCACGGGCACATCAAGAAGGAACTCGGCGACTACGGCGACATGTTGTCGAGCCTGCTGAAGTACAACGGCAATCCCTTCGAGCCCCGTGACGTCGTCGAGGGGTTCGAGGCCAGCATCGAGGGGGACACGGAGGTCCCCGGCAACAAGACCCGGTACGTTCCCGCAACGGGTGACTGACCATGAGCCAATTCAGCGCAATCGACGAGGATCGAGAGACAGACAGCGAAGAGTTCACCCCGGGCATCGAACCCCAGCCGACCTGGTGTCCTGGCTGTGGGGACTTCGGCGTCCTCAAGTCGCTGAAGCAGGCCGCCCCCGAGGTGGGCCTGAATCCCGAGGAGATCATGCTGGTGACCGGCATCGGCTGTTCGGGCAAGCTCTCTAGCTACTTCGAGAGCTACGGCTACCACGCCATCCACGGGCGGACGCTGCCCGTCGCGCGGGCCGCGAAGCTCGCCAATCCCGAGCTGGAGGTCATAGCCGCCGGCGGCGACGGCGACGGCTACGCGATCGGCGGGAACCACTTCATGCACACCGCCCGCG
>JAZKSB010000025.1:0-16483 GCA_036626315.1 Halobacteriales archaeon
GCATGAAGAAGTACATGTCCGCGAAGGTCGTGACGCCGTTTTTGATCATCTCGACGAGGCCGAGTTCGGTGCCGGCCCGGACGTCCTCTGGCTGCAGCGCCTCCTCTATCGGCCAGATGTCCTCCCGGAGCCAGGGCCCCAGCGGCTTGTCGTCGACGTTGCTCCGAAGCAGTGTCATCGCGACGTGGGAGTGGGGGTTCATGAGGCCGGGGATCACGAGCCCACCGGCTGCGTCCAGGGTCTCGTCCGCATCAATGCCCTCTTTGACCGCCTCGATGGTTCCGGTCGCCCGGTCGAGTAGCACGTCGGCCCGCTCGACGGACAGGTCCGGTTGCAGGACCCGCCCGCCGACCACTGCCAGTTTCGTCATGGGTGGGCGTACGCCGGGTGGGTGCCTGAAACCTCCGGAACCTGGTTGGCGGGGACGGCCACCGGGGGCCGGCCGGGAATGGAAGGACACTTCCGGTCCCGGGGGCAAACCAGGCGTAATGAGAATCGCGGTCCCGAACAAGGGGCGCCTGCACGAACCGACGATGGATCTCCTCGAACGGGCGGGGATCCACGTCGTCGACGGTGCCGACCGGAAACTGTACGCCGACACCGTCGACCCGAAACTGAGCATCCTGTTTGCCCGCGCAGCGGACATTCCCGAGTACGTCGCCGACGGCGCCGCCGACCTGGGCATCACCGGTCTCGACCAGGTCCGGGAGGCCGGGCCGGCCAACGTCGAGGAACTCCTCGATCTGGGATACGGCCGCTGTCGGCTGGTCGTTGCCGCGCCGGAGGCCGACGGCGTCGAGTCGATCTCGGAACTGGAGGGCAAGAGCGTCGCGACGGAGTTCCCGAACCTGACCTACGAGTTCTTCGCCGACCGGGGCGTCGAGGTCGACGTCGTGGAGGTCACCGGCGCGACCGAACTCACCCCTCACGTCGAGATGGCCGACGCTATCGTCGACATCACCTCGACGGGGACGACCCTGCAGGTCAACCGCCTCGAGGTGATCGCGGAGGTGTTGCAGTCGTCGGTCCACCTGATCGGCCGGGAGGACGCCCTCGGCGACCCCAAGACCGATCAGGTCCGGACGGCCCTGTCGTCGGTCACCGCCGCCGAGGACAAGCGCTACCTGATGATGAACGTGCCCGAGGACAGTCTCGACCAGGTCCGGGACGTCATCCCGGGGCTGGGCGGGCCGACCGTGATGGACATCGACGGCCAGGACAAGGTCGCCGTCCATGCAGTCGTCGACGAGCGGGAGGTCTTCGAGACGATCACACGCGTCAAGGAGGCCGGCGCGTCGGACATCCTGGTCACCGAGATCGAGCGGCTGGTCGAGTGACGCCACCGTCGACTCAGAGGACGCCGAGCAGGTTCACCAGCGCGACACCCAGAATCGTCGCGAACGCGAAATGCAACGCGACCAGGGCCGCGGCGGCCCGGGCGCCGCGGTCGTAGACGAGCAGGACGGCCGCCGCGTCGGCAGCGAGCGTCGCGGGCAGCGAGACCGCCGGCCCCCACCGACCCGCGACCAGCGAGGCGACGGCGACCGCAGCCCCGACCGCGAGTGCCTTCCGGAGGGGCACGTCTCCGAGAAAGAACACCGCCGCCAGGTGCAGCGTCGCCGCGTAGAACAGCGCCGTCACGACGATCGTCCCCAGCACGGCGAGCGCGCCGCCGCCCGTCGGGACGGTCCCGGGCGCGATAGCGCCGCTGGGCGCCGGGGCAATGCCCGCAAGCGCGACCGGGGTCATGCCGGCAGTACGGCGGGGGCCGGTTTGAAGACTGCTATCCGCCGGTCACTCCAGCAGTCCCAGTTCCTCCAGCCGCGAGACGATCTTGTCCACGGCGTGCTTGGCGTCCTTCGGCTGCTTGCCCCCCGTGATGACGAGTTTCCCGGAGCCGAAAAGCAGTGCGACGACCTCTGGTTCGTCGAGCCGGTAGACGAGACCGGGGAACTGCTCGGGTTCGTACTCGATGTTCTCCAGGCCCAGTCCGATGGCGATCGCGTTGAGGTTGAGGTTCCGCCCCAGGTCCGCGGAGGTGACGATGTTCTGGACGACGATCTCCGGATCGTCGTTGACGTCGATGTTGAGTTCGCGGAGCTTGTCGAAGACGATCTCCAGGCTCTCGTGGACGTCATCGGTCGATTTGGCGCCCGTGCAGACGATCTTCCCCGACCGGAAGATCAGTGCGGCGGATTTCGGCTCCTGGGTCCGGTAGACGAGGCCGGGGAACTGCTCGGGGTCGTAGTCGGCGCCCTCCAGGTCCATGGCCACGCTCTGGAGGTCCAGTTCCTGGCCGATTCCCGTCGAGGCGACGACGTTTTCGATGTTGATGGTCTCCTTGGGATCGGTCATGTACTCGACTTAAAAGATGTATTTAAGGTTTATAAAGGTTGGTGGCGCGGGTCGACAGATCGTCTCTGCGGCGGGTCACGACGCCCGACAGGGGGCCCCCGGCGGCGGGTTCGACAACACCCGGCGGGGCGCCGGCGGCGGGTCCGACGGCACCCGTTCGGGCGGTGACCGGTGTCCTGATACGCCCGGCGGTCCGAGCGTCGGATGTGTACGCGCTCGAACTCGCCGGCGAGGACGACGCCTTCGCCGCCGCCGAGGTGCGGGCCGCCGCCTCGGCGGTTTCCGTCGTCGCGCCGGGGCTCGCAGTCGCCCGCGGCGTCGACCACGCGCGGTTTCGCGGGCTGGCGTACAGCGGGGTCGCCAGCGACCTGATCGCCCGTTCCGGCGCCGACCTCGACGCCGCACGCGCCGCGCTCGACGCCGCCACAGTCGACCGGGAGGGCACTGTCGCCGTCCGGGGCCGCGACGTCCGCGGGACGGCAAGCGTGTCCACGCAGGCCACCGAGCGCGAACTCGGGGCGGTCCTCGTCGAGCGCGGGTTCGCGGTCGACCTGGACGACCCCGACCACGAACTCCGCGCGCTGTTTTCGGAGGACGTCTGCCTACTGGGCTGGCGCGCCGTCGAGAGCGTCCGGGACTTCGGGAGCCGGGCCCCCACCGACAAGCCGTTTTTCACGCCCGGCAGCATGGAGCCACGGCTCGCCCGGGCGACCGCGAACCTTGCGCTCGGCAGCGCCGACCCCCGGACCGCGACGGTCCTGGACCCGATGTGTGGCACCGGCGGGGGCCTGGTCGAGGCCGGCCTGCTGGGCACCGACGTCGTCGGCGTCGACGCCCAGCGGGAGATGGTCGGCGGCGCCCGCCGGAACCTCAGTCGGTACCTCGACAGCGGCGGCGTCGCGGGACTGCCCGCGCCCGGCAGCTGGCACCTCGCGCGCGGGGACGCGACCCACATACCCCTGGCCGACGGTCTCGTCGACGCCGCCGTCTTCGACGTGCCCTATGGCCGGCAGTCCCGGATCGAGGGCGACGGCACCGACGAACTCGCCGCCGCCGCGCTCGCGGAGGCGCGGCGGGTCGCCGATCGGGCGGTCGTCGTCGCCGACCGCCCGCTGGCCGACCCCGCCCGCGAGACCGGGTGGACGGTCGAAAACGTGTTTCGCCGTCGCGTCCACCGGTCGCTGGTCCGGCACGTCCACGTGCTGGGGTGATCGGCCCCTCGGCACCGACCTCAGGCGGTCCGGCCGATCTCCGCCAGCAGCCGCGAGAGGTGGACCCGGTCCTCGTTCCCCTCGGCCATGGCGAGGTCGATCTCGCCCGCGAGCCGGTGGATCTCCGCCTGGCGGGCCGCGCCGTAGCGGGCGGCGGCGGCATCGAGGAGGTCCCGCAGCACCTCCTCGCCGGCGAAGGCCTCGTCGAACAGCAGGTCGTCGAGCGTCGAGCGGGCATCGGTGAACTCGCCGGCCTCTGCGTCGGCGAGCATCGACTCGACCCGGTCGGCGGTTCCGACGTTCGACAGCGGCTCCAGAACGTCGGTGCCGACGAGAGGCCCGTTGCGCTCTGCGACCGTCTGGGCCGCCAGGATGGCGCGCCGGAGGTCCCCGTCCGCGTGACTCGCGAGATAGCGCAGCCCCTCGGCGTCGTACTCGACGCTCTCCGCCGTTGCGATCGACGCCAGCACGTCCACCACCTCGGCGTCGGTGGGGGCGCGCACCGGAACCGGGAAACACCGCGACCGGATCGGCGGGATGAGCTTCGTCGGCTGGCGGGTGGTGATCACGAACTGCGTGTTGCGGTGGTACCGCTCCATCACCCGCCGAAGCGCCTGCTGGAAGTCCTCGCGGATGGCCTCGGCGTTGTCGAGCAGGACCGTCTTGTACGCGCCCGAGGCCGGCGCGTAGCTGGCGACCGCCTTGAGGACGTGGTTTATCATGTCCCGCTTTGCCATGTCGCTCCGTCCGACGAGAAACTGCTCGAACCGGGGGTCGGAGGTGATCTCGGACTTCGACCGGGCGAAGAAGTCGGCGACGTTGATCACGACCAGGTCGTTGTCGGGGTCGTCGTGGGCCGCCCGCGCCAGCGCCCGGGCCGCGGCGGTCTTGCCGCTGCCGGGCGGGCCCTGCAACAGGAGATTCACCGGCTCCTCTATCGCGCGGGCAAGCGAGTCGCGGACGTCGGCTTGGGGGAGGTCATCGACGTCCGGGCGGTGGGTCTCGGTCCACAGCGGCGACTCCATCGCCACGGCGTAGGCCGGCCCACGGTAAGTATCGGTCGGTCCCGGCGGGGTTCCGTTCGATCCGGGTTGGCGCGGGGGGAGCATGTTCCGAAGGGCGTTTACCACTCGCGCCCCCAGCGGAATTCGATGTCCATCTCGGTGACGCTTCTGGGAACCGGCGGGGCCGTTCCGACGACCGAGCGCAACACGAGTGCGCTCGCCGTCCGTCGGGAGGGCGACCGCTTCCTGTTCGACGTCGGGGAGGGCACCCAGCGCCAGATGATGCGCTACGGGACGGGGTTCGACGTGGCCGAGATCTTCGTCACGCACGCCCACGGCGACCACGTCCTGGGGCTGCCCGGGCTCCTGCAGACGTGGGACTTCAACGACCGGGAGGCACCGCTGACGGTCTACGCGCCCGCCGGGGCCGACAGGCGGGTTCGGTCGCTTGCACGCGCCGGCGACACCGACCCGTCCTACCCCGTGACCGTCGAGGCGGTCTCGCCCGGCGACGTCGCCCTGGAGCGGGACGACTACGAGGTCCGGGCGTTCGCGGTCGACCACGACGCCGCCGCGGTCGGCTACGCGCTGGTCGAGGACGACCGCAAGGGGCGGTTCGACCGCGAGCGCGCCGAGGAACTGGCGGTCCCCGTCGGGCCGAAGTTCTCGCAACTACACGATGGCAAGTCCGTCGAACTCGACGACGGGACCGTCGTCCGCCCGGAGCAGGTCGTCGGGCCGCCCCGACCTGGTCGGCGGATCGTCTACACCGGGGACACCCGGCCCGCCGACCGAACCGTCGAGGTCGCATTGGACGCCGATCTACTGATACATGACGCCACGTTCGGCGACGACCACGAACAGCGCGCCGACGAGACCGCCCACGCGACCGCCCGGCAGGCCGGCGAGGTGGCCGAGCGTGCCGACGCGAAGCGACTGGCGCTGACCCACGTCTCCTCGCGGTACGCCGGCGTGGCCGACCGACTCGCCGATCAGGCCGCGGCGGCCTTCGGCGGCGAGGTGATCCTCGGACGCGACGGACGGGAGATCGAGGTGCCATACCCGGACGACGACTGACGCCGTCGCCGACGTCGACCCGCGACGTTGGCAGGTTCCGGTGCGGCGACAGGTGCAGGAACCCGCCGAACGACGGGCTCTTTGTCTCGCCGGCCACATCGATTCTCCATGAGTCACCCGCTGCACGTCGTCGACGTGTTCGCCGAGCGGAAGTACGCCGGCAACCAGTTGGCCGTCGTTCGTGATGCCGCCGATCTGAGCGGCGAGGAGATGCAGGCCATCGCGAGGGAGATGGCCTACTCGGAGACCACGTTCGTCGAAAGCACGAAGCGGGAAGCGGGCGGCGGATGGGACGTCCGTATCTTCACGCCGACGGAGGAACTACCCTTCGCGGGACACCCGACGCTGGGAACGGCCCACGTGATCCACGAGCACCTCGCGGAGAACCCGGACGAGACGGTGCGTCTGAACCTCGGCGTCGGGCAGGTGCCGATCCGTGCTGAGACCGTCGACGGTGCGGCGACGCTGTGGATGACCCAGCAGTCGCCCGAGTTCGGGGTGCAACTGGACCGGCAAGCGCTGGCGAACGTGCTTTCGCTCTCCGAGGACGCGCTGGCGACGGACTATCCGATCCAGATCGTCTCGACGGGCCTGGCGACGATCGTCGTCCCGCTGCGAGACGGTGCCGCCCTGACCTGCATCGAGATCGACCGCAACGCCTATCGAACGGTGACCGGCGACCGCGAGGCGAAACTCGTCCTGGCGGTCGCACCCGACCCGCGGGACGACGCTAACGACCTCGCCGTTAGGGTGTTCGCCCCCGGGCTGGGCGTGCCCGAGGATCCGGCGACGGGATCGGCGAACGGCTGTCTCGCGGCGTATCTCGCGCGCCACCGGTACCTGGGCGGGCGCGAGGTCGACGCCCGCGTCGAGCAGGGGCACGAACTGGACCGGCCGTCGCTGCTGTACCTCCGGGCGGGCGACGCCGCCGGGCCGGACGACCCCGGCGACGCCGTAACCGTCGAGGTGGGAGGCAGCGTCCAGCCCGTGGTGGAGGGACGGCTGCTGTGAGCGGGCCTCGCGCCGGCAAAGCCACGCCGGCATAATGGCGAGCAGGCGGCACGGATCGCTCCCGCCGCGGTGTGCCGCACGACCGCGAAACGCGACGGGGCAGTCGTCAGGTCACGGGCGGCGTGGTCGCGCCATGGGGCATGAATTCCCGGCTGGAAGGATCGGCGAACGTTCGGAATGGTCGGCAGGGACGGCACGGCGCCCGAAGCCGCCAATCCCCCGAATGCGACGACGTCAGGCGGCGGCGACGGCTTGGTTGGGGACGAGATTTATACCCGTCAGTCACATATCTGCGCCCGTGAGCACGCGCACGAGCGCCCTGGACGCGACCATTTTCGGGGTGGACGTCCAGAGCGGCGACGTCCGCGGCGATGCGCCCTCCTACGCGCTGGTCGCCTTCGACGGCGAAGACGTCGACCGCGACGTCGTCACACGCCGCAAACTTCGGCGCCGCATCGAGAGCGAACGGCCGGACATCGTCGCGACCGACAACATGTATGAACTCGCGGCGGACAAGGATGCGCTCGTCCACTTCCTGGGGGAACTGCCGGCGGGGACCCGGCTGGTGCAGGTCACAGGCGACGAGCGGCCGGAACCTCTCTCGCGGGTGGCAAAGCGCAACGGCGTCCCCTACGGCAAGGATCCGATGCAGGAGGCCGAGGCCGCCGCCCGTCTCGCCGCGCGCAACGTGGGGTACGAGGTCTCGGCGTTCGAGGAGACGACCACCGTGAAGGTCTCGCGTGGCCGCTCGACCGGCGGCGGCGGGTGGTCGGAGGACCGCTACACCCGCCGGATCCACGGCGCCGTCAGGCGCCGGGGCCGGGAGGTCGAGGCCGAACTCGACGAGGCCGCCCTGGAGTACGAGAAGGAGGTCACCGAGAAGTACGGCGGCCTCTCGCGGGCGGTGTTCGCCGTCGAGGCCCGCCCCGAGGACATTCCCGTCTCGGCGGCCCGGTCCGGCGACGTGCGCGTGGAGATAGAGCGCGAGCGCCGCGACGGCATCGAGTTCGTCCCGCTGGCGAAGCGACGCGACCACGTCGTCGTCGGCATCGACCCCGGGACGACGACCGCAGTCGCGCTGGTGGACCTGGACGGCCGGGTGCTGGACGTCCACTCGACCCGGACCGCCGACACCGCCGCCGTGGTCGAGTGGATTATTGAGCGCGGCCGGCCGGTCGTCGTCGCCGCCGACGTCACTCCGATGCCTGACACCGTCGAGAAGATCCGCCGCTCGTTCGACGCCGGCGGCTGGACCCCGCCCGCGGACCTGCCGGTCGACGAGAAGCAACACCGCACCCGCAACGAGGCCTACGACAACGACCACGAGCGCGACGCGCTGGCGGCGGCGCTGTTCGCCCACGACGACCACGACGACCAGTTCGCCCGCATCGCCCGCAAGGTCCCGCCCGAAATCGAGCGCGGCGAGGTGATCGCCCGCGTGGTCGGCGGCGAGGAGAGCGTCGAGGCCGTCCTCGCGGACCTGTGGGACGACGACGGTGAGGACGACGACGGCAGCGAACACGCCCCGCGTGAGCCGACGGCGGAGGAGAAGCGCATCGCTCGCCTGGAGTCGATGGTCGAGCGACTGGAGGGAACGGTCGCGGACCTGCGGGAGACCGTCGAGCAGAAGGACGACCGCATCGCCGACCTGGAGTCGGAACTGGAGCGCGAGCGCAGTCGTACCCGCCAGGAGGCCCGCGAGCGCCGTGAAGTCGCCCGATTGAAGCGGGAGAACGACCGCCTGGAGCGCGAGCGCGACGAGGAGCGCGAGCGCGCCGAGGGACTGGAGGACAAGCTCGCCCGGCTCAAGGAGCTGTGGAAGCTCGACCACTCGAACTTCGCGGACGTCGAGCCCGAAAAGCGCGACCTGGCCCCGGTCAAGCCCATCGAGCAGTTCACGAAGGAGGCAATCCGGGACGCCGACGAGCGGTTCGGGCTGGCTGAAGACGACGTGATCTACCTCCGGGACGCAAGCGGGGCAGGGCGCTCGACCGCGGAACTGCTCATCGACGTCGACCCACGGGTCGTCCTGAAGGACGGCGGACTCTCGAACGTGGCCGACGAGCTCCTGTTCGAACACGACGTTCCCGTCGGGCCAGGGGAGGAGGTGACCATCCAGGAGGTCGACGAACTGGCGGTCGCCCGCGAGTCGGAGGTGGAAGCCATCATCGAGGACTGGCGGGAACGCGCCGAGCAGCGCCGGCTGGAACGGAACCGCGAGATGGTGGACCAGGTCATCAGCGAGCATAGGGCGGGAGACATTCGAACGGAGTGAGAACGTCTCCAACCGAGCGAGCGGCACGGCAACGATCGACGGGCGCATGCGAGGTGTTCCCGCCGGTCCAAAACCCCTATCTTGCCGCTCCGAGTTGCTCCCCTATGGACGCCTACGACCTGATCACGCGAAACGCCGAGGAGGTGGTGACCGACGAGGAGATCCGAGACCTCGCTGCCGACCCGGAGGGCAGGCGCGCCTACGTCGGCTACGAGCCCTCCGGCGCGTTGCACCTGGGACACCTGCTGACGGCGAACAAGCTCATCGACCTGCAGGAGGCCGGCTTCGAGGTGGTCGTGCTGCTTGCGGACGTCCACGCCTACCTCAACGGCAAGGGCACCTTCGAGGAGATCCGCGAGACGGCCGAGCGGATGAAGGCCCAGTTCGTCGCCTACGGGCTGGAGGAGGACAGCACCGAGTTCGTCCTCGGCTCGGACTACCAGCTCGACGACGACTACGAACTGGAGTTGCACCAACTGGAGCTGTCGACGACGCTCTCGCGGGCCGAGCGGGCGATGGCCGAGATCCAGAGCGGCGACACCGTGACGGTTAGCCACGTCGTCTACCCGCTGATGCAGGCGCTGGACATCGCCCACCTCGACCTGGATCTCGCGGTCGGCGGCATCGACCAGCGGAAGGTCCACATGCTGGCCCGCGAGGAATTGCCGGGCCTGGGCTACGACGCGCCGACCGCGCTGCACACGCCGATCATCGCCGACCTCAAGACCGGGATCGGCAAGATGTCCACGAGCGAGAACCCCGTAACGGGCGAGGAGACGATCACCCTCTCGATGGAGGACTCGACGGCGGACATCGAGTCGAATATCGAGCAGGCCTACTGCCCGCCGACCAGGGATCCGGAGCCCGACGATCACGGCAACGAGCGCGAGAATCCCGTCCTCGAACTGTTCCAGTACCACGTCTTCCCGCGATTCGAGGAGGTCCTCGTCGAGCGCCCCGAGAAGTACGGCGGGGACCTCGCCTACGACCACTTCGAGTCGCTGGCGACGGACCTCGAACGCGGCGAACTCCACCCACAGGACGCGAAAACGGCGCTCTCGTCGTACCTCGACGAACTCATCGCGCCCGGCCGCGAGCGGCTGGCGGAACTGAGGGACTGAGAGTTGGCGCCGCCGGCAGCACCGCGACGTGGCGCCGTCAGGCCATTCCGAACATCGACATCATGCTGCGGACCATCCCGAACGCGACGAGGCCGACGCCGGCGACCACGAGTCCGAGGCCGCCGCCGATGATGGGGTTCTGCCAGCTGACGACGGCCAGCCCGGCCACGAGGACCAGGACGCCGAGGACGCCAAACGGACCGAGTCGGTCGAACATGCTCCCCGCTTGTGGGAGGGGTGGAATAAGCGTTCCCGGTTCGGGTCAGGCCCCCGCGTCGGCGCCCGCGGCTTCGCGGGGCTGAGTTCCGCACCTTTAAAGATTCCCCACCCGAATCCACGACCATGAGCGACGGCGAGGACGAGGCGAGTCTGGAGGACATCCGGATGCCGGACGACGACGAGGTGTTCGCGGTCGTCGAGGACATGCTCGGGGCCAACCGCGTCAGGGTTCGGTGCATGGACGGCCAGACCCGAACCGCCCGCATTCCCGGGAAGATGCAAAAGCGCATCTGGATCCGCGAGGACGACGTCGTGCTCGTCAAGCCCTGGGACTGGCAGGACGAGAAGGCCGACATAACCTGGCGATACGAGAAGGCCGAGGCCGACAAACTCCGCGAAGAGGGCATGATACAGGCCTGACTGCCCGACCGGAACGCGACTCGGCGCGGCGACCGGCCAGCCTTATCCGACTCGACGCCGTACTCGCGTGCGAATGGGTGAGGACTACGGACTGGTCGAGCCGGAGGAGGCCGAGACCCCCGGCGACGAATGGAAGCGGATCGACGTCAGCGACACCGAGGCCGACCGGATCGCACGCCGGCAGGACCGGGAGTTCGGCGAGTTTCGCGAGCGAATCAAGGACGCAGACCAGTTCAAGGTCAAGCAGTCGGTGTTCGACGACGCGGCCTACGCCGCCCTCTATCGGCTGGTTCAGGACGGGTGGATCGCGGCGCTGGGCGGAGCCGTCTCGACCGGCAAGGAGGCAAGCGTCTACTCCGCGCTGGGCGGGCCGGCGGCCGCCGAGGAACTCGACGAGCACGCCGCCCTCGCCAGCGAGGGGGAAGCCGCCCAGGGACCGGATGTCGCAGTGAAGATCTACCGCATCAACGCCTCGAACTTCCGGGACATGCAGGACTACCTGGTCGGGGACCCGCGGTTCGAGGAACTGGGGTCGGACAAGAAGGCTATCGTGCTCGCCTGGACGAAAAAGGAGTTTGCCAACCTCCGGCGCGCCCGCCAGGCGGGGGTGCGGGTGCCCGAGCCGCTTGCCGTCGAGCGCAACGTCCTGGTGATGGAGTATCTCGGGACCGAGGCGGGCCGGGCGAAGCGGCTCTCGGAGGTCCACGTCGAGAACCCCGGGACCGCCTACGAGGTGGTCGCCGAATACATGCGGCGGCTGTACGACGCCGGGCTCGTCCACGGCGACCTCAGCGAGTACAACGTGGTCGTCCATGAGGACGAACTGTACCTGCTGGACCTGGGCCAGGCCGTCACGGTCCACCACCCCAACTACCGGAACTTCCTGGAGCGGGACTGTCACAACGTCGCGGCGTTCTTCCGCAGGCAGGGACTGGCAGTCGAGGACGACGACCTGCTGGCGTTCGTGACCGGCGACGCGAGTGGACCGTTTTCCGACCAGGTCGACGGCGAGTGAACCGCTCCACGACCGGGTCGATGCGGAGGGGCCGCTCCCCGAGCAGGTCGACGGCGAGTGAACCGCTCCACGACCGGATCGACGACGAGTGTAAACCGTCGGCCGCTCGCGCGATTCCGCGCGAACCAAGCCTTAAAACGGGCCATCGCGTACGGAGTCGTATGCAACACGTGACGATTCCGCAGGACCGCATCGGCGTGCTGATCGGGGAGGGAGGTGAGACGCTGCGCGAGATCGAGTCGAAGGCGGAGGTGCGACTCGACGTCGACTCCGAGAACGGGAAGGTCGCCATCGAGCAGGTCGGCGACCCCGTGCTCGGGCTGAAGGGCCCGGACGTCGTGAAGGCCATCGGTCGCGGCTTCGCGCCCGAGGAGGCGCTGCGGCTGCTGGAAAACGACATGATGATGTTCGACGTCGTGGACGTCGACGCCGCCACCCGCAACGAGGCCGACCTGCGCCGCCAGAAGGGCCGGCTCATCGGCGAGGGCGGTCGCACCCGCCAACTGATGGAGGAACTCACCGGCGCCTCCGTCGGCATCTACGTCTCGACGCTGGGGATCATCGGCCAGCCCGAGGAGGTCGACGCGGTCCGGACGGCCGCCGAGATGATCCTCGACGGCGCCCCCCACGGTCGGGTCTACTCGTTTCTGGAGGACAAGCGCAACGAACTGAAACACAAGGGAATGCAGTACCACCAGTTCCACGGCTGATCTCGTCCGCGGGACCCCGTTTTCGCCGCGCGTAGTCCGCCGGTGGCGTCTCGTCCCTTGGGCGGCCGCCCGCAGCCGGACCCCTGCCCTCGACGCCGCGACGTTCTGCCGAACTCCGGCCCCCGCAACGTTCCCCCGACCCCGTCTCCGACGTGGCCCGCAGAGTTGCATATAAATCCTGCCCGTGCCAGGAGGTGTCATGACTGCGAGTGGCGTCCGGCCCGGAGTTCTCTGTCCCCATCCGATAGATTTATATAGAATCACAATACAATTCCCGAGTGACTATGGCTCAACAGCAGATGGGCGGACAGCCCCTTATCGTACTCTCCGAGGAGTCCCAGCGCACCTCCGGAGAGGACGCACAGTCGATGAACATCACGGCCGCGAAAGCCGTCGCCGAAGCCGTCAGGACCACGCTCGGCCCGAAGGGCATGGACAAGATGCTCGTCGACGACATGGGCGACGTCGTGGTCACCAACGACGGGGTGACCATCCTCAAGGAGATGGACATCGAGCACCCCGCGGCCAACATGATCGTGGAAGTCTCCGAGACCCAGGAGGAGGAGGTCGCCGACGGGACCACCACCGCCGTCGTCGTCGCGGGCGAACTCCTGCAGGAAGCCGAGGACCTCCTCGAGCAGGACATCCACGCTACCACGCTCGCACAGGGCTACCGCCAGGCCGCCGAGAAGGCGAAAGAGGTCCTGGAGGACAACGCCATCGAGGTCTCCACCGAGGACACCGAGTACCTCCAGCAGATCGCCGCCACGGCGATGACCGGCAAGGGTGCCGAGTCCGCGAAGGACACCCTCTCGACGCTGGTCGTCGACGCCGTGCGCGCGGTCGCCGACGAGGAAGGCATCAACCTCGACAACGTCAAGATCGAGAAGGTCGTCGGTGGCGCCATCGGCAACTCCGAGTTCGTCGAGGGCGTCATCGTGGACAAGGAGCGCGTCCACGAGAACATGCCCTACCACAAGGAGGACGCGAAGGTCGCCGTCGTCGATGACGGCCTGGAGGTCCAGGAGACCGAGATCGACGCCGAGGTCAACGTCACCGACCCCGACCAGCTTCAGGAGTTCCTCGACCAGGAGGAAGAGCAGCTCCGCGAGATGGTCGACGATCTCGCTGCGGCCGGCGCCGACGTCGTCTTCGCCGAGGGCGGCATCGACGACATGGCCCAGCACTTCCTCGCCGAGGAGGGCATCCTGGCCGTCCGGCGGGTCAAGTCCGACGACATCAGCAAACTGGCCCGCGCCACCGGCGCCCGCGCCATCTCCAACCTCGACGACTTCGACGAGGAGGACCTCGGGTTCGCCGGCTCGGTCGCCCAGAAGGACATCGGCGGCGACCAGCGCATCTTCGTCGAGGACGTCGAGGAGGCCAAGTCCGTCTCGCTGATCCTTCGGGGCGGCACCGAGCACGTCGTCGACGAGGTCGAGCGCGCCGTCGAGGACTCGCTGGGCGTCGTGCAGACAACCATCGAGGACGGCCGGGTCCTGCCCGGCGGCGGTGCGCCCGAGACGGAACTGTCGCTGGCGCTGCGTGACTACGCCGACTCCGTCGGCGGTCGCGAGCAGCTGGCCGTCGAGGCGTTCGCCGACGCGCTGGAGGTCATCCCGCGCACCCTCGCGGAGAACGCCGGCCTCGACCCCATCGACTCGCTGGTCGACCTCCGCAGCAAGCACGACGGCGGCGACATCGCCGCCGGCCTCGACGCCTACACCGGCGAAGTCGTCGACATGGACGAGCAGGGCGTCGTCGAGCCGCTGCCCGTCAAGAGCCAGGCCATCGAGTCGGCCACCGAGGCCGCCACGATGATCCTCCGCATCGACGACGTCATCGCAGCCGGCGACCTCTCCGGCGGCAAGGTCGGCGACGACGACGGCGGCGAGGGGCCGCCCGCCGGCGGTCCCGGCGGCGGCATGGGCGGCATGGGTGGCATGGGTGGCATGGGCGGCATGGGTGGCATGTAAGCCGGCCCAGGACGCATTCAGGCCAAACCACGCCCGACGCCGAACTCGGATCGCGTCCGTCTCCGACTGCCGCACCCGATTTCTCCGTTTATCGCCCGGCCACCTGCAGGTCCCCGCAGCGCGTTCGCTGCATCTCGACGATCGTCCGCGCTACCGATCGGCCACGAGGGCGCCGACCGTCCCGAAGGCGACGGGATAAGCGACGCCGGCCAGCAGCGTCGCCGTGACGAACACCGGGCCGCCGGCGGGCGTTGTCGTCGCGACAGCGCCGAGCACGGCCGCCGGGAGATAGCCGAGGACGATGCCCGCGCCGGCGACGACCCGCCACGCGCCCGGCGGGGCACGCAGTGCGGCCGTCCACCCGCCAGCGAAAAGCACCAGCGGCGGCACCGCGTAGTAGACGGCGGGCGGCAGCGCGAGCGACTCCGCCGACAGTTCGATGACGTTCACCGACAGCCACACCCGCGTTGGAACGAGGTGGGCGTTGTAGACGACCCACCCGAGTCGCCGGACGGCCTCCACCGCGCCGCCGCCGGCCCGCCCGGCGACGCTTGTGGTGAAATCGAGGGCGAACAGGCCGCCCACCGTGGCGTAGACCGCGAGGTAGCAGGCGAGGCCGACGCCGGTTGCCCGGGCGAGCGCGCGACCGACGTGGTCTGCTGCTCGATGCCCGGCATTCCCGGTGGCGGACGTGCCGTCGATGGCGTCGTCCCCACCCGCGTCCGGGGTCGGCGGGTCGTCGCCGGCCGCCGATTCGCGGTCCTCGTCCGTCATGGCGGGGAGTTCGACCCGCGGACTGTTAAGCCTGAACGTCGAGCGGCTCCGCACGGGGCGCCCGGTTTCAGGCGTCCTCGACGTCCAGTTCGAACTGCCGTCCCTCCGCGGCGGCGTTCAGCACGACGGCGGTGTTCGATTCCTTGACCTCGGGGTCGGTCAGAAGCGACTTGATCTGGTCGTTCATCTCGTCCGTGTCGGTGAACTTGCCGATGGCGATGACGTCGAAGGCCCCGGTGACCTCGTAGACGCTGACCATCCGCTTTTCCGCCCGCAGGCGATCGGTGATCTCCGGGAGCGCGTCCCCCTCGACTTTCAACTGGAGGATGGCGGTCACGTCGTACCCGACGGCGTCGTAGTCGATTCGGGGGGCGTACCCCTCGATGACGCCCTCCTCCTCCAGGTCCGAGAGGTGGTTGGAGACGGTGGTGACGGAAACGTCAAGTTCCTCCGCGAGACTGCGGAGACTCGCCCGGCCGTCCGCCAGCAGGGCGTTCACCAACTTCGCGTCGAGGTTTTCGTACGTCATTGCATGCATCAACTCGCCCCCGGGTTTAGAATCTTACGAACATCCAGTTTTCCTCCGTGATGGGCATCTTACGGGAATCAATAGGCTTATCCTTGGCCATCTTGTGGAATCTATCGTCGATAAAGATGACGAACGGAAATACAGGACCCGACGGCCTCTCCTCGGACGCTCGGGAGGTCCTCGAACGCATCGAGAGCGAAGGGATCGACTTCCTGCGGCTGCAGTTCACGGACATCCTGGGGACGGTCAAGAACGTCTCGGTCCCGGCCAGTCAGGCCGAGAAGGCGTTCACGGAGGGGATCTACTTCGACGGCTCCAGCATCGAGGGGTTCGTGCGCATCCAGGAGTCGGACATGCGCCTGGAGCCGGACCCGGCGACGTTCGCGGTGCTGCCCTGGCGCGACGACGACGACGGCGCGGCGGCCCGCCTGATCTGTGACGTCATGGACACCAAGACGGGCGAGGCGTTCGAGGGCGACCCGCGTCACGTGCTCAAGCGCGCCATCGAGCGCGCCGACGGAATGGGCTACACGCTCAACGCGGGGCCCGAGCCGGAGTTTTTCGTCTTCGAGGTGGACGACGACGGGCGGGCGACGACGGACACCCACGACGCCGGCGGCTACTTCGACCTCGCGCCGAAGGACCTGGCCAGCGACCTCCGGCGGGAGATCATCTACAACCTCGACGCGATGGACTTCGAGGTCGAGGCCAGCCACCACGAGGTCGCGGAGGGCCAACACGAGATCGACTTCAAGTACGACGACGCGCTGACGACCGCCGACAACA
>JAZKSB010000026.1:0-16449 GCA_036626315.1 Halobacteriales archaeon
GCCGGGCGGCGAGCGCGACCCCGGCGAGTCACACGAGGTTGCCGCCGTCCGTGCCGCCGAGCGGGAGACGGGCCTGGACCTCTCGCTGGGACCCCGGCTCGCGAGTTGCCGGTACGCGTTCGTCAACGAGGACACCGACGACCGCGTGATCGGCCGCTGGGACTGGTTCGGCGCCAACGACGACGGCGGCCGGGCCCGCCCCGCGGACACGGTCATCTCGGCGGGGTGGTTCACGGAACTGCCCGACGACGTCGAACCGGCAGTCGCCGATGCGGCCCGCGAGTGGATCGACGGCGGCAGGAACGGCGCCGACGAGGGGGAAACCGACGGGGCGTGAGTACGCCTCAGTGCTCGACGAACTCCAGCAGCACGCCGCCCGTCGAACCGGGGTGGAGAAACGCCACGTCGTGGCCCCACGCGCCGGGGCGGGGCTCCTCGTCGACGAGGTCCACGTCCAGTTCCCGGGCCGTCTCGATGGCCGCCTCGATGTCCGGCGTCGCGACGGCGAGGTGGTGGATGCCCGGGCCGTTGCGGTCGAGGTACTCGCCGACGACGCTGTCGTCGTCAAGCGGCTCCAGCAGTTCGAAGTAGCCGTTCCCGAAGTCCAGAAAGACGAACGCCATCCCGTCGAACGCCTCCTCGTGGACGACGTCGGCGTCGAACAGCGCGGCGTACTGGTCGGCCAGCGCGTCGGCGTCGGTCGTGGCGATGCCCGCGTGGTCGAACTCCATGGCCGGAGCCACGCGCGCGGTCGGCTTAGTCGTAGGGGGACGCAGACGTCGGCGCACGTACGACCACCCGGAGACCGGGCCGTCGGACGTCCGGAGCGGGGGTCCGCCAGAAGACTTATGCTAATCCTTGACACACCCACGGACGATGGGGTCGGGGGGTTCACAGTCCGACGACAGCCGGCATAGCCCGACGACTAGCATCGCGCTCGCACTGGTGGCCTGCGTGGCCGTCGGCGGGATGGCCGCCAACGCCGGCGGGGTCGGCGGGGTCGACGCACTCGGCGTCATCGCCGGGGTCGCGGTGGGCCTGGGCGCCGTGGCCGCCGTCCCGTCGCTGCTGCGGCTGGCATGGTGACCGACGCGGCCACCGGCCGGGTCCCGACCGGCAACCGACGACCCGCTACCGTGGTTCGTGTGACTGAGGCTCGACCGGCAACCGACGACCCGCTACCGTGGTTCGTGTGACACGTAGCGAGCGGAAGCCCACCCCTTCAGGGGTGGGTCTGAGCGACAACACGGCCCGCCAGTCCACGCGCTATTGCTCGTCTGGATGTTCCACCGCCTCAAGTCCCGCCTCAATAATCTCCCGATAGGCTTCTTCGAGAGCCACGTCCTGCTGTTCGGCGTAGTCTTTCACGCGCCCGTTCAACGTGTGCGAAATGTCGATGTTCGGCCGCATCGTCTGTGTCCAAAAGACATTTAGACGTAAGACTACAAATGTCTGTCGTCGTGAGGCGAACCAACACGTTCGCGGTGCGCCCGCTCTCCACAGAGGACGAGCAACTGCTCCGCGACCTGTTGGACGCCTCCGCCAGCCTGTGGAACGAACTAAACTACGAACGTCGCCAGCAATTCTTCGATGGCGAATCGGTATGGGACACCGCCGACTACCGCAGACAGTACGTCGGCGTCCTCGGCTCCGCCACCGCCCAACAACTCATCCGCAAGAACAGCGAAGCGTGGCGGTCGTTTTTCGCTGCCCGAGAAAACGGCGAGGATATCGCCCCGCCTGGCTACTGGGGTAACGAAGACGAGGGACGGGAGTTGCGGACGTACGTTCGCAACGACCAGTACACCCTCGAAACCGGGGAGCGAAGCCGACTTGAAATCCCCGTGGGCCAGGACCTGAAAGACGAGTACGGGCTTGGCTACCACGACCGCCTCCGCCTCGAAGTCGTTGGCGACCCGAAGTGGGACGGCGAACGGGGTCGGTTAGAACTGTACTACGACGAGGTGGACGACACGTTCAGGGCCATTCAGCCCGTCACCGTGCCTGATTCTCGACGGGATTCACCATTAGCCGAGGAATCGGCTGCGCTGGACGTGGGCGCGAACAACCTCGTCGCCTGTACCACCACGACCGGCCAGCAGTACCTCTACGAAGGGCGGGACCTGTTCGCCCGCTTTCGGGACACCACCGAGGAGATTGCCCGGCTCCAATCGAAGCTCCGGGAGGGCCGGTACAGTAGCCGCCGGATTCGACGGCTGTACCGAAAACGAACCCGCCGCCGCGACCACGCCCAGGACGCGCTCGTCCGCGACGTGCTGGAGCGACTGTACGTCGAGGGGGTTGCTACCGTGTACGTGGGCGACCTCAGCGACGTGTTGTCGACACACTGGTCGGCAGAGGTGAACGAGAAGACGCATCAGTTCTGGGCGTATCGCTCGTTCATCGACCGGCTTGCGACGACTGCCGAGGAGTACGGCATCACGGTCAAGGTCGAGTCTGAAGCATACACGACGGTGGAGTGCCCGGTGTGTGGCGAGCGCGAGAACACAGACCGCAACGGCGACGTGTTCCGGTGTTCGTGTGGCTACGAGGGACACGCCGACCTCGACGCGTCGCGGACGTTCCTCGAACGACAGGCTGGCAACGAAGTCGGGTCGATGGCACGGCCCGTGCGCCTCACGTGGGACGACCATACGTGGTCAGAGTCACCACGCTTCCCCGAGAGGGCCAGTCCCAGCGAGGAGCGCACAAACCGGAGTACCGGCGACGGGAAACTTGCCTCCGTGGGGACGGCATAGCCACCATCCCCACCGGAGGAATCTCACGGCTTCAGCCGTGGGAGGATGTCAACGGGTGACGGAGGGCCTTCCCGGAGTCTGGGAACGGCCGATCCCCTTTCAAGTTCCCCGGAGCCAAGTCTGAATTAGGTGAGCCTAAAGTGAGCGAGGCGTTGACGAGCGTTCGCCCGGGCGAGCAGTTCCGGATCCGGGAGGTTCCGGACGCGGAGGTCAGGGCGAAGTTGCTCCGGCTGGGCTTTCTTGACGGGTCGGTGACCTGCCGGCGACAGCTCCACAACGGGCCGACGGTGATCCGGCGCAACGGGACCGACCTCGCGCTGGGCGCCGCCGTCGCCGGCGACATCGAGATCGAGTGACCATGACCGACGCGACCATACCCGACACGGGCGACGCCGACCGGACCGTCGCGCTGGCGGGCTGTCCGAACGTCGGCAAGAGCGTCCTGTTCAACGAACTCGCGGACGCCTACGTCGACGTCTCGAACTACCCAGGCACGACCGTCGACACGACCGTCGCCCGCGTCGACGGCGACGCGCTGGTCGACACGCCGGGCGTCTACGGCGTCGGCTCGTTCAGCGAGGAGGAGCGGGTTGCCAGGGACATCCTGCTGGAGGCCGACGCCGTCGTCAACGTCGTCGCCGCGCCGACCCTGCAGCGGGACCTGTTTCTGACGCTGCAACTGCTTGACATGGGCATCCCGACGGTCGTGGCGGTCAACGTGATGGACGAGGCCGAGCGCGACGGCATCGAGATAGACGTCGACGCGCTGGCAGACCGGCTCGGCGTGCCCGTCGTCCCCACGGTCGCGACGGAGGGCCGCGGCGTCGACGACCTCCGCGAGCGGCTGGACGAGGCGACAGCACCCGACGAGACCCCCATCGAGGAGTTCTTCGACGCCCTCCCCGACGACGTCGAGGCCTCCCGCGCCGAACAGGTCCTGCTCGTCGAGGCCGACGAGCCGACCGCGGAGGCGGTCCGGGAGCGCGCCCCGGTCGTCGCCGACGGCGGCGCCCCGGGGTTCGTCGGGGAGGACCACCGCGACGAGGTCTACGGCCACCGGCGCGACCGGGTCGACGCGCTGGTCGACGCCGTCGTCTCCGAGGGCGACGGACCGCCGGCCTGGTCCGAGCGGCTGGACGACCTGCTGTTGCGCCCGCTGACGGGGACGCCGCTGATGGTGGCGCTGCTGGGTGCGGTCTACTACCTGATCGGCGACCTGGTCGCCCAGCGGCTGGTCGACTTCCTCGAGATCGTCGTCTTCGGGGAGTACTACGTCCCGTTCGTCGAATCGACCGTCGGGTCGGTCGTCCCTGCCGCCGGCTGGGCGGAGCCGCTCCACTTCGTCCTGCTGAACGAGAACCTCGGGCTGCTGACGGTGACGGTCCAGTACCTGCTGGGCGTGTTGCTCCCGCTGGTGGTGTCGTTCTACCTTGTGATCGGCGCCCTGGAGGTTTCGGGCGTGCTCCCGCGGCTGGCGGTGCTTACGGACCGCGGGCTGAGCCGGATCGGCCTCAACGGGCGGGCGATCATCCCGATGATCGTCGGGCTGGGCTGTGTGACGATGGCGGTGATCACGACCCGGATGGTCGGCTCCCGGCGCGAGCGGCTCATCGCCACGGCGCTGCTCGGGCTTGCGGTGCCGTGCTCGGCCCAGCTTGGGGTCATCCTGGGGCTGCTGGCCGGCCTGGGGCTGGTCTGGTGGTTCGGGTACGTCGCTGTGATCCTGGTCGTGTTCGGGGTCGCCGGCGTCTTCCTCGACCGGGCGCTGCCCGGCGACGGCGAGGGGCTGATCACGGAACTGCCCCGCCTGCGCCGGCCCAGGGCGGGCAACATCGCCTCGAAGACCGCCTCGCGGACGAAGATGTTCCTCCGGGAGGCCGGCCCGCTGTTCGCGGTGACGGCGCTGGGGGTCTCGCTTCTGGACTACCTCGGCCTGCTCGCCCGCATCGAGCAGTCGCTGGCGCCGCTGACAGGCGCGGTCGGCCTGCCGACGGACTTCGGGCAGGTCGTCGTGCTGGGGCTGATCCGGCGCGACTTCGCCGCCGCGGGCATGACCGGCATGTCGCTGTCGGCCGCCCAGACGTTCGTCGGCCTGGTGATCGTCACGCTGTTCGTCCCCTGCATCCTCTCCATGGTGATGATCGTCAAGGAGCGGGACCTCACGAGCGGCACCCTGATGTGGGTCGGCTCGTGGGTCGTTGCGTTCGGCGTCGGGGCCGTCCTCGCGGTGGTGATGGGCCTGTGAAGTGTGGCACCTGCGGCTACGAGTTCGACCCCGAGCGCGGGCTGGAGTGTCCCCGGTGCGGCGAGTCGTTCGACTGCACCGGCATCTCGTGTGCGGAGTGTGGCGCCTGCTCGGGTATCCTGCCGGGACTCGGCGGGGCCGGGGACGGCGAGAATACCTGACCGCCGGTCATCCGGCCCTGTTGATGGCGGTATCCGGCGGGGAGCCACGTCGGCGGCGGCGTTCGCGACGACCACGGCCCCCGGCCTCTCGTGAAAGAAAGGTGTCGGGGTCGTTCCCGCAGGGCGAAAAGGCACGCCAACTGTTACCACCCTCCACTGTGTCAACCCGGTGTAGGAGGCCCCGAACATGCCGACGATCGGCGAACGGGACCCTGTCCCGTCGAATCTGTACGTTGCCGAGGACGAGTCCAAATCCGGCCACGAGGGGCCGTTCCACGCTGTCTACCGCACGAACGCCCGGGAGGAACGGTTCGGCTGGTACTGCTCGAACTGCGGGGGAGTCGACACGGTAATGGACACGCTGGAACGCATCGACTGCACCGACTGCGAGAACCGCCACAGTCCGCGGACCTGGGACGCGGCTTACCTGTGATGAAGCCGTTGCCGGAGTCGGTCGGCGCCCGGGGATAGCCGGTGCCGGCGGAAGCCGCCGGTCGACCGCGAGCGAACGCGTCCGGTCCGTCGCCCGGCGGTGACGACCGAAGCCTGGCGCCGGGCAGAAGCGACGACCGGGGTCAGCCGAGTTCGTCGCGCACGATGTCGGCCAGTTCGCCGGCCTGTTCGTCCGGGTCCCCCTCAACCCACTCGCCCAGGCGGTCCGGGCTCTCGACCGACTCCAGCGTCGTGACCTCGGTGTAGGACCCTTCGAGCCCGACGGCCGACTCGGGCAGCTCCAGGTCGTCCTGGTTCCAGACGGTCGGTTCCCACTCGTCGTCGGCCCAGCGCTTGCGCTTGAAGTCGGGGAACCGCGGGTCGTTGACCCCGTACTCGACGCTGACGACCGCGGGCAGCGGCACCCGGACGGTCTCCTCGCCGCCGCCGACGGTCCGGGTCGCCCGCACGTTGTCGTGTCCATCGTCGAGTTCGGCCTCCGAGACGTAGGTCACCTGGGCGGCGTCGAGCCACTCGGCGATGCCGGGCGGCACCTGACCCGTCGAGGAGTCCGAGGACTCCTCGCCACACAGCACGAGGTCGACGTCGCCCAGTTTCTCGACGCCGGCCGCCAGCACGCGGCTCGTCGGATAGGTGTCGGCCCCGGCGAAGCCCCGATCCGACAGCAGCACCGCGTCGTCGGCACCCATCGCCACCACGTCCTGGAGCTGTTCCTCGAAGAACGGCGGGCCCATCGAAACGGCGATCACCTCGGCGTCCTCGCCGGCGTCCTCGAGGGCGTCCTTCAGCGACAGCGCCATCTCGACGGCGTTCTTGTCCGCGGGGTTCAGCTGGGAGTCCGCGTCGTCCCGGTCGATCGTCATCGTCTCCTCGTCCAGCTCGACCTCCTCCGGCTTCGGGACGACCTTCGTCATGACGGCCATGCGGACGGTCATGTCGCCACCTCCAGTCCCTCGAGTTCCTCGACTAGCGCCGGCAACACCTCGTGGAGATCGCCCTCGAGGCAGTAGTCGGCGTGGTCGAAGATCGGCTCGTCGGGGTCGGTGTTGACGGCGACAACCGTGTCGCAGTCCTCGATGCCGGCCGTGAAGTGAACGGCGCCGCTGATCCCGGCGACGATACAGAGGTCGGCCTGCAGGGAGTAGCCGGTCGTCCCGATCTGGCGGTCCCGGGAGACCAGTCCCTCGTCACAGAGCGGTCGGGTGACCCCGACCGTGGCGTCCAGCGCATCGGCGAGGTCCTCCGCGAGGTCGATGTCGCCGTCGAACCCTCGGCCGGCCGCCACGACCACGTCGGCGCCCGGGAGGTCGACGGACTCGCCGACCGATCGGTCCACGATCTCGGTCTCGACCTCGGCCTCGTCGAGGTCAGGCTCGCGTCGCTCGACGGTGCCGTCCGCCTCGCCGGGTGCCAGCGCCTCGAAGACGCCCGGCCGAACCGTCGTCATGTGGGGGCGATTCCCCGTGGCCTTCACCATCGCCAGGATGCCGCCGGCGAAGGCGGGGACGCCACCCACCAGCTCGTCGTCCTCGTCAAGCTCCAGGCGGGTCACGTCCGCGGTCAGCCCCGCGTCGAGGCGGACCGCCAGCCGGCCGGCCAGATCGATGCCGTTGTTCGTCGCACCGACCAGCAACATGCCGGGGTCCTCGTCCCGGACAGCCGCCTCGACCGTCGCGGCGTACGTCTCGGGCCGGTAGTGGTCCAGCAAGTCGTGTTCGAGCACCAGCGCCCGGTCGGCGCCGCGGGCCAGGGCCTCCGCTGCCGCGTCGTCGACCGCACCGGGGACGCCTGCCAGCAGCTCCGTCACGTCCGCGCCGAGTTCGTCGGCCAGCTCGCGGCCCTTCCCGAGCATCTCGAACCCGACGGTTTCCGCCGATCCGTCCGTCGATTCCACGTAGATCCAGACGTCGCGGGTCATGCGTTTGCCTCCTCCGTGGCGTCGAGCGCTTCGATGACGACCTGGGTCAGGTCGCGGACGGGCATGTCGACGCCGGTTTTCTTGACCCCGTCCTCGAGGTTCTGGACGCAGTACGGACAGGCGGTTACCAGCTCCGCCGCGCCGGTCTCGTCGGCCTGCTTCGCCCGGCGGTCGGCGAACCGCTCGTCGAGTTCCGACTCCTGCCACATGTTGCCGCCGCCGCCGCCACAGCACAGCCCGTCGCTCCCGTGCTGTTCCATCTCGGTGAGGTCGGTCCCGACCGAGTCGAGCACCACGCGCGGCGCCTCGACGACGTCCATTCCGCGGGAGAGGTCACAGGGGTCGTGGTAGGTGACGTCGCGGTCGAGGTCGTCGATCGGGAGCCGGTCGGCCTCCAAGAGGTCCACGAGATACTCCGCGTAGTGGACGACCTCGGCGTCGAGGTCGTAGTCCTCGATGAACGTCTCCGCGCAGTGCGGGCTGGAGGTGACGACGGTGTCGGCCCCCGTGGCCTCGAACTGCTGGCTGTTGCTCTCCGCCAGCTGGGCGAAGAAGTCCGGTTCGCCGGTCTGCTTGACCACGTCGCCACAGCAGGACTCCTCCTCGCCGAGCACGGCGAAGTCGACGTCGGCGGCGTCGAGCAGTCGCACCATCGCCACCGGAACGTCCTGCAGCCCGGGGTCGTAGGAGGGGGTACAGCCGACGTAGTACAGCACGTCCGCCTCCCCGCCGACCTGCACGTCGACGTCGTCGGGCACCGCCTCGAGCCAGTCCGCGCGCTCGCTGGCCGGGCGTTCCCAGGGGTTGTCCTCCTCGTAGACGCTCCAGAGCGCGTTCTCCAGGCGCCCCGGGGCCTCGTCCTCGGCGAACGCAAGCTCCCGCAGCCCCAGCATCGCGTCGACGATGTCGACGTCGCGCGGACACTGGGTTTCGCAGGCGTGGCAGGTGAGACACCTGTAAAGGTCGTCGGCGAACGCCTCGCCGTCGCCGTCCTGGCCGGTCTGGGCCCGCCTGACGAGGTTGCGGACCGAGAGCGGTTCGCCGTCGAACTTGCCCCACGGACAGGTCGCGGTGCAGGTCCCACACTGGTAACAGACGCTCGCCGCGCCGTCGGTCGCCTCGTCAACCGCCTCCCAGGCCTCGGAGTCGATGCGAACGACCTGCTCGCTCATGCGTCGTCACCTCCGGCGTCGTCCTCGTCGATCGGGCGCCCGCCGTTGGTGCGGACCTCCTCCGTGGGGGCATCGGCCGCGTACTCCTCGACGACGTCCGCGATGCGGGTCGACGCCTCCGCGAACTTCTGGCCCTCCGCGGCGCTGACCCACTCCAGCTGGAGGCGGTCCTCGTCGAACTCCTCGTCGCGCTCGAGCTTGGACTTGATCCGCTCGTAGCGTTCCTTCGTGTACTCGTTGGCGTCGATGTAGTGGCAGTCACCGATGTGACAGCCGGACATCAGGACACCCCCGGCGCCCTGCTCGAACGCGTACTCGACGAACTCCGGATCGACCCGCGCCGAGCACATCGTCCGGATGATCCGGCTGTTCGGCGGATACGACCGCTTCTCGACGCCGGCCTGGTCGGCGCCCTCGTAGGAACACCAGTTGCAGGCGAACGTGATCGCCTTCTCCTCGGGGTCGTTCTCCAGGGCGGCGTCGATCTGGGTCTTGATCTGGTCGTCGGTGAACCCGGGCATCGTGATCGCGTCGGCCGGGCACGCCGCCGCGCAGTTGCCACAGCCCATGCAGGCGGCCTCGACCACGCTGTGGGGCTCCTGGACCTCGCCCTCGACGGCGTTGTACGGGCACACCTGCGCACAGCGGGTGCAGCCGGTGCAGGCCTCGGGGTCGATCCGGGCCGCGAGCGGCTCCTGCTCGACCGTGTCCTTCGAGAGGAGCGCGCCGGCCTTCGCGGCGGCGCCCAGCGCCTGATCCGCCGCGTCGCGCACGTCCTTCGGATACTGGGCGGCCCCCGCCATGAAGACGCCGCCGACGCTGGCTTCCGTCGGGCCGAGTTTGGGGTGGCGCTCCAGCAGGAAGTCCTCCTCGTCCCGGGAGACTTTCAACTGGCTCGCGATGTCGCCGTCCTCGTCGGCACCGTTCGAGCGGAGTCCCTCGACGAGGACGACGAGATCGGAGGGCACGCCGACCCTGTCGCCGGAGTACTCGTCGTCGAAGACGAGCGAGCCGTCGTCCTCCAGCGTGATCGCCTCGTCCGGGGTGGCGTCGCCGTCATACCGGAAGAACCGGGCGCCCTTCTCGGCGACGTCGTGGTAGGTCTCCTCGGCGCCCCGGGTGAACGTCCGGATGTCCTTGCTCACGACGTTGACCGAGGCCCCGTCGTCGACCAGGCGGTCGGCCTGCCCGATCATCGACTGACAGCAGTACCGCGAGCAGCCCCGTTCGCCGTCCCGGGAGCCGACGCAGCCGACGAACGAGACCTCGTCGGCGTCGACCTCGCCGTCGGCGAGGCGCTGTTCCAGTTCCAGGTTCGTGATGACCTCCGCGTCGTCGGGCTCGTCGAACGGGCGGACGTCCGCCAGGGAGGCGCCCGTCGCGAGCACAATGGCGCCGATGTCCAGACTCCGTCCGGAGTCCAGGTCGACCGCGAAGTTCCCGATGAACCCGCTGACGTTCTCGACCTCCGTGTCGGTGTGGACGTTGACACCGGTTTCGCGGATCTCGTTGCGGAGCCGCTCCAGCAGGGCGTCGGCGTCCATCTCGCCGGGATGGAGCTCGTCGAGCCCGGTGAGCATGCCGCCGAGTTCGGCCTCACGCTCGACGAGGTGCGTCTCGTGGCCCTGGTTGGCGAGGCTGACGGCGGCGTTCATCCCGGCGATGCCGCCGCCGACGACAAGCGCCCGCTGTTCGATGGGCTGGGTGATCTCCTCGAGCGGTTCCAGAAAGCGGGTCTTCTCGACGGACATCTTCACCAGATCCTTGGCCTTCTCCGTGGCAGCAGGGGTGTCGTCGTGGACCCAGGAGTCGTGGTTGCGGATGTTGGCCATCTCCAGCAGGTACTTGTTGAGCCCGGCCTTCTCGACGGCCTGCTCGAACGTCGGGAGGTGGGTCTTCGGCGAGCACGCCGCCACGACGGCCCGGTTGAGGTCCTCCTCCTCGACCGCCTCGGTGATGCTGTCCTGGCCGACGCCCGCGCAGGCGAACGGAAGTTCCTCGGCGTGCTCCACGCCCGGGACGTCGTCCGCCCAGTCGACGACTTCCGGCACGTCGACCGTCCCGGCGATGTTGGACCCGCAGTCGCAGACGAACACGCCGACGCGCTCCTCGCCGGAGGGGTCGATCGGCTCGGCCTCGATCGGATCGGGCCAGGTCGACTCCTCGACGTGTTCCATCGCCTTCGACGCCGCGCCGGAGGCCTCCGCGACCGAATCGGGGATGTCCTTCGGTCCGGTCGCCGCGCCGGCCGCGTAGACGCCATCGCGGGTCGTCTCGATCATGTCGCCCTCCGCCTCGGTGGCCTCGATGAACCCGTCGGTGCCGAGTTCGATGCCGAGAGTGTCGGCGAGCTCCTGGGTGCCGTCGCTGGGGATCATCGCCGGCGAGAGCACGACCATGTCGTAGGCCTCCTCGATGACCTCGTCGGAGGCGGTATCCTCGTAGCGGGCGACGGGGTGCTCGCCGTCGGCCTTGATCTCGGCGGGCCGACCCCGGTGATAGTCCGCGCCCATCGACACGGCGCGGTCGAAGAACGCGTCGAAGTCCTTGCCGTAGGCCCGCAGGTCCATGTAGAGGGTGTCGACGTCCTCGATGCCGTGGTCGATGGTCTGGATGGCCTGCTTCGTCGAATACGTACAGCAGACCCGCGAGCAGTACTCCGCGTGGCGCTGGTCGCGGCTGCCCACACACAGCACGAAGAGGACGTCCTCTGGTTCATCGCCGTCGGAGGGTTTCACGATTTCGCCCTCGGTCGGCCCGGCGGCGTCGAGCAGCCGCTCGTACTCCAGGCTCGTGAGGATGTCAGGGTGGTCGCCGTAGCCGTACTCCTCGACGACCTGCGGATTGAGGAGGTCGAACCCGGTCGCGGCGACGACGGCGTCGACGTCGACCCGGTACTCCGTGGGGGTGTCGCCGAAGTCGATGGCGTCGGGCTTGCAGGCCTGGACGCACCGGTCGCAGGGCATGTTGTTCGGCGGGTCGTTCAGACACGTCTCCATGTCCAGGACGAAGTCGCCCGGTTCCGCCTGGGCGAACGGCTGGTAGATCGCCGTCCGGCTGCCCATGCCTTCGTCGAACTCGTTGGTGGTGACCTCCGGACAGGCGTCGACGCAGTCGTCACACTCCGTACAGGCGTCGGTGACGTAGCGGGGCTGCTGGTAGACGGTCGCGGAGAAGTTGCCGGCCGCTCCCGCCAGATCGGTCACCGCCGCCAGGGTGAGGACCTCGATGTTGTCCGCCTGGCCGACCTCGCTCATCTTCGGGGCCTCGATGCAGATCGAACAGTCGAGGGTGGGGAAGTTCTTGTCGAGGGCAGCCATCTTCCCGCCGATCGACGGCTCCCTTTCGACCAGCACGACCTCGGCACCGCTGTCCGCCAGATCCAGGGCCGCCTGGATGCCGGCGATGCCGCCGCCGATCACAAGGACGTCCCCGTCGATGACCTCGTCGGTTTGCGGGCCGGTCCACACGTCCGGTTGCACGTCTCGTTCGCTGCTCATGCTGTGACCTCCTCCTCAAGGACGGACCGTCCGCGGTCAAACGCCGTTTCGTTCATGCCTTCGGTTCCCGCCGGGACCACGTCCCGGATCGCGTCACGGACGACCTCGGCGGGCGGGACGTCCACCAGCGTCGTGAGCGTCCCGAGCATCACGATGTTGCCCACGAGCCGCCGGCCGACGTCCACGGCGACGTCGAACGCCGGGACCGTCTCGATCGTGACGTCCTCGCGTCGCTCGGCGAACGTCGAGGGGTCGACGAGGGTGTCTTCGACCATGACCAGTCCGCCGTCCGTGACCGAGTCGGCGTCGCGCTCGAAGGCGTCCTGGGAGAACGCCACCACGACGTCCGGCTCGACCACCGCCGGGTAGGTGACCTCGGTGTCCGAGACGACGACGTCGCCCCGGGAGAACCCGCCGGTCTTCTCCGGCCCGTACGCCTCCGTCATCGTCGCGTCGAGGTCCCCGGTGATCGTCGCGGCGTGCCCGACGATGTGACACATGGTGATGACGCCCTGTCCGCCGAAGCCGGAGAACCGGTATTCGCGTCTCATTCGGATCCACCTCCTAACCGCTTGTCGAGGAAGTCGCGCTTGACCTCCTGGTACGGCGTCGACGGCTCGTCGACGAAGTTGCCGAGGACGAGATCCTCGCCCTCGAAGTTGATGTCGACGTCTCGGAGGTCGGCGTCGTGGTCCACGACGCCGTGTTCCTCGAAGTACTCCATCTGGTCGAGGCCGTCCGGGAAGTCGTTCGGCTTGCCGAACCCCTCGGGACACGGCGAGATGACCTCGACGAACCCGAACCCGTCCGTCTCCATGGCCCGCTGAATGGCGTCCGACATCCGTCGGGGGTGGAGGTTCGTCCAGCGCGCGACGAAGGGTGCGCCGAGACTCGCCGCCAGCAGCGGCAGGTTGAACGAGCCCTCGAAGTTGCCGTAAGGAGTCGTGGAGGTGTACTTCTCTTTGGGGGTCGTCGCGCCGAACTGGCCGCCGGTCATCCCGTAGTTGAAGTTGTTCGCACAGACGACGGTCATGTCGAGGTTCCGCCGGGCGGCGTGGATGAAGTGGTTGCCGCCGATGTTGAACAGGTCGCCGTCGCCGGAGATCACCGAGACCTCGAGGTCCGGGTTGGCGACCTTGATGCCGGTCGCGAACGGGATCGCCCGGCCGTGGGTCGTGTGGTAGGAGTCGGTGTTGACGTAACCCGCGGCGCGGCCCGTGCAACCGATCCCGCTGACGACGACGTTGTCGTCGAGCCCCGCGTCCCTGTCGTCGACGGCGTCGGCGTACCCCTTGATGATCGTCCCGAGGCCACAGCCCGGACACCAGATGTGGGGGATCCGCTCGTTGCGGAGCACCTCGTCGTCCGGGTGCTCGTCGGCGACCTGTTGGGGCGAGCGCGGGCTGCTCATGCGATCACCTCCCGCACCGTGTCCGCGATGCTCGACGGCTCGGGGATCACGCCGCCCTGATGGGTGTGGGCCGACACCGGCACGTCGGCCACCTCGCGCACTCGGTGGACGTACTGGCCCAGGTTCATCTCCGCGACGACGATCTCCTCGACGGTCTCGGAGAGCGCCTCGACCTCCTCGACGGGAAACGGCCACGGCGTGACGACGCGCAGGAGGCCGACTGTCTCGCCGTCCGCACGCAGGTCGCGCACGGCCTGCCGCGCGGAGCGCGCCGTCGAGCCGTACGCCAGCAAGGCGACGTCCGCGTCGTCAAGTTCGAACGCTCTAGTCTCGACGATGTCGTCGCGGTTGTCCTGGATCTTCGCCATCATGCGGGAGAGCATCACGTCCTGTGTCTCCGGGTCGATGTCCGGGTACCCGCGCCCGTCGTGGGTGAGTCCGGTGACGTGGACGCGAGCACCGTCGCCCGCCGCCGCCATCGGCGGTACCTGGTGGTCCGGATCGAACGGTTCGAACTCAGAGGGGTCCGGGTCGCCGTCCGGGGTCGGCCGGTCCACCGTCTCGACCGACTCGGGAACATTCACCTTTCCCGTCATGTGACCGACGGTCTGGTCGGCCAGGATGAAGACTGGCGTCCGGTACCGCTCGGCGGTGTTGAACGCCGCCACTGTCAGGTCGAACATCTCCTGGGGACTGTTCGGTGCGTAGGCAACGATCGGATAGTCGCCGTGGCTGCCGTACTTCGCCTGCATCACGTCCCCCTGGCCGGGGAGCGTCGGCATCCCCGTCGAGGGGCCGCCGCGCTGGACGTTGACGATGACGCAGGGCGTCTCGGTGATGGCCGCTAGCCCGATGTTCTCGTTCATCAGGCTCACGCCGGGGCCGCTGGTCGCGGTCATGCTTTTCTTGCCGGCGTTGCTCGCGCCGACGACTGCGGCGATGCTGGCGAGTTCGTCCTCCATCTGGATGTAGTCGCCACCGACCTTGGGGAATCGCTCGCTCACCCGTTCGGCGATCTCGCTGGCCGGGGTGATGGGGTAGCCGCCGAAGAACCGACACCCAGCGGCGATGGCGCCCTCCGCACAAGCGTGGTCGCCGTTCATGAAGTGCTCGCCCGTCAACAGCTCCCGTCCGGACTCGGCAGCCATCAGTCGTGCACCTCCCCGGCGGTCTCACCTGAGTCGGCGAGCGGTACCGGCTTGTCCTCCTCGGTGAAGATGGCGAACTCCGGACAGATCCACGTGCACATTCCGCAGTCGACGCAGGCGTCTTCCTTGCCCTCTGCGACCTGCGGGTGCCGATAGCCCTTCGCGTTGGCCTCGTCGCCTCGCTCGAGCACGTCCTTCGGGCAGTACTCCCAGCAATAGCCACACTCCTTGCACCGCCCGGGGAGGACGTAGATGTCACCGTTGGGGACGAGCACCCGTCGCTCGTCGACGGGGTCACGATTAGATTCGCGTGCACGCCGCGCATACGACTGGAGCCCCTCGAACCGACCGGCGCCGTCGGCGGGCCATCGAGGTTTGGATTCGTGAGACACTGTAACACTCCTCGACCGGATCTACCCCGATCACTCATTTATACTACCCCC
This sequence comes from Halobacteriales archaeon, assembly GCA_036626315.1. Classification (GTDB taxonomy): domain Archaea; phylum Halobacteriota; class Halobacteria; order Halobacteriales; family PXRE01; genus PXRE01. Next base: position 15,211 of record JAZKSB010000026.1, read on the forward strand.
GAAGTTTCCAGAGATTGGGAACCATTTGCACGGACGCCATTATCGGGAGCGTTCCCGGCGGGAAGATTGAAGTTTTTACACCGGTACCCGGAGACCGACGACAGAACGCGAGATGGCTGCTCGCTCCGAGGAGCGGTCGGATGGGGAGCGCAGCGTGAGGAGACCAGTGGGGCTCCGGCTGCCGGCGATCCTCGGGGCGACCGCGCTCGCCGACTCGGGCGACTACCGGGTGTCGCCATCGTCGACGTTGCTGGCGGTGACGGCGGCGGTGGTGGTCGGCGGTAGCGCGGTGATGGCCGTCGCCGTCGTTCGGACGAACGGGCCGCTCGACGTGATGACTGCCGCCGTGCACCGCCGGCGATGGCAGACGCTCCGGTACCTGATGATGCTATTCCTCGGGGGGACGGTCTCGCGGCCGTCAACGTCGCCGGGCACCTCGGGGGTTCGAACTCCTGTCTGGTGGCGTCTTCGCGCTGGGGGCGCCGTTCGGCCTCGTCGTCGTCGACACCGGCCTCGGGACGATCCGGAAACTCGAGCGCCGCTGAGACGCCCTCCAGGAGGTCGCCGGGTACGCCGAGGAGACGAGCACCGGCGGCCGGGAGATATCCCGGGCCACCCGCGACCAGGCCGAGTCGACCAGCCAGGTCGTCGCGGTCGTCGACGACGCCGCGGCCATCGCCGACCGGACCAGCGCCCGCACCGAGGACGTCGTCGCCGCCGCCGAGGAGCAGACGACCGCCCTCGACGAGGTGCCCGACAGCCTCCGGTCGCTGGCCGGACGCGCCGGCGAACTGGAGGCGTTTCTCCGGTCCTTCGAGGTCGGCGCGGAGGTCAGACCGGGCGAGGCCGAACTGGCTACGGCGGGAACCGACAGCGGCGGGAGCGACGCCCCGCCGACCGACGACCCCGAGGCGAGCGACGGACCGGAGACGGCCTGACCGGAGTGCCCAGCCAAAGCCCTTTTGTCGCTTGCTGTTGCGTACAACGAACATGTCTGGCAAGGACGATCGACGGGCCGACCGGCGACGGGACGATGGCGGCCCGCCCCCGAGGACGGACGGCGGCGAGCGGCGTGACGACGACCAGCAACCGAACGGCGACGACGGCGGGCCGCCGCGGAGAGACCAAGGGGCCCCCTCGCCGGGCGGCAACGACGACGCTCCACCACCGGGCGGCAACGACGGCGCTCCACCACCGGGCGGCAACGACGGCGCTCCACCACCGGGCGGCAACGACGGC
>JAZKSB010000027.1:0-16243 GCA_036626315.1 Halobacteriales archaeon
CGGGTCCGAAACCACGAACGGGGAGTTCGAATCCGACGCAGAAGACGGCGAAACCGATGCCGCCGTGGAGGACATCGAGGCCGAAGACGGCGACGTGGACGCCGAAGACGACACCGAGACGGACACCACGACCGGAGACGACGACCTCGCGCCGGACGACGACGTGGACGCCGAAGACGACGCCGAGACGGACGCCACGACCGGAGACGACGACCTCGCGCTGGACGACGACCTCGCGCTGGACGACGACGCCATCGACGAGTGGGTCGACGCCCAGTCGGTCGCCGACGGCGACGTCCCGCAAGGGGAGGACGGGGACGCCGACGAGGACGACGCCTGACGGACCCCTCCCGGGAGAGGAGTTTCGAAGGCGCCGTCCTTCCCGACGAACGGAGAGACGACGGCGGGGGCGGACGTCGCGGCGGGACGAACCCGCCGTTCACGCCCGCCGGTAGATCCGCTTTTTGCTGTCGACGACCTCGAACGCGTCGCTCACCTCGCGGGGGATGGTCTCGGCCTTCCCGATGACGAGGTAGCCGCCGTCGACGAGCGTCTCCCGGACGCTGTCGATCACCGGCTGCTTGTACTCAGCGTCGATGTAGATGAAGAGGTTGCGACACAGCACCAGTTCGTACTGGCGATCGACCGGGTCCCGGATGATGTCGTGGCGCTCGAATGTGACCATGTCGGTCACCCGGTCGGCGACCGCGAACTGCTCGCCGTCGCGGTCGACGTAGGCCTCGTACTCGTCGAGGTACTGCAACTGCTCGTCGAGGTCGGAGGTGTGGTTGGACTCGTAGACGGCCTCGCGGGCATGGGCGAGCGCACGGTCGTTGATGTCAGTGCCCCGGATCGAGAGTTTCGAGGCGTCGATCCGGGGATCGTCGAGCGCGAGCATCGCCAGCGAGTACGGCTCCCGACCGTCTGCGCAGGCGGCGCTCCAGACCCGCACCGTGCGGCGGTTGTCGGTCAGCATTCGAAGCGCGTCCCGAATGCCATCCCACACCGCCGAGTTGCGGAAGAAGCCGGTGACGTTGATCGACAGCGCCTCCAGGAGTTTGTCGCCCTCCTCGTCGGCGTCCCGAAGGTGCTGGAGGTACTCGCGGTAGCCGTCCGTCCCGGTCCGGCGCATCCGCGACCGGATGCGCCGCTGGAGGTAGCTGTCATTGTAGTGGCTGGTGGCGAACGCGAGGTTCTCCTCGACGAAGTCGGTCACCGCCTCGAAGCCGTCGGGGATCTCGTCCTGCCCGGGCATGTCAGATCTCCGTCTCCTCGCCGTCAGCGGTTCGGAGGGTCAGCCGCCCGGTCGCACCCTCGAAGGCCACCGACCGGCCGTGGTCGCCGCCGACGTCCTCGGCGTCGACGGGGATGCCGAGGCGCTTCAACTCCCGGCGGATCGCCTCGACGTTGCGCCGGCCGACGCCCTCGGCGATGCCGGTGAACTCGAACATCTCGCTGCCGCCGACGACCTTCGCGCGAATGTGTGCCTTCTTCGCGCCCCGGCCTTTCATGTCCGCGACCATCGACCGGATCGCGGTGTCGGCGAACTTGCCGGGTTCGTCGCCCTTCGCCGCGTCCGAATCCGGCAACATCACGTGCGCGAGTCCCGAGACGCCGGTCTCGGCGTCGTGGAGCGCGACGGCCACGCAGGAGCCGAGCCCGTAGGTGGACAGCCGGTCGCCGTTCGCGGTGACCGTGTACTCGGCGATGCCGACTTCCACCGTGTTCGTCGCGGACCCGTCAGAAGCCGTTCCCTGCTGGTTCATGCTAGACTTCGTCTATCGGGAAACTCGGCGTCTCGGGCTCCTTGCCGATCGCGTCCATTTCGAGCGCGTCGAGCGCCCGTTCGAGGTCGCCCTCCTCGGGAATGGCCATGATCACCGTGTCGAACTCCCGGTCGCGGGCCACGATGACCGTGTCGAAGACGAAGGCGTACTCCTGGTCTTCGGCGATCTCGATGGCGATCGGGTCGACCAGCGCCGATCCCATGTCCCGGATGTAGTTCGGGGTAGACATGTCGATGGCCGTGTCCAGGACGTTCGCCCAGCCGTCGAGGAACCCGCTGGCCATGATGTTGCCAAGTTCCTTGATCGCGGATTCGCCCATCGCGCCCAGCGCCTCCTCCGGAGAGGACGGCAACAGCGCCTCGACGATCTCCTCGGCGGACTCCTCGTCGAACAGGAAGACGAGATACCCCGACGGGAGGCCGTCGAAGGTAAAAGCCACCCCGACCTGGCGCTTCTCGGAGACGTCCCGGGGGATCGTCTCGACGGGGACGAAGTTGATCCGGCGGATGTCGACGGCGGCGTCGAACCCGGTCATCTGGGTGACGCTGTTTGCGACCTCGTCGGCGCCCTGGTCGACCATCCGGTCAAACGCGGTGAGCTTCTCGTAGTCGAAGCCCTGATCGAGCGGGCGGGCGGTCACCTTCGAGAGCGCGTCGTCCATCGCGTCGTGGTCCGGCAGCAGGTAGTGATTGAACGCGATCTCCTCGCCGGTCGCCTGGATGTGGCTCTGGAACATCAGCGCCAGTTCGGCCCGCTCCATGAGCTGGTCGAGGTCGCCAAGCACCGCCTCGGCGGTCTCGCCACGGACGTACTCCGGGGTCGAGATGTCGATGGCCGTCTCCAGGACGTCGGCCCAGCCGTCGATGAACCCGTTGTTGAGGATGTGGCCGAGTTCGGTGATCGCCGACCGGTCCATGTCCGACAGTCCCTCGCCCGAACTGCCGCCGTCGGGAACGAGCGTCTCGACGATGCGGGCGACCGACTGCTCGTCGAAGACGACGATGGACTGGCCGCCCGGCCCGCCGGCGAGCTTGACCTTCACCCCGACGTAGCCGCCGTCGGCGAACTCCGAGCGGATGTCGGACTCGGACATGAAGTTGACCTTCGTCACGTCCACCGTGGCGGTGACGTCGGTCATCTTCGAGAGACGCCTCGCGGCGGCGCCGGCGCCCTCCCGGGCCATCTCGTGGAACGTCCCCAGCGTGTTGACGTCGAGTCTCATTGTCGCCGTGCGTTCAGCGTGTTGATCATCTGGACGAACTCGCCGATGTCCGGCAGCGCGTAGATGTCGGCGTCGATGTCGGAGGCGGGGACGGAGATGTTCGAGTCGAACATCAGCGCGAGGCTTTGGTCGCCGAGTTCGGCGGTCCGCTCGATGATCTCGCCGGCGGGAGCGTACACCAGCTGGGGAGTCGCATGGTCGATCGACCGGCCGAGCACGTCGGCCCAGCCGTCGATGAACCCGCTGACCATCATGTTGCCGAGTTCGGTGATGGCGCTGCGGGCCATCTCGCTGGAGACGCCGTTCATGTCCTCGACCATGTCCGACAGCATCAGCCCGGTGATCTTCTTGGCGCTGTCCTCGGGGAACAACACGAGGATGTGGCCGTGGGGCTGGTCCTGAAGCCGGACCCGGACGCCGACCCGGTCGCCGTCGTCGGTGTGGTCTTTGATGTCCCGGACGTCGATGAAGTTGGTCTTGGTCACCTCCATCTCGGCTTCGGAACCGGCGAGCATGCCGAGGTTGTCCGCCACCCCGTTGGTGCCCAGCCGGCCGAGTTCGTTGACCAGCGTCAGCTTTCGGATGTCGATCATCGTCGCCGCGGCGTCGTCCTGTTCCTGGTTCATAGTGTCTCCACGTCGAGGATGTTGACCACGTCTCCCTCACCCAGCACCGCCGCGCCCGACAGCCCGGGGATGCCGGAGAGCAGTCCCTCGTACGGTTTGACCACGACCTCCTCCTGGCGCATCACGTCGTCACACTGCAGCGCCACCTGCCGGACCTCCTCGTTCATTCGGACCACCATCCCGCCGCCGTCGCCCGCGCCGGGGGCGTCCAGCGCCTCGTCGAGGCGCACCAGCGGGTACACCTCGTCCTCGCGGGTGATCACCTCCTCGCCGTCTATTGTCTCGGTTGCGGCGGCCCGGCTGATCTCGTCGACGTTCTTGACGGGGATACCGTACTCCTCGCCGCCGGCCTCGACGAACAGCACGCGCACGATGGCGACCGACACCGGGACCCGGAGGCTGATGGTCATCCCCTCGCGGGGGGTCGACTCGACGGAGACGGCCCCGTCGAGGCTCTGGACGGTGTCCTGGACGACGTCCATCCCGACCCCGCGCCCGGAGACGCCGGTGACCTCCCCCGCCGTCGAGAAGCCCGGCTCGAATATCAGTTCGTATATCTCCGTTTCGTCCATCGAGGCGAGTTCGTCCTCGGTGATCAGCCCCTCCGCGATCGCCTGCTCGGAGATGGCGTCGACGTCGAGACCGCGACCGTCGTCCCGGACCTCTATCGTCACCCGGTCGCGCGTGCGCCGGGCGCTTATCCGCAGACGGCCCTCCGGGTCCTTCCCGGCGGCCTCCCGCTCGTCGGGCGGCTCGATGCCGTGGTCGACCGCGTTGCGGACCAGGTGCATCAGCGGGTCGCCCAGTTCCGACAGGATGCGTCGGTCGAGTTCGACGTCGCCACCCTCGACGGCGAAGTCGACCTGCTTGTCCTGGTCGCGGGCCAGGTCCCGAACCACCCGGGGCAGGTTGCCCGCGACCTGCGACAGCGGGACCAGCCGGACGTCCATGACGGTGTCCTGCATCCGACCCGTCAGCGTCTCCAGTTCGTCGAGTTCGTCCTCGGCCTGTCGCAGGTCGCCCTCCTCGACGGCCCGGCGGAGCCGCAGCCGGTTGGTGACCAGTTGCTCGACCTGGTTGAGCAGCGAGTCGACGTCGTCGACGTTGACCCGGATGGACTCGATCTCCGCCAGGTCGCGGTCGCGGGGGGACTCGGCTTCGGGTTCCGCATCGGTCGATGCAGCGGCCTCCGCCTGCGCCAGCTCGGCGCCGGTCGCCGGCTCCGTTTCCACCGAGTCGGCGGGTGCCGGCTCGTCGCCCGTCGCCGGCTCCGTTTCCACCGAGTCGGCGGGTGCCGGCTCGTCGCCGACCGTCTCCTCGCCGAAGTCGACGCTCGCCGTCCCGTCGATGGCCGGGTCCGCGGAGTCGGCGGCCCCTTCGGCAGTGCCGTCCACTGCCGGCCCGTCGGCGGCGCCCTCGGCGATGTCGCCGGCCTCGGCTGCCAGGTCGGCATCGTCGAATACGTCGTCGAACGCGTCCGCACCGGCACCGACGGCCTCGTCGTCGCCCACCTCGACCAGTTCCTCGAAGGACACCTCCTCGTCCTCGCCGACGGTCTCCTCGGCCTCCGCGAGCACCTCGTCGAGTTCGTCGTCGTCGACCGCCTGGCCGCCTTCCTCCTCGAACAGTTCGGCGAACTCGTCGCCCTCGTCCTCGTCGAACTCCGAATCGAACGCCTCCAGGTCGTCCTCGGTCTCGACCTGTTCGGGGTCCTCCTCGACCAGGTCCTCGAAAGACAGGTCCTCGTCCTCCTCGACAGCGTCGAACTCCAGGGCGTCCAGTTCGGGTTCGAGTTCCTCGTAGTCGACCTGGTCGACCTCCTCCTGGAGTTCCCTGAACACCTCGTTGGCGCTTTTCTCCTCCTCGGGGCGGAGGTCGTCCATCTCGCCCAGGTCCGACTCCTCGATCTCCTCGTCGTCGGCCAGGTCGTCTTCCTCCTCCAGCAGCCCCTCGATCTCGATGTCGTCGTCCGCTTCGAGTTCCAGCTCCTCGAACGTGCCGGCGTCGTCGAGTTCGGCCACGGCATCGTCCTCGTCCATCCGGTCGGCCATGGCCTCGATGTCGTCGTACTCGTCGACCGACGCCAGGAGTTCCTCGACCTCCATGTCGTCGACGTCGACCGGTTCGGCGTCCCCGCCCGCCGCGTCGGCTTGGTCGGACACTTCCGTGACGATGACGTCGTCGACCTGATCGACCGCCCCGAGGGCGGCCACGATGTCGTCTTCGCCGATCGCACTGGAGATGACTGCGTCGAAGACGCCGCCGTAGTCCTCGTTGCGGATGACGTTCTGTGGCGGGTTGGTCGCGAGCACGTCGAAGGCGTCGGCCAGCGCCTCCAGCACCAGCATGCCCTCGATCTCGCCTTCCTCCTCGGTGACCGCGAGCCGGACGTGGTAGACCAGTTGCTCCGGCTCGGCGGGGCCGGCGACGTCCTCCAGCACCCGCTCGATGTCCTCGTCGGTGGGGTCCTCGATGCGCTCGTCGGGGCCGGGCGCCGCCTCGATGGTCTTCCGGAGGTCGTCGATGACATCGCCGGGGTCGGTCTGGGGGCGCTCGTGTTCGCGGACCTCGTCGACCATCCGTTCGAGCGTGTCGACCCCGGCGAAGACCTGGTCCATAGTCTCCGGTGCCACCGCGACCCGGCCGGCCCGCATCTCGTCGAGCAGGTCCTCGATGGCGTGGGCCAGGTCGGAGGCCTTCGTGAACCCCATCGCGCTGGCGTTGCCCTTGATGGTGTGGGCGGTCCGGAAGATGCGGTCCATCGCCTCCTCGTTGCCGGGATCGTTTTCGAGATCCAGCAACGCGTTGTTCAGGTCGGTGATGCCGTCTTCGGTCTCCTGTATGAAGTCCCTCAGGTAGTCATCCATCGGTATCCCCCTCCGTCGAGAGTGCGGAGAGAATTCCGTCCACGAGTTCGTCCGCGGGGAGCACCTCGTCGACGCGGCCGGTCGCGATGGCCTTCTGTGGAATGCCGAACACCGGACTCGTCTCCTCGTCCTGGACGATGGTGGTGCCGCCGGCCTCCTTGATGGCGCGGATCCCGGCGGCGGCGTCGCTGCCCATGCCGGTCATCGCGACGCCGACCAGCGGGTCGTCGACCTGCTCGGCGGCCGTCTCCATCGTCACGTCGATTGCGGGGCGCACGCCGTGGACGGGTTCGGCGTCGGTCAACTGCAGTCGGAGTCGTCCGCTGGAGTAGCCCGCAACCTCCAAGTGGGAGCCGCCGCGGGCGAGTCTGACCTCGCCCCCGCCGATCCGCTCGCCGTCCTCGGCCTCGGCGACGTCGTAGGCGCTGACCGCATCGAGTCGCTCCGCGAACCGCTCGGTGAAGCTCTCGGGCATGTGCTGGACGACCAGCACGCGGGCGTCCAGCGCCCGCGGGAGGTCCCCGAGGACGGCGGTGAGCAGTTTCGGACCGCCCGTCGAGGCCCCGAGCACGACCGTCGGATTCCGGGCGTAATCGCCGGCGATGGTCTCCTCGATGACGCTCGTGATTTCCTGGGCGGTCGGCCCGCTCTCGGCGGCGTCCTGCGGGGTCGTCGCGTCCGCCGCCATCGAGACGGCGTCGCCCTCGCCCTGTCGGGTCGCGCCCATCTCCGCCGGGGTCGGGGACTCGACCGGGTCGATGGCGTCCAGGTCCGCGCCCATGACGGCGTTGACCTTCTCCAGCAGGTCGTCGGCCAGGTCCTCCGCCTCCAGGGAGACCTCCTGGCCGCCCGGTTTCGCGAGGAAGTCCACCGCGCCCCGTTCGAGGGCATCAAGCGTCGCGTCGGCGCCCTTGTCGGTGTGGGCGGACACCATCAGTATCGGCGTCGGGTTGCGGTTCATGATCCGCTCGGTCGCCTCGATGCCGTCCATCTCCGGCATCGCGACGTCCATCGTGATCACGTCCGGGTCGTGGGTTTCGGCCTGCTCGACCGCGTCCGCACCGTCACTTGCCTCGACGACGTCGAATCCCGCGTGTTCGAGCGCGTTACCGACGACCGTCCGCATGAACTGTGAATCGTCGACGACAAGCGCGACCGTCATGCGGGGACGACATCTTTCAGCGCCTTCATGACACTCTCTTCTTCGAACGGCTTGGTCACGTACCCGTCGGCCCCGGCCTTGACCGCGAGTTTCATCTTCTCGCGCTGGCCCACGCTCGTGCACATGATGACGCGCGCGTTCGGGTCCAGTTTCTTGATGGCCGCCGTCGCCTTGATGCCGTTGGCTTTCGGCATCACGACGTCCATCATCACGATGTCCGGTTCGTGCTCCTTGTACATCTTGACTGCCTCGGCGCCGTTCGAGGCCTCACCCACGATGTCGAACTCGCCTTCGAGTATCTGGGTGAGCAGGTTTCGCATAAAATGAGAGTCGTCGACGATGAGCACCCCTTGCGACATGTTGAACCTATCAGGGGTAGGGCAAGGCGGGATATAAATGCTATCGCCGAAGTATCATACCTGATAATTGTTGTGGCAGCGGACCCGGCGGGTCACGGCGGTTCGCGCGGTTCGGGTGCGACCGCCGTCGCGACGGTCACCGACCGCGTCTGGAGCGGTCGATGATCTCCACGACGTCGATCACCCCAACCGGGTCAAACTCCGAGTCGGGCGACGGCGCCTTGACGATGGCCCCGATGGCGCGGTCGCGGACGCCCGCGGAGTCGAGTTCGTCGAACTCCTCGACGTCGACGACGCTGCTTTCGGGGTACTCCTCGACGCCGTCGACGCTGTCGACCCGGAGACCGAGTTTCTGCTTGTCCGCGGTCTGGTCCAGCACCAGCACCTGCTGCTCGTCCTCGGACGCCGTCTCGTCGACGTCGAGGTGGACCCGCGGGTCGATGACGGCGGTGATCTCCCCGCGCAGGTCCATCACGCCGTCGATGGCGTCGCTCGTCCGGGGGACTCGCGTGAGCTCCGTCAACCCCTCCATGCTGTCGACGTCGTGGACGTCCACTGCGAACCGCTCGCCGGCGACCGTGAACTCGACCACCTGCACGGTCGGTCCACGCTCGTCGGCGTCGGGCTCTGAGACTTCCGCGGCCATTGGTCGAGATACCTTGGCGAAGCACCAAAACCCTGACGACCCCGCGAGCGCGACTGCGCGGGGCCGGCAAACCGCCGACGGCTGCTCGCCCGGCCCGTCTCCGTGCTTCGAAAATGCTGCGAGGAGTCGGCCCCGGCAGGGCGAGGGCACCGCCAATTCGAAACCTTCAATTGTGGCCGCGGCAAACGAACGGGTGCATACGGCAGCGCGGGTTGGTGGTCTAGTCCGGTTATGACACCTCCTTGACATGGAGGAGGCCGGCGGTTCAATTCCGCCCCAACCCACTTCTTCGAGGTTCCAACGGACGAGCGACCGCGAAGCGTGTCGCTCGTCCCGGAACCGACTGAATGGGTCCGCGGAATTGAACCAAGGAGCGGGAGGTGAGCGAGCGCAGCGAGCGAACGGGAGCGACCGAGGTTCAATTCCGCCCCAACCCACTTTCTGACGGCGACTCACCGACGAGCAACCGCGAAGCGTGTCGCTCGGCCGCGAGCCGACTGAATGGGTCCTCGGAATTGAACCAGAGAGCGGGAGGTGAGCGAGCGCAGCGAGCGAACTGAAGCGACCGGCGTTCAATTCCGCCGCAACCCACTTCTCACGGCGACTCACCGACGAGCGACCGCGAAGCGTGTCGCTCGTGACCACGGACCCGCCACCGGAAACTGACGCCGCTCAGAAACAGAAGACGAACGGGTACAGCAGCCCCACGCGGGTGCCGTCGGACAGCACCGTGTCCAGACCGTCCAGGTGCTCGTTGAACCGGCCGTTGACCGTGATGCGGGCGTAGGCCCGGGTCTGTTCGCCCTCGGGGTTTTTAGCGTAGGTCCCGGGCGGCAGCGATTCCTGCGCGGGGAGCCACCCCCTCGCCGTCGCCTCCGCCTCCGTCTCCGCGATGAGCAGGTCGGCGACGTCGTACACTTCGAAAAACGACGCCAGAAACTCCCGGAGCGTCTCCCCCGCGAACGTGTAGTCGAACCGCGACTTGCCGACGGCGGCCCGGACGTGGCCCGTGCACTTCACCTCGACCGTCGTCCGCCCGGCCGGGTCCGACCCCCCGGTCGCCACCTCGGGCCCGACCTCGGCGGCGTCTTTCGTCTTGCCCGGACCCGTCGTCGTGCTCCCCACGTCTTCGCTCATGACCGGGTGTAGGCGCCGGACCGACTAAACGGTTCGCGGGAACGTGTTCGCCGGAAGCGGCGACGCTGCCGGCCGTCCGCGGACGCCGCACGGGTCCGACCGGCAGTTCGCGCCGATCCGAATGAGGTGCAATTATCAGTCGAGGGCAAACACTTACCTGCATGGATCAGATTCTGGTGACCGGCGCAACCGGACAGATCGGCTCGGAGCTGACACCGGCGCTGCGCGAGCGGTACGGTCGCGAGTCCGTCATTTCGAGCAACGTCGTGACCCCGGAGGAGCCCCCGGAGCCGTTCGTCGAACTCGACGTCACCGACCGGGGCGCCGTCGAGTCGGTCGTCGAGGAGCACGACGTCGACGCCGTCTTCCACCTCGCCGCCATCCTCTCGGCGAAGGGCGAACGGCATCCGGGACTGGCCTGGGAGGTCAACGTCAACGGCCTCCGCAACGTCCTGGAGGTCGCCCGCGAGCAGGACCTCGACCGCGTGGTCGTCCCGAGTTCGATCGCGGTCTACGGCGAGAGCACGCCGCCCGAACCCGCCGAGGAGACCATCCTCACGCCGAACACGCTGTACGGCATCTCGAAGGTGCTGACCGAACTGCTGGCCAGGTACTACTACGATCGGTACGACCTCGACGTCCGCGGGGTCCGGTTCCCGGGCATCCTGAGCTACGAGACCCGGCCCGGCGGCGGGACGACCGACTACGCCGTCGAGGCGTTCTACGACGCGATCGAGCGGGGCCGCTACGAGTACTTCGTCCGGCCCGACACCATGCTGCCGATGATGTACATGCCCGACGCCATCCGTGCCCTGGTGGAACTCGCGGGAGCCGACGACGATGACCTCCGGTACCGATGTTCGTACAACGTCGGCGCGCTGACGTTCACCGCCGAGGAACTCACGGCGGCGATACGGGAGCACCTGCCTGAGTTCGAGGCGGCCTACGAACCCGACGACCGCCAGGCCATCGCCGACTCCTGGCCCGACCGGGTCGACGACTCGGCAGCCCGCGAGGACTGGGGCTGGGAGCCCGAATACGGCCTGGAGGCGATGACCGAGGACATGCTGGCGAACCTCGAACGGAAGCTCTCGAAGTGAGGACTCGCTCCGGTCGGACCGTCAGATGAGATCCATGTCGCGACCGATCTCCTCGTAGGCGCGCAGCGCCTCGTTGAGGTCGTCTTTCGTCAGCCCGGCGTTGAGTTGGTTGCGGATCCGGGCCTCGCCACGGGGCACCATCGGGTAGACGATCGCCAGCGCGAAGATGCCTCGCTCGTAGAGCCGGTCGGCCAGTTCCTGGGCCTTCTTGCTGTTGCCGACCATCGCCGGGACGATCGGCGTCTCGCTCATCCCGGTGTCGTAGCCGATCGACTCCAGTTCCGACTTGAAGTAGTCCCGCAGGTCCCAGAGCCGCTCGACGCGCTCGGGTTCGTTTTCGATGATCTCCAGGGAGCGAAGGTTCGCGGCGGCGATCGACGGCGGATACCCCGCGCTGAGCAGCCAGGTGCGGGCGGTGTTGTAGGCGTACTTGACGACGTGCTCGTCGCCGGCGAGCATGCCGCCGAACCCGCCCATCGCCTTCGAGAAGGTGCCCATCTGGAAGTCGATGTCGTCCTCCAGGTCGAACTCTGTGGCGATGCCGTGGCCGTTGCCGAGCACGCCCTCGCCGTGAGCGTCGTCGACGTAGGTGATCGCGCCGTACTCGTCGGCGAGGCTCTGGATCTCGTCCATCGGCGCGACGTCGCCGTCCATCGAGAACACGCCGTCGGTCACGATCAGCAGCCGATCGTACTCCTCGTGGGCCTGCCGGAGTTTGTCTTCCAGGTCCCCCATGTCGGTGTGGTCGTAGATGAGCGTGTCAGCGCCGGACAGCCGCATCCCGTCGATGATGCTGCCGTGGTTGAGTTCGTCTGACAGGTAGACGTCGCCGTCCTCCAGCAACTGGGGGATCACGCCGGCGTTGGTCGCGAAGCCGGTCTGGAACGCGATGCCCGACTCGGTGCGCTTGAACTCCGCGATCTTCTCGTTGAGCCGGTCCTGGATCTCCATGTAGCCCGCGATCGACCAGTCCGACCCCGACCCGAGCCCGAACCGCTCGATGGCGTCGACGGCGGCCTCCTTCAGCCGCTCGTCGTTGGCCAGGTCGAGGTAGTTGTTCGAGCCCAGCATGATCAGGTCTTTCCCCTCGACCTCGACGTGGGGCTCGGAGGGACCCTGGAGCGTCTTGAGCTCCCAGGTCTCGCCGCGCTCGTCCATCTCCTCGTACTTCTCTTTCAGGTACGCCGTTTTTTCGTCAGTCATCGTGAACACCTGTAAGAACGTGAATACTTGTACATTGGTCTGAAAGCGGATAAAAGTTTTCGGAGTGCCGCACGCCGAGCTATCGAGGCCATTTCGACCGGGCCGGGAACTGCCGTCGGGCCGGCGAGGATCACATACGGATTCCGATACGTCTCGGCGGGAGTGGCACGCCTCGGGGGGCCGCCACGTACGTCAGGACGGTTGCTGGTCCAGAATGAAGTCCAGCGCCGCCTCCAGTTCATTGCCCCATCGGTCGTCGTCGGTCCACAGCCGGAGCGTCCGGGCGGGCGTCCGGACGGTCAGCGTCACCTCGCCGCCCTCGCGAGGCCGGCCGATGGCCTCGACGTGGTCGTACTGGACTTCGTTGTGCCCGACGGTCAGCCCGGAGTACAGGAGAAACATGAACCGCTCGTCGGTCGCGATCAGGTACCCCGAGTCGGCGGTCATCTCGTCGCCGTCCATCTCGACGACGAACCGGGATCCGGGCACGGCGTGGTGGGGTTGCTCGCCGTCGTGGAGGTGTTCGATCAGCGGCGCCTCCGCGGCGGGGCCGAGCAGGCGGTCGCGGGTGACGGTGTCCCCGAGTGCGCCCGCGACTATTGCGTCGAATGCCTCCTCGCTGAAGCCGAACGCCGCGGGGTCGGCCCGTCGTCCATTTCGGGCCTGCTCGACGATGTCCGCGACTGCCTCCCTGACGCCGTCGAAGTCGACCATCCCTGCTGAAGGACTCGAGGACGAGCCTAATACCGTTTGTCCCCTCCGCCGTTTATCGGCAGTTCGCTAGACCCGCGCCCCGCTGTTCACCAGCGGTCCGGGATCCCCGGCGCAGTCCGCCACACGTCGAAGTCGAATCGTCCCGACCGGATCAATCCGCCGACGAACACCGCTGCGATCCCGACGGCCAGCCAGTTGCCGTAGGCGGCGTTTATCGCGCCCCACAGCAGGACGAAGCTCACCAGGTCGTCGAGCACGAACTCGCAGGCCGCCAGCCGTTCGCGCAGCGCGGCGGGGGCGATCGCGAGATCCAGAAGCGTCACCGTCACGAGCCCCGACAGCACCCAGCCGGCGTAGTTCGAGGCGGGGACCCCGTAGTAGGAGCCGCCCGCGGCGTACTGCCAGAAGCCGATCGCGACTGCGCCGGGATCGAGCACGAGGTCGACGGCAACCACGGCCAGCAGCGTCGCCGGCAACCGCACAAGCCGCCGGTCCGCCGCCGGCCCCAGAAGCAGCAACACCAGCAGGTAGGCGTTCAGCACGAGCGGCAGGTAAAACACGGGCAGCCCCAGCGGCACCCCGGAGATCATCGGGCCGAGGTCGACCTGGTAGGTGAACGCGCCGTAGGGCCACCCGGTCGCCACGCCGACTATCTCGACGGCGTAGGAGAACACGGTCGCCGTGCCGATCAGCGCGCCCGACCGCCGATCGACCAGCGGCGCGACCCCGACGAGAAGCGGCAGGCGCATCACGGCGGTGCCGAACAGAACCAGGTAGGGGTTGAACGACAGCGGACCCGGAACGAGACCCTCGGCGCTGCCGACCAGCATGAGTGCCCCCATCATCGGGAAGACGACCGCGATGGTGAACCGGTTCTCCCGGACGAACTGCTCGGCGCGAATCTGCAGGCGGGTGCGGTCCAGGCCGGATCCCACGGCGTCGACGGTGCCGCTGGCGGTGGTGCCAGCATCTGCCGGGCCGTCAGCCATGGACCAGCCCCCACAGTCCGAACAGCGTCAGGACCATCCCGACCACCGTGTTGACCGCCGGGTACCACCAGTAGGCGCGGGCGACGTCGACGTCGGCGGCGGCGATGGCCGCGACCAGGAGCGGGTAGACCGCGAGCAGCGCGCCCGCCCGGGGGTCGAGCAGGCCGAACGCCGCCGCCGCCAGCGTCCAGACCGCACCGACGTACAGCAGCGTCCGGCGCTCGCCCAGCACGGTCGCTGTGGTCAGCAGGCCGGCCTCCCGGTCGGGCTCGATGTCGGGGATGGCCGAGAACGTGTGCATGGCCATCGTCCACAGCCACGCGCCGACCAGCGCGGGAAGCGGCGGCACCTGCCCCGCGAGGGCGACGTACGCGGCCACCCCCGGGAGGACGTACAGGCCGTTCGAGACGGAGTCGAAAAGCGGCGTCGTCTTCAGCCGCAGCGGCGGGGCGCTGTAGGCCGTCCCGAGCACCAGAAAGCCCGCGATCCAGGGGGCCGCCCGGGGCGGGACGACGAACAGCAGAACCACGCCGAGTAGGCCGGCCACGGCGACCGCCGCCGCCTCCCTGGTGTCCCCGCCGTACCGGAGTTCGCGGGCAGTGCTCGCGTCTCCTCCGGACGCGGTCGCGTCGGTGTCAGTTGCGTCGGTGCTCCCGCCTCCGTCGGCATGGTCGCCACCCTTCTTCGGGTTGACCGTGTCGGCGTCGGCGTCGAACACGTCGTTGACGCCGTAAAGAAAGACGTTCGCGGGGAGCAGGAAGTACGCGAACAGCGCGACCGACAGCGGCGTCACGAGTTCGGCGGTGCTTGCGGCCCCGTACGCGACCCCGACGAGCACGGGCCCCGCCGTGTACAGCCAGAACCGCGGGCGCGACCGGACCAGCAGCCGCCACAGCCGGCCCGTCCGGCCGCCGAGGGACCACCGCGTCAGCGTCATGGCCTCGTCACGTACCATGTTACGAGTCGGTCCCCTTCAGTCTCATGTCGGATCCGCCCGATCGCAGGTCGTCGGTCGGGAGTCGTCGCTCATTGCCAGGGTGCCTCAAGGCCGTGGTCCTCGAGGACGGCGTCGGCGGCGTGCTGGCCGCTGATGAGACACATCGGCATGCCGATGCCCGGGGTGGTGTAGGCGCCGACGAAGTACAGGCCGTCGACGGCAGACGACCGGTGGCCCGGGCGCAGCGGGCCGGTCTGTCGGAGCGTGTGGGCCAGACCCAGCGCCGTCCCTTCCCGGCTGTTGTACCGGGCGGCAAAATCCGAAACTGAGAAGTGCTCCTCAACGACGATGCGCCCGCGCAGGTCCACGCCGGTGCTGTCGGCGATATCCGCGAGCAGCGCGTCGCGGTACTGCTCGCGGGCCTCGATGTCGTCGTCCAGTCCCGGGGCCAGCGGGACGAGCGCGAAGAGGTTGCCGTGTCCCTCGGGGGCCACGGAGTCGTCAGTGCGACTCGGCACGCACAGGTAGTAGGCCGGGTCGTCGGGCCAGGCCGGGTTCTCGAATATCTGGTCGAAGTGGCGGCTCCAGTCCTCGGGCAGCACCAGCGTGTGGTGGGCGAGTTCGTCGAGTTCGCCCTCGACGCCGAGGTAGAGCAGAAACGCCGACGGCGCGTACGTCCGGGAGTCCCAGTAGTCGGCGTCATACTGGCGGGCACCCGCCGGCAGCAGGTCCTGCTCGGTGTGGGCGTAGTCGGCGTCGCTGACCACCAGGTCCGCGCGCATCGCCCAGCCGTCGCCGGCCACCCGGAAGTTCCCCGCGGACCCCTCGATGGCGGTCACCTCCTTGCCGGCGTGAAAGTCCACGCCAAGTTCCGCGCCGAGTTCGACGAGGCCGTCGACGACGGCGCCGATGCCGCCTTCGGGGTAGTGGACGCCGAGGTTGAAATCGACGTGGCTCATCAGGTTGTACAGCGCCGGCGTGTTCGTCGGCGCGCCGCCGAGAAAAACCAGACTGTACTGGACGAGTTGCCGGAGTTTCGGGTCGTCGAAGTAGCCCTCGACGTGGTCCTGCATGCTCCCCAGAAGCCCAAGCCCCCGAGCGTTTCTGAGCACGTCGAGGTCCACCCAGTCGCGCATTCGGGGGCGGTCCTCGTAGACGAAATGTTCCATCCCGCGCTCGTAGGTGAACTCGGCCTGCTGGAGGTACCGCTCCAGGGCGTCGCCCGCGCCGTCCTCGTAGGCGTCGAAGACCCGCTTCATGTGCTCGCGGTCGGGCACCACGTCGACGACGTCGGCGGGGCCTTGCTCGCCCAGCGGGGTCGGGACGGGGGCGTCGGATCCGGCACGCGAGACGGAGGCGTCGCGGTCGCCGGCGTTCGGAGGTCCGTCCACCCCGTCCGCCGAAGCCGTCGCTGTCGAGGCACCGCCGTCGCTGGCGGCAGGGGGATCCCCGCCACCCTTGAAGAAGACCCGGTAGTGCGGATCGAGGTGGTTC
>JAZKSB010000028.1:0-15877 GCA_036626315.1 Halobacteriales archaeon
AGGCCACGACGTCGCGCTCCTGGAGGTCGACGAGGACCTCGCGGAGCGCGCCCGCGAGGAGGGGTTCGAGGTGACCGTGGGTGACGGGGCTCGCGAGGACGTGCTGCTCGACGCCGGCATCGAGGACGCCGACGCAGTCGGGGCGCTCACCAGCGACCTGAACGTGAACTTCGCGGCCTGCATGATCGCCAAACACCACGGCTGTCGCACCGTGATGCGCATCGACGACGACTACCGGGAGGACATCTACCGAAAGTACGCCGACGAGGTCGACGAACTCGTCTACCCCGAGCGGCTCGGGGCCATCGGCGCGAAGAACGCGCTGCTGGGCGGCAACATCCGCGCGATCGCCGACGTCGCACAGAACCTCCAGATCGTCGAACTCACCGTCACCGAGGCCTCGCCGACCCGCGGTTACACGGTCGGGGAACTCCAGTTGCCGGCGGACGCGACGGTGCTGGCGTTCGGGAAGGCGGACGGCCCACTCGAAATTCCGTCGCCCGACGAATCCCTGGAGATCGGCGACCGTGCGGTCGTGCTCGCGGACTTCGACGTGCTCGACGACGTGCGACAGATCGTCGTCGGGGGGACCGGTTCCCGCGCTACGGCAGGAGGCTAACGATGGTTCGAGCGTACATCATGATCAAGGCGAACACGGGCGAGGCGGATCGGCTGAAAAACGACGTCGAGACGCTGAACGGCGTCGAGTCCGTCCACATCGTCGCGGGCGACGTCGACCTCATCGCCACCGTCGAGGTGGACGAACCGGCAGACGTCAAGGAGATCGCGACCGGCGGCATCCAGACCATCGCCGGCGTCGAGGACACCCGCACCTACATCGCGATGGACTGACGGCCGGCTGCCGGGACGTCAGGCTCCGGGCGCGGCGACCGGGCGGACGTCTGGCGACTGCTCGACCTGGCGGTCGACACCGACTCGTATCTCAACCTCGGATACTCCGGTCGATTCCAGACGCCCCTGTTCGGGTCCCCCCAGCGACGGCTCGCGGACGTGGTCGGGGAGCCCCTCACCGACGCCCTTCCGACGGTGGCGGGCACCCGGCTGCTCGACGTCGGGAGCGGCCGGGGCGGCCCTGCGATCCTGCTGGCCGAGCGGTTCGGGTTCGACGTGGTCGGGGTGGCTCCCGTACCCCACCACGTCGTCCGTGCCGGGGCGACCGGAGGACGGCGCGGGGTCGACGCTGTGGTCGCGGTCGGCGACGGGACGCGGCTCCCGGTCGCGGAGGGGGCCGCCGCCTGCACGGGGTCGACTCGCTGGTGTACGTCCCCGACCGGGCGGCGGCGTTCGAGGCGGTCGCCGGCGCCGTCGAACCGGGCGGCGTCTTCGTGCTGTCGGCCCTGGTCGCCGCGCCGGACCCGGGTCCGGACGGTCGGGAGGCCGTCGAATCGTTCGCAGCCGCCTGGGACATGTCGCCGCCCGCGACCCGGCGGGAGTACCGACGTGCGATGGCCGACGCCGAATTCGACGTCCGCGCGGTCGAGGACCTGCCCCCATAGTGTCGGCCTGTTCGGGAAGTTCACCCGGCCGGCGCTCGGACTGCTGCGAACGCCGGCGGAGTCGCTCGTGAAGCGGGTGCTCGGTGATCGCGGGATCGACTACCGATCCGTGCGAGAACAGGCCCCCCGTGCCCACCGGGCGCTCCCGCATCTGCGTCACCTGCTGTTCGTCGGGAAGCGCCGTTTGTGGTCCCGCAAGCTCCGCTGACGAAGGCCGGAGTTGCCCGCCGACCCCGCGGCCGATTGCCCCGGACGGGCGGCCACGAACGTCCCTCCCCCCGTGACGGTCGTTCCCCCGATCCCCCGTGACGGCCGTTCCCCCGATCGGCCGTCGTGGGTCCACGCTGCGACCGTCCCCCCGGGCGGCCGCGAGCGCGGTCCCGTGCCGTGCCGTCCCTTCTGCCATCGCCGGTCACGGCTGTCCCCCACTTCCGGTCTCCCCCCTCGTGGGCCGCTTCGAGCCGCCGATGGCAACCTGTCGTTGGGAATGGACCGTTAATACGTCAACGGATGACACGATTCCTCAGTCGGTGACCGACCGTGCCGGTGTGGACACGATTCCTCAGTCGGTGACCGGCCGGGCCGGTGTGGACACGACCCGCCAGTCGACGACGGGGCGGCCCGCAAACCGTCCGGAACGGTGCGAGGATTTACAAATGAGGATATGTTAACGGGCTTCAATGGCCGACCCCCCGGACGCCGGCAGACTGGAGACCATCGCCCGCCGGATCGATTTTCTCGAACGGCTCCAGGAGGGTCCGGCGTACAAGCGCGACCTCGTCGACGAACTGCCCCACTCCCGCTCGACGGTCGACCGCGCGCTGGACGAACTGGCGGACGCGACCCTCGTCGAGCGGCGCGAGGACGGCTACGCCGCCACGACCGCCGGTCGGCTGGCCGCCGAGCGATACCGCACGTTCCAGCGGGAACTGGACGACGTCGCCGACGCCCAGCCCGTCCTGGAGCCGGTCCCCGCGGACGCCGCCGTCGGCGTCGAGTTCGTCGCCGGCAGCGAGGCCGCCGTGGCGTCGGGACCCGCTCCGTACCGGCCGCTGGAGCAGTTTCACGACGCGGTTGCTGCCGCCGACCGCTACCGCGGGTGCCTCCCGGCGCTGGACGACCCCCGGCACGTGCGGCTGCTGTACGAGCACGCCGTCACCAGCGATCGGTCCGTCGAACTGGTCGTCGCACCCGCGCTGTTCGACGCCCTGCGCGAGGAGTTTCCACGACGGATGGCGGCAATGGCGGAGTCGGGACGGTTCGACGTCCGCGTCGGGGAGGTCCCGCCGTACGGCCTGGTACTCCTGAAGGGTGAGGCCGGATCGACCGCCTGGGCGGTCGTGTTCGACGACCGGGGCACCGTCCACGGGGTCCTCGAAAACGACACCGACGGCGGCATCCGGTGGGCCGAAGACCGCTGTCGAGCCGTCCGCTCGGCGGCGGCCGACCGGACCGACCGCCTGCTGGCCGACGCCGACGGGGGCGTCGACGCGGGCACTGACGGCGGGGCCGTGCTCCCGCCGATCGGCGAGTCGCTGTCGGTCGGTCTGGAGCGGGAGGGATTCGTCCGCCTGGACCGGGCGTACTTCCGGAACGAACCCGTTGCGGACCCGACAACTGCCTGGCGGGCGGGACTGACGCTTCCGGAGGTCAACGCGGGGTACGCGGTCCCCCGTGCACCGCCGGCGGACGCCCCGGACGACGCCGAGGAGATGGCCGACCTGCTCCGGTCGAAACTGCTGGCCGGCGGTGCGTGTGCGGTCGTGGGGCCGCCGGGTGCCGGCAAGAGCACGATCTGCAAGCGGGTCGCGGGCGAGTGGTACGCCGCCGACCGCGGGCCGGTTCTCTACCGGGAAGGGGACCGCGGCCGTGCGTTCGAGTCCGTCGCGGACCTGGCGGTGACTTTGGACGCCGCCGACGGCCACGCGCTGGTTGTCGTCGAGGACGCCGTCCGGCCGGACGCCGACGCGGCGTTCGACGCCGTCGATCGCTTCGGCGATCGCGACGACGTCAGTTTCCTGCTCGACGCCCGCGAGAGCGAGTGGCGGGACCCGCCGGGAGAACTGTCGGCCACCGCGTCGGTGGACGTCGTGCACGTGCCCGGGCTCCGGGCACAGGAGCGCCGCCGCATCGTCGAGCGGTTCGAGGAGACGACCGGGGAGTCCGTCGAGGTTCCGCTCGACAGGCTGTGGACCGACGTCCGGGAGGTCGCTGGAGGCGGAGCCGTCCCCGACGAGATGCTGCTGTTGCTCCACAGGCTGGCCGCCCACGCCGACCCGCTCGCGGCGGACGCGACCTCCCTGGAGGCGGCGGTCGGGGCGGTCCACGACGACCTCGCCGGAGACGACCTCGCGCTGGACGTCTGCGTCCTCGCGAACGCGCTCAACGCCGCGGGCCTGGCGGTCGACCCCGGCGCGCTGTACGCCCCGGCGGCACCCGGCGAGTACGACGCCGTCGACGACGCCATCGACCGGCTGATGGGGCGGGTGCTGTTCCCCCGCGACGACGGGGACTACCGTACCGTCCACGAGACCTGGTCGGTGGCGTTTCTCGCCCACCTCCTCGACGCCGAGGGCGAACGGGCGGCGGCAGACCGGTTCGGCGGCGCGGTCTCGGCGCTACTCTCGCTGGCCGACGACCCCGACCGACGGGCGGCGATCACGGCCCACTCCGGGCGGGAACCGCTGCCTGACGCCGCCGCCGACCCCGGCCGGTGGGCTGACGAGACCGCCGAGACGGTCCACGCGCTCGGACGGGAGCGCCCGAAACTGGCGCCGCTGTTCGGGGGCGGCGAGCGCGACGCCGTCGAACTTCCCGACGCCTGCTCGGCGTCGGTCGTCGCCGAGCGACCGGCCTGGCTCGGCCGGCTGTTCGCCGCGGGCGGCTACTACGACCGGGCCGAGCGCGCGTTCGAGCGACTTCCGGCAGCGTCAGCGGCCGGCGATGCTGACGTCACCGACGAGAGTGGCGACGGTCCGATCGAGCGGCTCCTGGGGCTGTCGCGGATCGCCGCCGAGCGCGGCGACTACGGCGCGGCGGCCGACAGGGCCCGCGAGTGCCTGACGCTGGTCGGCGATGCCGACCGCCCGGTCGTCCGCGGGCGGGCACGTCTGCGCCTCGGCGGGGCTGAGTCGGGGCGAGGCGACTACGAGACCGCCGAATCCCACTACGGGACGGCCCTGTCGGCGTTCGAGGCGGCGGGCGACCGCCGGCGAGCGGCGCGCGTGCTCAACAACCTCGGGGGCGACGCCTACCGCCAGCGAGACTACGAGCGGGCCCGCAAACGCCTGGCGGAGAGCATCGCGATCAAGCGCGAACTCGGCGACCGGCAGGGGGAGGCGAAAACCTACAACAACCTCGGACTGATCGCCAGAGAGCGGGGCCGGTACGACCGGGCCCGCCGCCACCACGAGCGGAGCCTCGCGCTCGCCCGGGCCGTCGGAGACCGGCGGGAACTCGCCCACATCCTCGGCAACCTCGGCATCGTGAGCACCCTCCAGGGCGACCACGACGGCGCCCGCGAGCGCTTCGAGCGGAGCCTCGAGATCAAGCGGGACCTCGGCGACAGGCGGGGCGTCGGCAACAGCCTCGGCAACCTCGGAAAGATCGCCCAGACCCGCGGCGAGTACGACGAGGCCCGCGAATACTGCCGGCGGAGCCTCGACGTCTGGCGGGACCTGGAGAACCGCCACGGCGAGGGGATCTCCCTGCGGAACCTCGGCGAGATCGCGCTGCTGCAGGGCCGGTACGACCGCGCCGCCGAGCGGTTCGACGAGGGGCTGTCGGCCAGCAGGGCGGTCGGCGACCGACAGGGCGAGGCCAACTGCCTGCGGAATCTCGGACGGGTCGCGCTGGCGCGCGGCCACGGGGACGACGCCGGGGACCGGTTCCGGCAGGCACTTTCGATCGCCGAGGAGATCGACCACTTCCGGGAGGCGACCACCGGACTGCGCGGACTCGGCGAACTGGCCCGCCGCCGCGGCGAGTACGACGAGGCCGCCGCGCACCTCGACCGGGCGAGCGACCGGGCCGAGTCTGTCGACGACCCGGCGATCGCCGGTCGAGTGTCGCTCTCTCGCGCCCGCCTGGCCCTGGACCGGGGCGACCTCCCGGCGGCTCGCGACCGGGCCCAGCGGGCCCGGGAGGCGTTCGCGGGGGCCGACTCGTCCCACCGCGAAGCACGGTGTCGGCGGTTGCTCGGACGGATCGCCGCCCGATCGGGCGACTCAGAGGCTGCCCGCGAGCACTGGCGGGGGGCCCTGGAGACGTTCGAGGCGGTCGGTGCGCCCCAGGACGCCCTGCCGACGCTGCGGCACCTCTTCGAGAGCCATCGCGACGCCGGCGACGGCGAGCGGGCCGGGTCGCTGTGTGACCGTGCCGCCGATTTGCTTGCGGCCGCGCCGGACGCGGCGGTCGAGGACCACCGCGAGTGGATCGACCGCTGTCTCGACGACGCGCCGGAGGACTGACGGCGTCACGTCGGATGCAGACGGAGTCCCGCCGGCCCCCCATGGCCCGTCGATTCGGGCCGCCGGCACCGTTCACCCGGCGACGGGAACAGGCGGAGCGGCGGTCGTGGCGTTGCGACTCGATGGACTCAAATCCACGTTTGACCCTACAGAAGGCGTTTTTCAGTGGGTTTCCTGGGTTCGGTCATGAAGCGACGCGCATTCATCGGGGCGCTCGCCGCCGGCGTCCCGGCCCTCGCGGGATGTGTCGGCGGCCCGGGAACGGAACCGGGACGCACCGACGACACGGCTACCGGAACGGACACACCGTCGGGCAGCCCCGCCGACACGCCCGGCGGCGACCCCGGGTCGCGATGGACGACTATCGTCGACCTGGAGACGGCCCCGCGCACGTACGCACTGACCCCAACACAGTACCGCGACGGTTGGATCGCGGTCGAGGTCGGCTTCACCAGCACGGCGACGGCGGACTCGCCGGCGACGGTTCGGGCCACCCTGACGAACGAGAGCGACTACGACGACACCGTCCCGCTTGACTGGCTGCCGCCGTTCGGCCGGCCGTTCAGCACGCACCCCCGGGACCCCGGTTCGCAGAGCCGGCACGGTCGCGAGTACACCTACCGGGCGGGACTCCTGTTCGCGCCGGCGGCGGACAACCCGCTGGTCGAGTCTCCGCCGGCGGTCGAGCGCGACGCCGACGGCCAGTGGCGCGCCGCCGACACCGCCGACTGGACGCCGGACCCGGTCGAACTGGCGCCCGGCGAGTCGGTGACGGGCGACTACCACCTCGTGGGCCATCCCGACGGCGCGGGCCAGGGCCGACCCACCGGCATCTACGGGTTCACCCGCGACGAGGACCCGTCGCTGACGGTGGCCGTCTGGGACTCCGAGCGGCCCGGTCCGGACACCGACTCCCGCTTTGCGGGCGTCTCGCTCCCGCCCTTGCCGGGCGATGGGACGACCGGGTGGTACCACGAGAGCGACCCGTCGGCCCCCTCGTACGTCGAACCGGAAACCGAGCGGACGGGCCTTCCGGCGGCGGTGCCGTTCACCTTCGTCAACCACAGTCGCAAGGCGACCGGGTGTGGCCACTGGCGGTTCTACAAACTCGTCGACGGCGAGTGGTTCGAACTGGGGCCTCGCGTCCACACGGCGGACTGCCGGATGCTCCCGCCGGGCGGCAGCAAGCGCGTGCGCCTCCGGGCGTTCCACGCCGAGGGACTGGACGGCGGCTCCTGTGGCGGCAGGTCGTTCGCGTTCGAGCATCTCGGCGGCGGCCGGTACGCCGCCGTCGCGGGCTACGGCGCCGAGACCGACCGGTCCGCCGCGCTCGTCGAGTTCGACGCCCCGCCGGTCGAGGTGACTCCGACCGACGACCTCTCGGTCGACCGTGGGGACGGCGCGGTGACTGTGACCGCCGACCGCCACGGCGA
Organism: Halobacteriales archaeon; assembly: GCA_036626315.1. Taxonomy (GTDB): domain Archaea; phylum Halobacteriota; class Halobacteria; order Halobacteriales; family PXRE01; genus PXRE01. The sequence continues at coordinate 7,420 of JAZKSB010000028.1, forward strand.
CGAGACCGACGACGCGACGCTCGTCGTCGAGCGCGCCGACGGCGCCGATCGCCGGCTGGTCGCCGAGCAGGTCATGCAGCGCCGCGACCTGCGAAACACCCTGCCGTTCTTCGAGTCCGGGATCGATCGCGTCGAACTCCGCACGGACGACGCCGTCGCGAGGCGGGCGTCGGGGTTCGGCTCCGGACCGCTCCGGTTCCGGTACGCGGGCGAGGCGTTCCGGATCGCGGCAAGCGACCGCTGAACGAGCGGCAACCCGAACGCTGATTGGCCGGGCCGACCGAGCCGATTGCATGACCGTGGACGCGGAACTCGCGCTGCCGGACGACTTCGAGGAGACCCGCTTCGAGCGGGACGCCTACGGCCCCGACGAACGGTCGGGGTTCGCAGCGACGTTCGCGTCCGGGAGCACGACGCTGTCGGTGATCCCGGTCCGGTACCGGCGCCGGGACGGCCACGAGGAGGTCACCGGACTGCAGGGGGACTATCACGCGGAGGGCGAAACTGCGCTCGGCGGCCCGGCGGGTCCGACGACGGCATTCGCGCTGCGTGCGGAGTTTCGACCGTACGAGGTCGAGAAGGCGGCGCTGGTCTGGGTCGCCGCCGCCGCCGGCGACGCGCTGGCGGCGGCTGTCTGGCTGGCCCGTGCGAGCGACGACGACGCCGCGCTCCAGCGCCACCTCCGTGCCCACTGGGGGACCGGGCCGTCCTCGCCGGCCAATCCCGCGATCTCCGACGACGACGCGCTGGGCGCGCTGTTCGCCGACGAGTCCGACCGGTGCGTGCTCGCGGGCAAGCCCACCAGCAGCCACCGCATCGACGTGCCCTACCGGTACGCGCCGGCGCTGTCGGGGATGGTCACGACTGACCACGGGGTCGTCCGGTTCCCCTCGACGGCGGCGGGCCTGGCGGGAGTCGTCTCCCACGCCGCCTGGGCGGACCACGGCCTCGACGCCGTCGACTTCGAGCCGCGGCTGGAGCGTGCGGGTCCGGGCCGGTACGTGCTCGACCCGGACCTGATCGAGGCGCTTTCGGACGCGGCGGCGGATCGGTTCGTGCTGCGACGGATCGGGGAGTGAAACCGGCAGACACCGGATGTCTCGGAGGATCGCCGGGCCCCGACGTTCGAGCGCAGCCGGCCGGCGCTAGTCCCCGGGTTCGAACACCTCGGCACGTCGGTCGGTGACCACCCCGTGCTCGGCGTCGGCGACCGACGTCGGCGGCGACTCGTCGTCGTACCTGGCCCGGAGGCTAGCGTCGACCGCGCCCCTGACGCAGGCTCTCGCTGCGGCACCCACCTCGGTCGCGCTCCCCGAAAACCGGGCGCTGGACCCCGACGGATCGTCGGCGACCAGCACCGCGTCGCTCGTCGTCCCCGGAAAGCCGGTCGTCGCCAGCAGCGTCGCGGCCTTCGCCTCGGCGGCGACCGCGACGAGATTCGTCAGCGCGCCGGGTGCCAAGTCACGGGTCGTCCCGACGACGACGTTTACGGTGCCTGGTGGCGGTTCGCCGTCGTCGTCCGGTCGCCCCTGCGTCCCGTCGACGGCTCCGCTGGCGCCGCTCCGTTCGGCGGCTGCCGACGCGATATGGTCGCCGACCGGGAGGGCCGCCGGATTGGAGACGCCGGCGGTCGCGACTGCTTCGACCGCGCCCGAGCGGGCGCCGCGCGCGCCTCCGACATCGACTCCGGTCAGCAGCACCGGCCCCTCCTCGTCGAATCCCGCCGCGGCCAGTCGCTCGTCGCAGTAGGCGTCCAGATCGGTCCGTCGAAACCCCTTCGGAACGGTGCAGACGTAAGCCGCGTCGGCCCGCTCACGACCGCCGTCGTATCCCGTCGAGAGCCACCGCGTCCCCGGTCGGCGGAGCTGTAGCACGCCGTCGCGTCGTCGGTGCTCAAACATCGGTCAGCGCGTCCAGCAGCCGGTCGTTCTCGGCGGGGCGGCGGACGGCCACCCGCACGTGACTGTCTAGCCCCCGGTAGGTCCTCGCGTCACGGAGGACGAGTCCCCGCTCGCGCGCCCGGGCGAGCACGTCAGCGACCCGCCGGTCGCCAACGTCGAGCAGCAGAAACGGGGCGTCGGACGGGTGGACGCCGAAGTCACCGGCGAGCGCCTGCGCCATCCGGCGACGCTCGCTGCGGACCCGCCGGCGGGTCCGCTCGACGAACCCCGTTGCTCGCATGCAGTGGGCGCCGACGTGGGCGGCCGGCACCGACAGGTTCCAGGTTCGCCTGGCGGCCGCCAGCCGGTCGCCGAGGTTGCCGGTCGCGACCGCGAATCCCATCCGCAGGCCCGGCAGGCCGAACAGCTTCGTCAGCGAACGGGCGACGACGACGCCGTCTGTGCCCGCGAGCGTGCGGCGGTCGGTGAACCCGAGAAACGCCTCGTCGACCACGAGCGGCGTCCCCGCTGCCCGACTTCGCTCGGCGAACGCCTCGAGCCGGGCCGGATCGTAGGCGTCGCCGGTCGGACTGTTCGGGTTGCAGACGACTGCCAGCGCGTGCTCGCCGGGTTCGGCCGAAAGCAGGGCGTCGTGGTCGACGAACGAGGGCTCGGCCCCCTGCAGGCGCACCTCGCGGGCGTACTCGCCGAAGCTCGGTGCCGGCACCAGCACGGTGTCGCCGGGGCCGACCAGCGTTTCGACGGCGAGTCGAACCGCGGCGAGCCCGCCCGGCGTCGGGACCACGTCGGCCGGGTCACAGCCTAGATAGTCCCCGGCCGCGGCCCGAAATCGGTCGTAGCCGTCGTCGGGGTAGGACCCGGCGGCCGCCAGCGCGCTCCCGTAGACCCGCCCGACTCCCCGGGGCCGCTCGGGGTTGACGTTCGCGCTGAAGTCGAGCACGTCCCGCTCGTCGCAACTGCCGTGGGCAACGCGGTCGACGGCTGGAACGGCGTCGGGATGCATGGTTCGGGCTCGCCGGACGGACGACCGCTCTCGCGGCCGGGCGAGAACAGTCCGGATCGTCTGCCCTCACGGGCATAACTCTGTCGAGCGCGCGCGTCGGGCTCCGGGTGTGGCCGGTTCACGGGTCGAGCGCGCCGGCCAGGCGTTCGGCCACGGCGGCGTCGCCTGCCCGGTTGACGTTGACCGCCAGTCGGGCGTCCCAGGTGACCCACTGCCGGTCGTCGCCGTCGCCCACGACGTTGACGCCCGCCGGGGCCAGCCGTCCGCCCGGCAGGGTCGTGTCCGCGGAGACGTCCAGCGCGCGCTTCAGGGCAACCGGCACCGCCGCGGTCAGCGATCCGCCGTCGCGGGCGGCCAGCACGGCGTCGACGGCGTCGCCGTCGAGCAGCGGCAGGTCCGCAGCCACGGTCAGCGCCGGCCGCCCGATGGCGTCGAGCGCGACCTCGAGGTCGGCGACGTAGCCTGCCCCCGGCGTCGAGACCAGGTCGACGTCGTGGGTCGAGAGATGGTCGCGGGTCGCTGGCGCCTGCGGGGAGATCGCCGCGTGGACGCGTCCGGCGCGGCTGTCGGCCAGCGCGGCCAGCACCCGGTCGACCATCCGCTCGCCGGCCACGCGGTACAGCGGCTTCTCGACGGACGGTTCGAACCGGCTGCCCCGGCCGCCTGCGAGCACCACCGCGTCCATGCGCCGAATTGGCGGCCCCGGCAGGAACTGCCTTGCGGTCGTGGTCCGGTGTTGTCTTGCGGTCGTCGGCTGGTGATCGTCTTGCGGTCGTGGTCCGGTGTTGTCTTGCGGTCGTCGCTTGGTGACTGCCGGCCGGTCACGCCGCCAGCACAGCCGCGCCGGCCAGCACGCCGACGACGCGACCGAGTTCGTTCGCCGCCCCGAAGACGTCGCCGGAGACGCCACCCAGCCGGGTCCGCGCCCACGTCCGAACCGAAAGTGCGACGAGGAAAGCCGCCGCCAGGGCGGCCCCCGCGGCCGGTCCGGCCCCGATCGCGGCGGCCGGGACGACGATTCCGCTGCCGACCAGAACCGCAGTGGGCAGGTCACCAACGCTGTTCGGCCCGGTCAGCGCCGATCCCAGTCCCTCGTGGTGTGCCTGCCCGAGGGCGGCCAGCGCCGCGAGCCCGAGTTTCGCGCCGACCTCGGCTGCGACCGCGCCGGCGACCCCGGCGACTCCCTGTCGGGCCAGCACCAGCGCCCCCAGCGCCAGCGCGACGACGGCCGTCGCGACCGCGAGCGCGCCGCCGACCCCGAGGTCCGTGTCCTTCATCGCGTCGACGCGGGCGGCCCGGACGTCCTCACCGGCGTGGACCGCGGCGGCGTCGGCAAGGTCCGCGAGCCCGTCGGCGTGGTTGACGCCGGTCGCCAGATAGATCGCCAGCACGTATCCGGCCGCCGCGACCGGCGCCGGACGGGCCAGCAGGACCGGCGCGACGGCGGCGCCGACGACGTAGCCGACGACCACGAGCGACCACGGCGCCGCCCGGAACGCCTCGAAGTCGCCGTCACGTGGCCGAACGGGCAGTCGCGTGAGAAAGCCGGCGGCACCCCGGAGGGCCGCGATCACCATCGCGGACCCACCTCCAGGGCCGACCCGGCGGCTGCCGCCGGGGTGAGGAGTTCGACCGTGGCCGGCGCCGCGCCGAGGGCGAGCGCCCACAGCCCCGCGAGGACGAACGCCGTCCAGGCTGCGCGGTCGGCGAGGCGGCGCGCCCGCTCGGCGTCGTCGGGGGCGGGCAGGGGCCGACCGTCGCCCAGCAGGTACGTGCCCGGTTTCGCCAGGCGAACCCCCAGCAGTTCCGCTAACGTCGCCATCGGCCACCCGGAGTTCGGCGACGGCGGCCGGCCGGCGTCGGTGCGGGCCGCGACCGGCGCCCCCGGCGACCCGTCGACGGCCGCCAGCAGTGCCGCGGCCACCCGGGCGGGCAGCCACATCGCGACGTCGTCGAGGCGGGCGGCAGCCGTCCCGACCGGCTTGTCGCGGTAGCCCAGCATCGCGTCCATCGTGTCGACGGCTTTCACCCAGCCGGCAACCCCCGCGGCCGCCGGAAGCGACGCCGGCGCGACGAGCGCGAATGCCGCAAGCGGTGCGACGAGGCCGTCGGCCAGGTTCTCCGCGAGGCTCTCGACCGCGGCGCTGCGGACCTCTCCCGGCGAGAGCGCCGTCGCGTCCCGTCCCGCGAGCGATTGCAGACGCCGACGGGCCGCCGGCAGGTCCGACGTCGAGAGCTCGGTCACGGCCCGTGCCTCCGCCAGCAACATCCGGCGACTGAGCGTCACCGAAAGCACACCCCCGGCGGCGACGACGCCGGCCAGGGCGTGGGTCTGCGACGCCGCCCGGACGAGCGCCCAGGTCAGGACGCCCGCGAGCACGGGTAACGCGAGCGCGCCGCCGGTGCCGGCGACCAGCGGGCGAGTCCACTGCCGGTCGAGAGGCGCGACGGCCCGTCCGAACCAGGCGACGGGATGCCACCGTTCCGGCGGCTCTCCGAGAGCGGCGTCCAGCGCGGCGGCCAGCCCGATGGCGGCTGCGGCGGCCCAGCTCATGGCGCCTCCCGTTCGGCAAGCCAGGCAGGGAGTTCCGCAAGCGAGACGTCGGCGAGCAGGACCGCCGAGGCGCCGACCGCTCCGGCCCCGCCGTCCGCTCGCTCGTCGTCGCCGACGTGGACGAGTCCGTCGAGGTCGGCGCCGAGCGCTCGGGCGGCGGCCTCGAACGCCCGACGGTCGGGTTTGCGCCACCCGCAGTCGACGCTGGTCACGACCGCGTCGAATGCGTCCCGGTCCAGCGCCGCCCGTCCCAGCGTCCTCCTGGCGAGGCCGGGAACGCTGACGTTCGAGAGGACCCCGACCGGGCCGTGGTCGGCGGCTGCCGTAACGGCCGCCGGTGCGCCGTCCCGCGTGCGGACGGACGGGTCGAACGCGGCGGCGACTGCCAGCGGGACGGCGTTTCCGGACGCATCGACGCCGCGGCTGCCGAGGGCGGCGGCGACGTGGTCCGGGAGCGGCACTTCCGTCCCCGGTGGTGCTTCGACGTGGCGCTCCCGGTAGACGCTCGCCCAGTCGTCCGGAACGGGGACGCCTCGGTCGCGGAGTTCGCGAGCGACCGCCGCGGCCGGGTCCGCGGGCCGGTCGACGGCGACCAGGGTTCCGAACAGGTCGAAGGTGACGGCCACGGCTCCCCTTCGGCGGCGCGGCCTTCAATGTTCACGGTCGTCGCCGCGACCTCAGGCGTATCCCTCGGGCGCGAGTTCCGGGCGGTCAGCCTCGCCGAGTCCCTGGATGGCCTCGATGGTCCGGACGAAATCCGCCTCGGCGACGACGCCCAGAAATCCGCGGTCGGCCGCGACGATCAGCGGCCCGCCGTGCTCGCTGTGGGCCTGCAGCGCCCGGAATGCGTCCTCGTCCGGCCCCACTGTCGCGAGGTCGGTGCGCATCACGTCACGGACCAGCGTCGTCGCGCGGTCGGCGGGATCGACGTCCCGGACCTCCTCGATGGTGACGATCCCGACGGCGGGCCCGCCATCTATGACGGGAAAGCGGGGCGTCCGCTCGGCCATGATCCGGTCGAACAGGCCCTCGACGGTCGCGTCGGCGGCGACGGTTGGGACGTCCCGGCGCATCATGTCCCGGACGACGACCCCCCTGAGCAGTTCGCGAACGACCGTCGCTCTCGACTCGGACGCGGCGGCCATGTAGACGAACAGCGCGATCACCACCAGGATCGGATTCCCGAAGACGCCGACGATCGCCATCAGCACGGCCATCCCCTTGCCGACCGTCGCGGCGGTCCTGGTCGCCTGGGCGTACGGCCGGGTGCGGGCCAGAAGCGCCCGCAGCACCCGCCCCCGTCCATCGGGAACGCCGGCAGGAGATTGAACACGACGAGCGTCAGGTTGACGACGCCCTGAAAGCCGACCACGAACGCGAGGACGGGCAGCGACGTCGGCACCGCCCACAGCGCGGCCACGCCTCCGACGCCCAGCGCGATGCTGACTGCCGGCCCCGCCAGCGCGAGCCACAGTTCCTTGTGCCACTCGTCGGGGATCTCGGCCATCCGGGCCATGCCGCCGGAGATCCACAGCGTGATCGAGACGATGCCGACGCCGTACCGGCGGGCCATCCAGGCGTGGCCGAGTTCGTGCAACAGCACGGAGCCGAACAGCCCGACTGCGCCGGCAAACCCGATCACCCACTCCGTGTTGCCGGCCTGCAGCGTGGGGGCAGACAGTTGCTGTGACGACACCGCGCCGATGAGGCCGACGTAGACCGTTATCTGGCCGCCGCCGGCGATGAGCCAGGCCAGCACCGGCAGAAACAGCACCAGCGTGACGTTGATCCGGATGGGGATCCCCCCGACGGTCCCCACGCGGAAGTTCCGCATGCCGTGTGGGTGGGCCGGCCGGGACATATCTCTTTGGCGGGACCCTGGCGCGCCCGCCGTCATCGATCCGGTGGTCCCGACCACCCGGCAAGCCGCCGGACCGTCGGCAGCCCCGCGGCCGTCGCCGTCAGCGAATGACGTTGCTCTCCAGGTCCCGCGGGAAGAACGTCAGCATCTCCGAGCCGTCCTCGGTGACCAGGACGGTGTCGCTGTGCCGGTAGCCCGCCGGGTCCGTGTAGATACCCGGCTCGATGGTGTAGATCTGGCCGGGGTTCATCGTGGCGTCCTCGGGGTCCATGTCGGTGTGTTCGCTCGCGGCGTGGTCGCCCCACCCGCGGTCGATGTACGGCGGCTCGTGGCCGCCCATGCCGATGTTATGCCCGACGTGGTGGCGCGCCAGGTCGGCGATCCCCTGCTCCTCGAAGAACGACCACACCTGCTCGTCGACGTACGCGAGTTCCACGCCCGGCCCCAGCGCCTCGATGGCGATGGTCTGGGCCTCCAGCATCAACTCGAAGTAGTGGACGTGCTCGTCGTCGGGTTCGCCGACGAACATCGTCCGCTCCAGTTCCGAGAAGTAGCCGTCGACGTTGGCGGCGGCGCCGGTGACGATGACGTCGCCCTTTTCGAGCCGACGGTTGGCGGTGTGGCCGTGGGGAAGCGCGGTCTGCGGGCCGGAGATGAACCCGGCGTGGACCGGGCCGCTGGCCCGCGTGCGGGCGACGTACCTCTCGCCCAGGGCGTCGAGCATCGCTCGCGAGCCCTCCATGGAGGCGCGCTGGCTGACGGTCGCGGGGTGGGCACCCGGCTCCGTGAAGTCCGCCAGGTAGCGGTGTGCGAGGTTGGCCCACTTTGCGGACTCCCGGACGAGGTCGATCTCGGCCTCGGTTTTCTCCCAGCGCATCCGGGGGACCCACGACTGCGTCTCGACCTCCAGAAACTCCGAGAGCGCGGGGCCCTCGTAGCCCATCGTCCCCGGCGGGCCGTCGGCGTCCGCCAACACCGCCTCGGCGCCCATTCCCTCTACCATCTCGACGACGGTCCCGACGGGGTCGCCGCCGGGGTAGTCGAAGTAGGTGTGGATCTCGTCGATCCGGGTGTTGTCCGCGACCCGCTCCAGTTCCAGGCGCGGAATCGTCAGTTCGCCCCGGTCGCCGTCGCGCGCG
>JAZKSB010000029.1:0-15863 GCA_036626315.1 Halobacteriales archaeon
GGTCGGGATTCGGCAAGGTGGTGGTCGTCCCTGACGCCGAGTACTGACGACCGCCCGACTCCCCGTGACCCGGATCCGGACGCCGGCCGTGACGACGACGGTGGCGAAGAGGCCGCCGGTCAGCGACGCCGCAACTGGCTGCTGGTGGTTGCCGTCGTAGTCGCGACGCTGGTCGTCCCGGGGATCATCTACCTGCAACCGCCGCAACTGCCGTTCGAGGTGGCCTTTCTGGTGTTGCCGCTGGTCCCGGCGGTCCTGCTCGGGGCGGTCGCGGTCTACGTGGCGGTCCGGGGCGGCGGCGCACCCACGCGGCCGGACGACGGGCGAGAGTGACGGTCGGCCCACCGTCCGGCGGTAGCCGTCGAGGGGAGCAGTTATTTGAGCGCCGGCGCCGTGCGGGCCACCGTGCAGCCGCTTCCCCCGCTCCCCGCGCTCGCGGACGCCGAGATGACGGGCCACCTCTGGGTTCAGGAACTCGTCGTGGGCCACCCGTTGCGCTTCCAACTCGACGACAGCGGTCGGATCGTCTTCGCCGACGCCGAGCGGGAACTCCCGGAGCCGCCGCCCTCCTCGCTGCGAGCGACCGTCCGACACGTGCGCGAGCGGTTCGACCGGCAGGCGATCGAGGCGGCCGCGAGCGACACCTCGGCGGTCGCCTTCTACGGGGTCGCCACGCGGTTCGAGGGGGTCCCCTACGACTTCGAGCGTCTCCCGCCGTTTCTCGGGACCGACGTCCACGACGGGGACGACTATCTGCCGCCCGACCGGGTCGAGCAGGTGTTCGACGGACTGGGACTGCACCCGGTCAACGCCGTCGAGAAGGAACTGGACGCCAGGTACACCGATCCGGCGGCGATCGAAACGCCGGACTCGGCGTGGTACGACGGGCCTGCGGCGGGCGTCGTCGTCCGGAACAAGCGCGGCGACCGTGCGGCCCGGAGCGACGAAGCGGCGAGTCGAGAGGTCGAACCGTTGCCCTCCGCGCCGGCTGCGGCCGCGGCGGCGGCGGTGACCTCCCGCAGGGTCCGGCTGGCGGCGTCGATGGCGCGGGGCGAGGCCCCGGAATTCGACCCCGTCTACGAGCGGGTGCTGGAACTGGTCTACCGCGAGGAGCACGCCAGGCTCCCCGGGGACCTCGACGATCGGGCGTTCCGAACGGCGGTCGCCGAGCGCGTGGGCGAACTGCGTTGACCGGAACTCGCTATCGCTCGCTGAAGTCCTCCGAAAGCGTTGCTCTCGCGTCTTTCGCCTCGCTATCGCTCGCTGAAATCCCGCCGCATCGCGATCTCGAACCAGGGACAGAACCGCAACTGTCGGTAGAACTCCGGGTTCTCGTAGAGGTCCCGGTAAGGCGCCCACATGATGCCCCCGACCTCGTCGGGATGGGGGTCGAGGGAGGTGTCGTGCAGGGTCACCTTCAGCACAGAGCAGACCTCGTGTTCGACGCCCTCGCGCTCGTAGTAGCGCTTGTACTCGAACTTGTCCGTCAGGTGAATCTCGTCGTACTGGTCGGGCGTGATGCCCAGTTCCTCCTCCAGTCGCTGGCGCGTGGCCTCCTTCTGGGTCTGTCCCTCGACGGGGTGGGAGGCGACGGTGCCGTCCCAGTGGGTGTCCCAGAGGCGCTTGTCCGGGGCCCGCTGGGCCAGCAGGACGTTGCCGCGCTCGTCGAAGACCAGCGTCGTGAACGCCCGGTGGCGGACGCCGTCCCCGGTGTGGGCGTCGAGTCGGTTGACGGTCCCTTGCGGGTCGTCCTCGGCGTCGACCGCGATGACGTCCTGGAGTGCGTTCTCGTGGTCGACCTGCGCCCCCGGTCCGGGTTCGGACTTGTCGCTGCTCATACCCCCACTCACGGGAACCGGGGTAAAACACGCTTCGACTCGGCGCCGGTCGAGGGCGACGCTCCCGCCGGATCCCAGCGGCTCCCGGGACCGCCGAGCGGCGCTATCCGAGCGTCTCGTCCAGGATCAACCGCGTCTTCGTGCTCACGACGTCGTCGTGCTCGCGGGCCTTCGAGATGAGTTCGTTGACCCCCTGGGTGTCGGCGGCGTCGACGATCAGGACGATGTCCTTCTCGCCGGAGACCTGCCAGACGTAGTCGACCGGCTCCCAGTCGGCCATCAGGTCGCCGACCTCCCGGGTGTCGACGTTCACGTCGACGCCGACCTCGATCATCGCCTGGACGTTGCCCGTCCGAACCGCGACGGTGAACCGCTCGATGATGCCGTCCTCCTGGAGGCGCTCGACGCGGTTGCGGACCGTCCCCTCGCTGGTCCCGACCTGCTCGGCGATTTCGGTGTACGGCGTCCGTGCGTCCCGTCGGAGGATCGAGAGGATCTCCCGATCGACCTGGTCCATCGTGGCGGCCATGAGATGTAGGCGTACGACGCCTTCCCACTTACCGATTACGAAATTCGAAGCAAAACTTCGAAAGCAACACTTAATACGGGCGATTTCGTATGATACTCGTAATGCCGGACGCCTACCTGGCCACCGAGGGCGGCGACGTGCTGGAGGCCCGTGCCCGCGCTCCGGGCCGGGCACGCGGGGAACTTGTTTTCACGACCGCCTACACGGGCTACGAGGAGAGCCTCACCGACCCCTCCTACGAGGAGCAGGTCTTGACCTTCTCATACACCCTCATCGGCAACTACGGCGTCCGACCCGAGCGATTCGAGAGCGACCGCGTCCATCCCAGCGCCGTCGTCGCCCGCGAGTTGACCGACGACGTGGTCGACTGGCTCCGCAAGGAGGACGTTCCGGCCATCGACCACGTCGACACCCGCGACGTCGTCACCGACATCCGGGACGGCGGCGCGATGCAGTGTGGCGTCGCCGCCGGCCCCGACGCGACCCCCGAGGACGCGCTGGCGGAACTCGACGCCGCCGAGCACATGTCCGACCACGAGGACATCGGCGCACAGGTGAGCGTCGACGAACCGCAGCGCTACGAGAGCGACGGCGGCGGCCCCGATGTGGCGCTGGTCGACTGCGGCGCGAAGCAATCGATCATCGAGAACCTGCTGGAGCGCGGCGCTGACGTGACCGTCCTGCCGTACGACGCCACTCCGGAGGACGTCGCCGAACTGGACCCCGACTTGCTGTTTCTCTCGAACGGGCCGGGCGACCCCGCGAACTTCGAGGCCGCCGAGACGCTCGTGACCGAGTATGCCGGCGACGTACCGGTCTCGGGCATCTGCCTCGGACAACAGGTCGTCGCCCGCGCGATGGACGGCGCAACCGAGAAGATGGAGTTCGGCCACCGCGGGGTCAACCAGCCCGTGCTGGACCTGGACTCAGACAGGGTCGTCATGACCACACAGAACCACGGCTACACCGTCGCCGACCCCGGGCAGCTGGAAGTCACGCAGGTCAACGTCAACGACGACACCCCCGAGGGGCTGGACAGCGAGGAACTGGGCATCATCACCCGCCAGTACCATCCGGAGGCCAACCCCGGTCCGCATGACTCGCTGGACTTCTTCGACGACGTGCTCGCGCTGGCCAACCGGGAGCGACAGCAGTCGGTTGCCGCGGACTGACTGCCGAGGGGTTTGTATCCGGCCCCAGGAGATGAAACGTTTTAATTAGTTCACTCTAATTTAGTGCACGCTAGCATAGCAGTGACACGGTAACGCGTCGCATGCAGCGACGCAGCTTCCTGCGGCGAGCGGCGGCGGCGGGCACGCTGACGGTGCTGGGCAGCGGCGTGGCCGCGGCGGGCGGCGGCAACGACGACCTCGAGGCCCCGGACGACTACCCGGGCGTCTCGACTCGCGAGCACTTCGAGATAAACCGGTACGGGGCGGTCGAATCCGTCGAGGGGACCTACGACTACGACCTGCGCGGCGACTGGGCAACGTCCGACGAGGGCGACGAACTCCAGATGTTCGTCCACGGCTGGTAGACCGAAACCGAGGACGACGGCGACATCGACGGCGGCTACACCGCCGAGCGCGCGCTGATAGAGCAGGGGTACGACGAGTTCGGAGTCGTCTACACCTGGGACGCCGACTAGGGCGGCGGCATCGACCAGGGCTGGTACGAGGCCCAGGAAATAGCCCGCGAGAACGGACCCAAACTGGCGAACTTCGTCGCCGACTGGCTGGCCGTCGACGGCCGGCCGATCCGGATGGTCGCCCACTCGCTGGGTGCACAGGTCGTCTGTGCGGCCATGAACGTCCTCCACGACTGGGGATACGAGGACGCCGTCAGCGACCTCGTGCTGCTGGGCGGGGCCACCGACAACGAGGCCTGCGCCGTCGACGGCGAGTTCGGGCCCGGTCTGGGAGACGCCGCCGAGAGCGTGGTCAACGGGTACAAGACCGACGACGCGGTGCTGGAGTGGACCTATTCGATCGGCGAGTTCAACCGGGCCGTCGGCGAGACCGGGATCGAGGGGACCCCGCCGGACAACGTCACTGAGGTCGACGTGACCGAGGTCGTCCCCGACCACTACTCCTATCCCGAACTGAAGGCCGACGCCGGTTGCATGGACGTCGTCGTCGGGAACTGGTAGTGTACCCGGGGAAGTGGCGTCGGGAACTGGTAGTGTACCCGGGGAAATGAGCGGCGAAGTCGCGACTGTCGCCGCGGCTACGCGCCCCACCGGCGGGACTCCTTCGGCCGGCGCCGGATGGCAGCCACGTCCAGCGAGTCGCCGTCGGCATCGAGCGCGGTCAGGACCGCCCGCGCGGCCTCCGGGGTCGAGTAGTAGGTGACCTCCTCCTCGACGCAGGTGACGAGCGTCTCGCGGTCGCCGGAGACGACCAGGTCGATCTCGCCGTCCCGCAGCGCTGCCGCCGTGTTGTCGGGGTCGACCAGGTCGTACACCTCCGCAAAGCCCGCACGGAGTGCCTCGCCCGCCGCCGAGTCGGGGTCCGGGAACGGGGCCGCCGAGAGGTCCACCAGCGCCGTGCCGGACTCCGGAATCGGGAAGCCGGCGGCGTCCTGTGCCTTCGCGTAGGCCAGCCCGAACGTGTCTGCGGTCCCCATCACCTCGCCGGTGGACTTCATCTCCGGGCCCAGACGCGGGTCGCTGTCGGGCAGGCGGTCGAAGGGCAGCACGACCTCCTTGACGCTGACCTGCTCGGGCACCTGTTCGGCCACGTCGAGGTCGGCGAGGTCGGTGCCGGCCATCACCTTCGCGGCGACGTTGGCGATGGGGACGCCGGTCGCCTTCGAGACGAACGGGACCGTCCGCGAGGAGCGCGGGTTCGCCTCGATGACGTACACCTCGCCGTCCCGGACGGCCAGTTGCACGTTCAACAGCCCCTCCGCGCCCAGGGCGACGGCGATCTCCTCCACGACCTCCCGGACACGGGACAGCGTCGCCGGCTCAAGCGACCGGGTCGGAATCGAGCACGCCGAGTCACCCGAGTGGATCCCCGCGCTCTCGACGTGTTCCATGACGCCGCCGACGAGGACCGCCGGGTCGTCGCCGGCCGCGTCCGCAACGGCGTCGACGTCCAGTTCGACGGCGTCGGCCAGGAACTCGTCGACGAGGATGGGCCTGTTCGGGGAGACCCGCACCGCCTCCTCGACGTACTCCCGCAGTTCGTCGTCGTCGTGCACGATCTCCATCGCGCGGCCGCCCAGGACGTAGGAGGGCCGGACCAGCACCGGGTAGCCCACCTCGGCAGCCAGTTCGAGCGCCTCCGCCTCGCTTTCCGCCGCGCCGCCGGCCGGTTGGGCGATGCCGCGCTCGGCCAGCAGGCGGTTGAACCGGTCGCGGTCCTCCGCCAGGTCCATCGCCCCGACGGATGTGCCCAGGATCTCGGCGTCCAGGTCCCGGCGGTCGAGTTCCGCGGCCAGCGGTTCGCCGACGTTGACGGAGGTCTGGCCGCCGAACTGGACCATCACGCCGTCGGCGCCGGTCGCCTCGACGACGTCCGCGACCTCCTCGGCGCTGATCGGCTCGAAGAACAGGCCGTCCGAGGTGTCGTAATCCGTCGAGACCGTCTCCGGATTGTTGTTCACGACGTGGGCTTCGATGCCCTGCTCTCGCAGCGCCTGGACGGCGTGGACCGTGCAGTAGTCGAACTCGACGCCCTGCCCGATGCGAATGGGGCCGCCGCCGACGATTACGACCGACTCCACGTCGCGGTCGACCTGGATCTCTTCGCGGCCGGTCGTCCGGGAGGCCTCTGCGGGCGGCCGCGAGGAGTAGTAGTACGGTGTGGAGGCCTCGAACTCGCCGGCGCAGGTGTCGACCTGCTTGAACGAGCGGTCGGGCGTGGCCGCGGCCACGTCGCCGACTTCGGGAACGGCGACGCCGGTGCCGGGGCCGGCTTCGACGGTGGCGTCGGCGTCACCGGCAGTAGTCTCGCCCGCAGCCCCCTCCGGCCCACCGTCGGCAGCCACGTCGTCGTCGGTCTCGACGCCGCTGGGGAGCCAACCGGCGCTGCCGCCCGCGAACTCGCCGCCGGCGATCGCGGTGATCTCGTGGTCGGTGAACCCCCGCTCGGCGGCGGTCGCGAAGTCGCCCTCGCGGGCCGCGGCGGCAGCGGCGGCGACGTTGCGGTACCGCCGGACGTACCACTCGTGGATGCCGGTCAGCGCGGCGACCTCCTCGACGGCGTATCCCCTGTCGAACGCCTCGAACATCGCATAGGGGCGGTCCGGCGTCGGCGTCTCCAGGTAGTCCGTCTCCAGGTCGGCGTCGTCCAGGGCTGCCCAGTCGACGTCGGGGACGTACTCCGAGGAGCGCAGCGCCTTCAGAAGCGACTCCTCGAAGGTGCGCCCGATGGCCATCGCCTCGCCGGTCGACTTCATCGCGGTGCCGAGTTCGAAGTCCACGTCGGGGAACTTGTCCTTCGGCCAGCGCGGGACCTTCGTGACCACGTAGTCGATTGCGGGCTCGAAGGCTGCTGTCGTTTCGCCGGTGATCTCGTTTTCGATCTCGTGGAGGCGCTTGCCCAGCGCGACTTTCGCGGTGACCCGGGCGATGGGGTAGCCCGTCGCCTTCGAGGCCAACGCCGACGACCGCGAGACGCGGGGGTTTACCTCGACGACGCGGTACTCCCCGCCCGGGGTGCCGTCGTCCCGCCAGGCAAACTGGATGTTGCAGCCGCCGTGGATCTCCAGGTCCCGGATCACATCGATTGCCGCCGAGCGCATCTCCTGGTGACCCCTGTCGGGGATGACCTGGCTGGGGGTGACCACGACGGACTCGCCGGTGTGGATGCCCATCGGGTCGACGTTCTCCATGTTGCAGACCACGATGCAGGAGTCGTCCCTGTCCCGCATCACCTCGTACTCCAGTTCGACCCACCCGTCGATGGACTCGGTGACCATCACCTCGCCGTTGCGCGAGAGCCGCAGGCCCCTGCGGGTGCGCTCGCGGAGTTCGTCCATCTCCTCGATCACCCCGGAGCCGGCACCGCCGAGCGTGTAGGTCGTCCGCATGATGACCGGCAGGCCGCCGACTTTCTCGACGGCGTCGTCGAGGTCGGCGACGGACTCGACGGTCACCGAGCGCGGGACCGGCTGGCCGAGGTCCTCCATCCGGTCGCGGAACAGTTCCCGGTCCTCGGTCGCGTAGATCGTGTCCAGGGGCGTCCCCATGATCTCGACGTCGTGTTCCTCGAGCACGCCCTCCTCGGCGAGTTCGGCGGTGACGTTCAGTCCGGTCTGGCCGCCGAGACCGGCGATCACGCCGTCGGGGTCTTCTTCGCGAATTATCTCGGCGATGGCGTCGGTGGTGATCGGCTCGACGTACACTTCGTCTGCCATCTCCGGATCCGTCATGATCGTCGCGGGGTTGGAGTTGACGAGGACGACTCGGGCGCCCTCCTCCTGCAGGGCTCGGCAGGCCTGCGCGCCGGAGTAGTCGAACTCCGCGGCCTGCCCGATCCGGATCGGGCCGCTGCCGATGAGAAGGATCGTCCTCCCGTCTGCCGAATTCGGTGTCCCGTCGTCGGGGGTCGCCGTCCCGTCGCGGTCGTTCATTGCTTGTCGTGTCCAGTCCGCACATCGTAATAAGTCCGGCGAAAATATGCGAACTTCGAATGCTCACTTCGAAATTCGAAACACCGGCTGATCGCAGAGGCACCGACCGAACCTGACCGAGATCGTTCATGCCGGGGGGCCTGTTGAGCGGGCTCAACGAATCGCTGAACGGCCACGGGCGACGGGGCCGTGGCCGCTGTGGTCGGCCGCAGAGAAAGCAATCCCGGCCACCATTCCCCTGACCGCGGTCATTGGATCTCGTAGCGATACGGATGGCCGCGGATGACCTCCACGTCGCCCCGGCCGGCCCGCCGACCGAGGATCGTGGCCACCAGGTGGGGGCTGTCGACGTCCACACCGTGATCGGACAGCACCTCGTAGATCTCGCGGGAGGTCAGCGGGTCCTCGACATCGGCTTGCTCGAGCACGGCCCGTATTCGCTCGTACTCGGTCCGACGGCGCATGGTTCCTTGGGGGCGCAATCGTCAATAAAGGCCCGTCAGACTGCCGTCAGACAGTCCCCGATACTTGCCTACAGGATCGTCCGACGACGCCCGTGATCACAGCCCCGGGACGGGTCCGGCGATCAGATCGAGTTCGTCGTAATCGCTGGCAGCGAGCTCGTCGATGGCCTCCTCCCGTGCGGCCTCCTGGTCGGCGATCCGTTCTTTGGCCTCGACGGCCTGACGCTGCATCCCGCCGATGCGCGGTGCCTCGGTCAGAACTGAGAGCATGCCCTGCGTTGGTCGGTGACGGCCCGCGTCGTGCCGCCGCGGGAAGCCGATCCGGACCGCGAGCGGGCCGATTCGATCGCAACCGGCCGTCGGACGCCGTCCGTCATCGGGGATCGTCGAAGTCGCGCTGGTCGCGGTACCGCTCGACGAACGCCCCGGGGTCGAACTGCTGCATCTGGCGCTGGAACTCCGACATCGCCGAGTCGTCCTCGGTGTGGGAGACGGCGTGTTCCATCATCTCGACGACGAGTTCGACGAGGATCTCGTGGAGGCGACGGCTGTCGAAGTCGGTCATCCAGACGATGCCGAAGCCCAGGTCGCCGTCGTCGCTGACGTCGGCGGCGACGACCTCGTCGGGGTACTCCTCCATCACCATCCCCATGAGGTGGGGCGTCCCGAACTCCTCGAACTCGTCTTCGACCTCGACGGTCGAAGCCAGCATCTCGACCAGATCCGCCGGGAAGAATCGCGTCGGCGGATGAACGTCAGCGACGAGGGCATGGTCGCGGCCGCAGTCACAGGGGTATTCACGCATCCCGACGTCGGTTTCCCCCGAGCTGACCGCCTCGCCACAGGGCAGCGTGAGCACCTCGCCGCCCTCGCCCGGAACGCTTGAGTCGCTCATGTCTGCGCTTCGATCCGGGTGCCTAAAAGCGGCGCGATGGCGGGTGCTGCCCGGTCCGGATGTAGTTAGATCGACAACCATTTTACCGCAGCATCCTCGCGGTCGAACATGTCTCGACAGTACACGGACCTGCTGACGGATCCCCGTTCGTTCTTCGAGCGGGAGGGCGAGCACCCATCGGTGCTGTTGCCAGCAACCGTCGTCCTACTCGTCGGCACGCTCAGCGCACTCGGAGCCTGGTTCAACTTCCAGCGCCGCTCGGAGTTCATAGAGCGGGTCACCCAGGAGGCCGCGGCGGGCAACGCCGAAGGGATCCAGGCATTCGTCGCTGCCTTCGGGGTCATCATGGTGGGAATTACGTTCGTCGCGGCATTCATCGGATGGCTCTACTACGGGGCGTTCACGTTCGGGATCAGCGCACTGCTGGACGGGGAGGGCGACTTCAAGACGACGATCGCCTTCGTCGGTTGGGGATTCGTTCCCAAGCTCTTCGAGGTGGCGTTGAAGGCGGTTGGCAAATGGTACGTCACGGGTAGCGTGGAGTTGCCCGCCGAGGCGAGTCAGAGCGCGCTACAGGCATACAGCCAGGCGGTAAGCGGCCACCCGGTCAACGTCGCGATGGTCGTCCTCGGCATCGCGGCACTCCTGTGGAGCGGGTACATCTGGTATCACGGGCTGCAGGTGAGCCGACGGCTCGATGGCCGCGAGGCGCTCATCGCCGTCGGAATCCCGGTCGGGCTCGTGCTTCTGACCCGCCTGTGGAACCTGATCAACGCCGTTTCGGCGGCGGTCTAGCGGACCACGTAGCGGCCGAAGTCCGCGGTCACGTGCACCTCGATCCACGCGGCGACCACCAGAAGCAGGACCACAGTCGCCGCGATCACGCCGACCTCGAACAGTTCGACGCGGGTGAGCGGTTCGCCGTCGCGGCCCAGCAACCACCTGACGGCCCGGTGGTTGATCCGGAAGGCGACTGCCGACGTCGCGAAAAACGCCGGCAGTTCCAGCACGCCGTGTGGGGCCACCAGCGCGACCGCGACTCCCCATCCGATGGTCTCGCCCGCCAGCGCGAGCACCAGCCCGACGATGAAGCCGTTGACCAGAAGCGATAGCGCCGACAGCACGCCCAGCGTCACTACGCCGGCGGCGTTGACTGTCATGGCCAGGATGTTGTTGAGAAAGATGGCCTCGGTGGTGAACTCGCCGGGCAACACGGGGGACGCGGGCAGGGTGCCGACTCCGGCACCGTCCGCGGGTGGGAGTGCCGCGCCCAGAAGCAGGCCGGGCGCCAGCCCCAGCACGAACAGCGCGACTGCAAGCGCCAGGTGCAGGCGGAACCACCGCCGGAATCTGGTCGCTCCCGCAAGCCGGCGGAGACGGGCGAGAAGGTTCCCGCCGCTGCCGGACCCGTCACGGTCGGCGGGGCCATCAGATCCGCCGAGGGACCCATCAGATCCGTCAGCGGACGCGTCAGATCCGCCAGCAGACGCATCCCGCTCGGTCCCATACGCTCGGTCCGAGCCGACGCCGTCGGCCGGCGTCCAGTCCTCCGCCGTGCCCGGCGCCCCGTCCTCGCCCGACATTGGTGGCGGTTCGGCGTGCGGGCCCAAAGACCTGTGGCCCCCCTCAGGGCCAGTCGTCGCGGTGGTCGCCTTCGGCCACGGCGCCGGCCTCGTCGGGCTCGCCCAGCGTCCAGTCGGCGGCCTCTGCGGCGTCCTCCACGGGGAGATACTCCCAGCCGGCGTCGTCGGCGAGTCGCCGGTCCTCCTCGCCGGTGCCGACGTACACGTAGCGTTCGGTGTCGAACTGGTCTCTGACGCCTTCCAGGGTGTCCCGTTTGTCCTGCGGGCCCGAGAAGAAGTCCTGTCGGATGCGGTGTTTGCGCGTGAAGTTCGTGATGACGTAGGTCGGCTCCGCGGAGACGACGCCGACGTAGTCGCTCCAGCGCCTGGCGTCCTGGAACACCGCGTCGGGCTCCGCGAGCTGCTGCAGCGCGTCGAGTTCGAATGCGAGGGTCATTCCGCCGCTTCCGCCGTCCATGGTGAACAGTCCGCCGCCGCCGCGCAAAACGGTGTCGGAACCCGCCGGCGGGTCAGCGGCGTTCGACCCTGTAGTAGTCGGTGAACGAGATTACGGTCCCGGGATCGATCGTCGGCTCCGCCTGCTCGCCGCGGTAGAGCCGCAGGAACGCACGCGTTTCGTCGCCGTCGAGCTGGTCGAAGTCCCGAATCCGGTCGCCGTTCGTCGGCGGGGTCTCGCGGAGTCGCACGCCCGGACCCTCCGTGTCACCAACTGCCATGTCCATCGTTAACATATCACTCGTAGCGTATAAGTCCTTCGCCGGGGGCACCGCGACGACGGGAAGGTAACCTGCGCGTGCCGAACGGACGCGGGCGAGGAAACGGCGTCTGCGGTCGAGCGTCTATTGGGCCGGTGCCAGTTTGTCCAGGTCGATGTCCTCCTCCAGCAGCACCTCGGGATCGTCGCCGACGTGGCACTCGTCACGGATGCATTGCTTGAGTTTCTGCTGTGGCGAGAGGTCCCCGATCAGCACGCCGCCGACGACCTGGCCGTCCTGGAGCGCGATGCGGCGGTACTCGGTCTCGCTGTACTTGCGCTCGACGTACTCCTCGCCCTCGGTCGCGTGGCCGAACGAGAGAAACGGGATCTCGAAGTGGGTGATCGAGTACGACGAGACGAACCGGAACTCCTCCTCCTCGTCATCGGCGACCATGTTCCGGGCGGCGACGTTGCCCTGCTCTTTCGCCGAGCCCCACGAGCCGTTCTGGGCGCGGTCGTCGATGATGGTGTCCCAGAAGCGGGTGATGTCGCCGGCGGCGTAGACGTCGTCGACGTTGGTCTGCATGTACTCGTCGACGACGATCCCGCCCGAGTCAGCCTCGACGGGCGTGTCCTCGAGGAGTTCGACGTTGAAGTCCAGCCCGATGGCGACGCCGACGAACTCGCTCTCGTGGCGGTTGCCGTTGGCGTCGATCGTCGCCTCGACGTGGCCGTCGTCGTCGAGGACGAACCGGTCGACGCCGCTCTCGAAGACGGGTTCGACGCCGTTGCGCCGGAGCCCCTCGTGGATGATCTCCGCGCCATCCAGGCTCAGCGCGTACCGCCACCACCGGTTGCCGCGCATCAGGTACTTCGCGTCGACGTCCTGTGAGGCACACGTCGCCGCGAAGTCGATGCCCAGAAGCCCCGCACCGACGACGACGCCCGTGTCGGCCTCCTCGGCGTGGGCCCGGATGTCGCGGGCGTCCTGGAACGTCCAGAAGTGGTGGATCCCCTCGCCGTCGCTGTTCTCGATGCCGAAACTCTTCAGGTCCGTCGGCGTGCCGCCGGTCGCGATCAGCAGTTTGTCGTACTCGTAGACGTCGCCGTCGTGGGTGAAGACCTCGTGGGCGTCGATGTCGACGCCGGTGACGAAGGTGTTCAACTGCAGGTCGATGTCCCGGTCCTCGTACCAGTTCTCCTGGTGGATTGCGACGGGTGCCTCGGGAAGTTTGCCCTTGGCGTGTTCCTTGATGAGAATGCGGTTGTAGAGAGGTTCGCCCTCGTCGGTGATGACGGTGATGTCGGCGTCGGGGGACTCTTCCCGTATCGTCTCGGCGGCCGTCGACCCGGCGATTCCGTCACCGATGATCACGTGGGATTGGGCCATATGGTTCGAAGGTAGCGAACGGAGGGTTAAAGATGGTTGCTATCTCGCCCGACGGGAGACGTGTGGACGGCTGACACGGCGGTTCCCCCGATCCAGCCCGGTGACCCGAATCCGCGTGCTCGCATGGACGGCCTCCGCTTGGGCGAGGAGCTACGCCGTCCCCGCGCCGAGTGCGGACAGCGCCTCGTGACCGTCTGCAGGCAGCGGATCGCCGTGGCCGGGGGCCGCGACCTCGAACGGCGGCGTCCGCTCGGCGAGCGACCGAACTGACTCCCGGACGGCGGCAGTGTGGCGGTTCAGGTACCACGGCGGAACGTCGAGCCGGCCGTGGTCGCCCACCACGAGGTCGCCAAGGAACGCGACCTGTGCGTCGACGAACGCCGTATGCCCGGCCGTGTGGCCGGGAGTCGCGTACGCGGTCAGGCCGGCCACCTCGTCGCCGTCGTCGATCGACTCGACCGGGAGTTCGGGGGCGGCCACCGATAGCCCCATGAACCGCTGGGAGATCCCCTTCAGGGTCGTGACCGACGGATTCGCCGCTCCCCGGAGATGCTCCACGCCGGGCGCTCGCGCGTACACCGTCGCGTCCATCGCGTCGTCGAGCCGTTCGAGGCCGCCGACGTGGTCGACGTCGTAGTGGGTCACGAGGACGTGGCCGACGTCTTCGGGCCGGTGGCCCGCCGCCTCAATACCGTCCCGGAGCGCCGCCGCGCTTCCAGGGGTGCCCGCGTCGACCAGCACGGGCTCGCCGGCCTCGTAGAGGTACGCGTTGACCCGCCCGAGGTCGAACCACCACACGCCGTCCGCGAGTTCGGTCGCCATCGGCTCGGGGTAGGGTGGCGACGCCGAAACAGTTTGCGCGTCGGGGGACGGGACGGCAGCGTGCGAAATATCCCCGGGGAATCACGTCGCGAGCAGGACCGTGACGGCGGCTACGACCGGTTCGCGGCGGCGTCCGCCGCGGCGAATCCGGCCTCGACGGCGCCGTTCAGACTGCGCTCGGGGTACTGGGCACGACTCGCCATTCCGGCGTAGTAGACGCCGTCCGCGACCGCCGAGGAGAGGTCGTACGGGATCACGGTGTCGAGGTAACCGGTCTCGTAGACCGGTGCAGTCCGGGGATTGCGGGCCGTCTCGACCCAGTTGACCATCTCCGGATCGAACTCGGGGAACAGGTCGGCGATGCCGTCCCGCCAGTGGGCTTCCAGTTCGGCGTCGCTCATCCGCCAGAGGTCCTCCGTGGGGTCCTGGACGTAACTGGCGGTGTAGTAGAGGTGTTCGCCGCCGTACCGCTCCGGCGGGACGAAGTTGGTGTGCTCGATGAACACGCCGAACGGCGCCCGGTCGAGGAAGTTCAGCCAGTAGGTGTCGGTCAGACTCTCCGACAGCGACCACACCGAACAGACCGTCCCCTGGAACTCCACGTCGGAGACGTAGCCGGTCAGCGACTCCAGGACGTTCGGCATCGCCGCGACGACGACCCCGTCGACGTCGTAGGTCCGGTCGCCGGCCTCCGTCTCCGCGGTCAGCCCCGAGACGGCGCCGTCCTCGAATGCGAGGTCGGTCACTCGCACCCCGGCTTCGACGGCGTCCCGGCCGACCGCCTCGAGCAACGCCTCGACGAACGCCTGGAAGCCGCCCTCCAGATAGCCCAGTTGCTCGCCGCGCAGCAGGTCGCGCTCGCCGCGGAACTTGATGCGGCCCAGCAGCCACGCCGCCGAGACCTCGTCCATCCGAGAGCCGAACTTCGCGGCCAGAAGCGGCTTCCAGAAGTTCTCGAACACGCCCTCGGTGGTGTGCTCGCGGACGAACTCGACGGCGGTGACGTCCTCGTAGTCGGTGATGTCCCCGTAGGCGTCGCGGTCGGGTACGCCGCCCCGGACGTCGATTTCGAGGACGAGCATCCCCAGCCGGAACTTGTCGTACAGCGACAGGTAGGGGTAGGCGGCGATCTCCCAGGGCTTGTCCATCGGGTGGACGACCCCGTCGGCGTAGAACGCGTCGGACTTGTAGCGCCACTCGATGCGGTCGCCCAGGCCGAGGTCCTCGGCGAGTTCGACGATGGCCTCCTCGCTTTTCGAGAGGTGGTGGTAGTACTTCTCGATGGGGTCGCCCGCCGTCTCGTAGCCGGCGGCGAGTCCCCCGAGGTCGTCGCTGGCCTCGAACACCGTGACCTCGTGGCCGCGCTCCTGCAGGCGATAGGCGGCGGCCAGTCCGGCGACGCCGCCCCCGACGATGCCGATCATGGCTCCGGATTGTGGGGGTGGGTGAATGTGCCTTGCGGACGACCCCGACGGCCGGGCGGAGTGACGACCCACCCATCCGCTCGACGGCGACGGAAACATGACCTGTTTCACGTCTAACAGTATGTGGAGGCTGCACCGCCGAGGCGGGCGCACGGCATCCGCGACCGCTCGGCGGTTATCGACGGGCGGTCTCGACGCTAACGCTCCGGAGGCGCCACCGGTAGTCGGTCGATGGATCCCCATCCCGCGAGGTCGCTCGCCATCTTTTTGTCCCGACCGGGTCTCTCCGGGATATGGTCACCGTCCGCGCCCCAGCGACCAGCGCCAACCTCGGGAGCGGGTTCGACGTGTTCGGCGCCGCTCTGGAGCGGCCCGCGGACATCGTCCGTGCTGAGCGCACTTCTGAGACCACGATCGATGTCAGCGGCGCGGGGGCACAGTACATCCCCGAGGACCCGGAGGACAACGTCGCCGGCGCCGTCGCCCGGGCGCTTGACGCCCCTGCGCGGATCCAAATCGACAAGGGCGTCCGGCCGTCGTCGGGGCTCGGGTCGTCGGCGGCCTCCGCCGCCGGCGTCGCGCTCGCGCTGAACGCACTGTAAGGCCTCGACCGCTCCCCGCGGGACCAAGTCGCCGCCGCC